>NZ_QFDM01000002.1:600000-921572 GCF_023702065.1 Methanoculleus oceani | reverse complement strand
GAGGGGGGCAAGCCCCCCTCCCCTGCAACCCCTCCCCCATTTGCGATAAGCGACTGGCCAAAGGGCAGGAGCTCGAGCACCGTCAGGTGCGCAGTCACCACGGTCCACTGCACCGGGTTTTTTCCTCGTTTCAAGTTTGGGTGCTTACAATCTTTGAGACCTCGTGCGCACTAGGTTTTTTGCGCAACGCACCTTGTTTAAAAAAACGGTATTTTTGGTGAGTTCACTCTGCATCCCGGAGTTCGTCCCCCTCACTCCGTTTTCTCCTGCGAACAAACTCCCCCCTTCTCCCGGAGACTCCTCCCCGCATACGCCGCGAGCAGGACCGACAGCACGCCGGTGACGAAGATGCCGTCGAATATCCCCGCACCCCCGATGGAGAGGACGGTCGACCCGCTTCCGGCAAGCGCCGCGAGCACGTCGGGGTTTGCGAGGTTGAGGATGTCGGCGCCGAGCAGGGTGCCCATGGTTCCCCCGGCGTAGGCGAGCCCCGGGGCGGTGCGGCAGCCGCGGGCGAGGAGGAGTCCTGCGGCAGCCCCGGCGAGGGGTGCGATGTAGAACGGCATGGTGATCCCGAGACCCGGGACAGGCGTTGCGAAGGCGTAGGCGACGAGCGATACGGCACCGACGGCGACGAGGGTCTTGTAGCCCGAGACCCGGCCTCCTGCGACCACCCCGAGGGTCACGAAGAGGGGGATGACGGCGCCGCCGACGTTGACCGCGATGATCGCGTCCCCGACAGGGATTACCGGGATGTCGATCAGGCTGCCGAGCAGCGCTCCCGCGGTCACCAGCACCGCCTGGTAGAACCGGAGCCCGATCGATTCAAAGGCCCCCTCGGCGACGAGGAGCAGGTTGAATATGACCAGAGCCGGTATGAGGACTGCCAGCGCGATGAGGATATGCTCCGGGCTGAAGGGGAGCGGCAGAATTGCGATCGTGGATAGCTCGGTCTCCATAGCCCTGATGTTACCGGACGGGTCCATCCCGTAAATAGTTTCATCGGTATGACCTCCGGCGGGCCTTCGTGCCGGGACGGTCTCGGCCGGCTTCGCCCAACCTGCCACGAGTCCCTCTACAGACCGATGCTTCTTGCCTGTTGTATGGAAAAAGGGAGGTATAGAAGAAAACAGAAATCAGAAATTGCGTATTTTATAATCCTTTTTAGATAGATATATTCATATAGGGACAATAAAAAATAATGATAAACAATACCTCCTTCCTCGAATCGAATAACGGAAACCGGATAACTGATCCCGGAGGAATATTCCGCAGTTGGATGGTCATCCGGGAATACCGGGTGTACATCGGGGTAGCAGGTGGTTGAGAACGGCTCGGTTCGCTCCGACCGATCGCATCTTTGCGGAGAAGCATGACGACTGCCTTTACTGTTGAGGACCTGATCCGGCATCTGGAGCGGCTTCAGGCACGCGGCCCGATCCCGTTCGACGTGAAGAGCGGAGAGGTCTTTGGTATTCTCTGCCCCTGCGGCCAGGATAGACAGACCCTGATTGCCATTCTCATGACGATGCTCTTCCCGGTCTCCGGGTTTGCCGAGCGTTCGCCGCTTGCAATTCTCGGGAATCTCGGGGACCTGCGGCGGAGCATGGGTCTCGTCCTCCGGGAGTCGGTGCTCGACCCTGCGCTGACCGGCAGGGAGAACCTGGACTTTCACGCACGGTTGCACGGCCTGGGCGACGAGGTCCGGAGAAGGAGGATCCCCGAGGTCATAGGGCTCTTCGGAATTGCCGGGAATGTCGACGCCGCGGTTGAGACCTACTCCCCCGCCATGATGCAGCACCTTGAGATCGCCCGGGCATTTCTTGCACATCCCGGCGTCCTCTTCCTTGCCGAACCGACGAAGGGGCTGGACGAGCCCGGCCGCCGGGAGATCTGGGACCTGCTCCGGCGGCTGAACCGCGAGCGGAGGGTGACGATCGTCTTTACGACTCACGATGTGGCTGAAGTGGAGGCAATCTGCACACGGGTTGCAGTGGTGGACGGCGGGGAGGTCGTAGCCCTGGATACACCGGATACCCTCCGTGCGGTGATGTCTCTCGACGATACGCCGCTCGAATTCGACGATACTTCCTGAGGAGCCCCGCTCGCGCACCGGCCGGTGAAGACGGATGGCAGAAGCGGTCGGGAGGACCAAAATCCCTTTTATCTCTGCGGTCATGACATAGGTGTATGACCGACCTTCATCTCCCGCTTGTGTTCCTGCTCGTCGCCGGGAGCACCCTCGCTGCCGTGCTCGTCGGCGGATGCCTCGGCGGTGGTCCGGCATCGGGGGACCAGAACATCCGCATCGTCTCTCCCGCCGAGGCGTCCGCCCTGATCGAAGAGAAGGGGGAAGACCCGAGGTTTGTCGTCATCGATGTCAGGAGACCGGACGAGTTCGCCGGCGGGCATATCCCGGGTGCGATCAACATCGACTCGGTGGACTTCTCGGAGCACCTTGGTAGCCTCGACCCGGACGGAACTTATCTCGTATGCTGTCTACGGGGCGGGCGGAGCGCCGGTGTCCGCGAGTTGATGCGGGGGGCCGGATTCCGCGAGGTCTATGATATCGAAGGCGGCATGAGCGCCTGGAAGGCTGCCGGGCTCCCGGTGGTCACGGACTGATCCTCACTCCTCGGGCTTCACGTAGGTGACGCCTTCCGGCTCTTCCTGCTCCCGGGTCTCTATCACGATGGTACGGGAGATCCGGTTGAAGAGCCGCTGTTTTGAGCCCGGCATGGCGAGCCAGCCGATCAGGCAGTCGGGGATCAGGAGAAACGCTTTGCCGAAACTCTCGATTGCGGCGGCGCCAAACCCGATATCTTCCCCGGCGCGGCCGGTGACCCGGATCTTCAGCGCCATCTTGCCGATGGACTGGCCCCGGTATCCCTCGAGCAGCGTCCAGTAGAGGAAGAGGACGACCGAGGAGAGGCTTATCGAGAGGAGCCCGGGGTCTATCGTGAACCTCCAGGAGGGCGGCAGCCGGTCGGAGAGCGCCCAGAGGGGCAGCCCGATCAGGATGATATCGATGAGCCAGGCCCAGAAGCGGGTTTCCCATCTGGCGAGGTAGAGGGTGACCATATTGCTCCTCTGTCGTCCTCGGTGGGTCTTAAGGGTTGGTATCGGCCGGTTCGCGGGTGCCCTGGTGGGGGAGTTCACCGGAGGATATCGTGGGAACCGCAATGGCTTCGTTTGCCGGAAGGTCCTGCGGCAAAAAAAAGATGAATTATCCGATATAACTCAGTTCTTCCCGGCCCCGGGCTTCTTCGGCTTCCTGGATCTTTGCTATGATCTGCTCCATGTTCTCGGCACGCTGCTGCAGGGAGGTGTGGTCGACCTCGATCCCGATCAGGCGGGAGAGGACCGCAAGGAGGCTGTCGGCGCTTTTCGGGTCGACGATGTAGCCGCTCGTCTCGCCCATCAGGCAGATCCCCTCGATACCCCGCGCTTCGCCGAGGCCGAGCAGGAGGCCTGAGGCCCCTACGATCATCCCGTCGCTCCCGGCATTCTCAAACGACCCCCCTGCGGCCTCCACCTCCGGCCGGAGATGCCCCATGTTGACGGCGGAGAGCACCCTCGGGTTCTCGACCAGGTGGCCGACACCGTAGCCCCCGAGTGCGTAAACCCGCCGGACGCCGAGGTCTTGTGCAATGTCGAGGTAGTGCTCGGCCAGGATATAGTGGCCCTCGGCAGAGTTGCTCTGGAAATCCCCCACGAGAAAGAGGACCGCTCTTCCGTCCTTCTCGCAACGGTAGATCTCGTTATTGACGAGATGAGTGACGCCCTCCTCGTCGACGATCACCTGCGGCGGAAAGTGGATCGAAGAGATCTCCCCTATCTTCTCGCCTTCGAGTTCATGGATCAGGTGGTCGGCAACGAGTTTCCCGACATGTCCGATGCCGGGCAGGCCCTCGACCAGGACCGGAGCGTCGATGTTGTCGTCTCGCAAAAAGGTTACTGTGACGTGTTCCATCTGCGTACGGCCCTCCTGTAGTTACCGTACCTGTCCTGCGGGGAAAAGCGTGCCGGGTGGGCCGGCCGGGATGGCTGGCCGCAGACCGGGCAGACCGGGGAGAGTGTATACCTCAGGTCATCCGGACAGCGGCGAATGCGATTGCTCATATGGTTCTATCCGGCCTTCTGCTTCCGGATAAACTTGCCGGAGCCGCCCGCCCGCTCGACCACGCCGACGGCGGCGCTTGCTGCCTTCTCGATCGCCTTCTCGGCTTCCTTATAATCGGGTGCGGTCACTTTTATCCGGTATTTCGGGGCTCCGACGTAGATCAGGTCGATCTCCACATCCTCGACCTTCGGCTGCGCACTCCGGAGCGCCCGGCGGATCACGTTGACGCCGTCGGGCCTCGACGACGTCAGAATGAGATGCCCCGTGATGGTCACTCTCGAGACCTTTACGTTCTCGTGCGCGACGGTGATGAGCGCTTTTTTGACCTGTTCGTCGAGTTTCAGCCGATCTGCCGCCTCGCCGCCGGTGGTGACGATATCCTCGAAGGCCGGGTACAGCTGGCCGTATTCACGGTATATGGCCTCCTCGATGATGCCCCTGTCCACTCCCGCTGCCTCGGAGGCGAACCCGATCCACTTGGCGGCCTTCTGCTCGTTCTTCCACTCGTGAATCTTTTCGCGCCGCTGGTGTTCGTTTACGTCTTTTAACGAGAGGTCGATGTGGCCGCGATCGGGGTCCACATTCAGGACTTTGCAGACAACCTTCTGTCCTTCTCTGACGTAGTCCCGGATGTACTTAATCCAGCCCCGTGCTATCTCGGATATCGGTATAAGCCCTCTTCGCTCGTCGTACTCGTCCAGGGTCACGAACGCCGCAAAGTCTTTGACATCCGCGACCGTGCAGACGACGAGTTCTCCTTCTTCGGGCCACTCTCTCTCATGCATGGAATTTCACTCAAGTACTGCCAGTATCTCAGCCTTTATATCAGCTTTCCCACCGTGGGGCTCTGCAAGGATACGCCCGCAGACATTGCATCCCACAACGGTACTCGCTCTCTCAAAGACTATCTGTTCGTTCTCACAGTCAGGACACTTTACCCGGAGGAATGTGCTCCTGTTCTCTCTGTTCACCCGGACCATAATAACCTCACTCCGTAAGTTCAAATTTACCGATCCGGAATCCCGGCCGGAGATGCGCCTTTCCACAGACCGTGCACCGGTACCTGACGTTGATCCTCTTCGTCGGCTTGTCGCCGCCGGGCACCTTGCTGAATTTGCCCATGTTGCCCACCATGCTTCTGCGCCCCTTCTGGCGGTCGATCCAGTTGAAGTGGCGCACTTTGCCCTTCTTTACCTTCACGACTTCATGAATCTGGTGGTTTCTGCAGAACGGGCAGTAGGTCTTGAATTTTGATGGCATTTTCATGATAGTAGCCTCTATTCGATAGATACGAGTACCTATATTACTTGTTAAGCCTAATATTTAAGGCTATGTCGTGCTCGCAGAGCACATCTGCATTGTTTTCCGGCAGGGTGACGATATCCCCCCGTTCCAACGCGTAGGTCCTGCCGTCCACTCCCATGAACGACTCCATGTTGGAGCGGATATGCACGAGGGCGTAGGGGGATTGGACGGGACGGGGAGCGGCGGCTGCCGGGGTCCCGGAGGCCTCCGGGGTCTCTTCGATCCGGAGAGCGGCGGCCGTACCGCCGCCGAAGGGGTAGTCTTCCCCGTGGACGAGCGCTTCCCGGCACCCCTCGATAGCGTCGACGATCTGTCCGTACATCGCCCGTTCCGCCGGGAGCATCTTCCGGGTCTCTTCCTTATCGGTGTACTGCCCCTCGACCTGCTGGAACGCGAGATCGAGGATCTGCCGGGTCCGGACCGCGAAGATCTCCTGCACGGTCTCGGTGACGCTCCCTATCTCCTCGATGAGCAGGCTCCCCGCCCGGCTCTCCAGGGGGTTTTTCAGGCCGTAGTAGTCTGCCTTGAGTTTCTCGACGTATGCCCGGGCATCGTCGTAGAGACCGGGCTCGATATGCGAGAGCCTTCCCGAGTGATGCATGTCGAGCAGCATCTGCCGCAGTTTCTCAAGGAGGTCGGTGGCCATGCTTCAAGCACCCCCGGTGATCTCCGCCATGTTCCGGCAGCAGAGGAAGACCGCGAGCGCTTCGGGGACGCTCTGGACTCCTGCTTTGAGCGTGTAGGTGTTCCCGAGCAGGGACGTGGCGAAGTTCGCCTTCACGTCCACCCGAACCTCCCGGTCGCCGAAGACCACCGCATCGACGAGCGGGTCGAACTCCGCGAAGTCCCGGATATCGAGCGGGACCACCCGCATCCCGCTGCCGCCGTGCAGCGACCCCGGTGTTCGGATCAGCCGCTTGATGTCGGTCGTGACCGGCTCGTCAGCACGTGCTCCGGCGTCCCGGATCCTCTCCTCGAAGTCTGGTGCGGCCGCGATCGCCCGGACGACCCGGTTCTGCAGGAGGTCCTGTGGCTCCTTCTCGAGGAGGGCGTCGAGGTCCGCGAGGAACTCCGCGGCCGTTCGTTTCCCGATACCTTCAAGCCCCGCGAGATAGGCCGTCGCCTCCGCCGGGTCGAGGGTCGCGAGTCCTGCGAGGTGAGCCCGGAGCGCATCGGCGTAGCGCCGCCGCCATCCGGTTTTCGCGCCTCCCGGAGCGAGCATCACGGCCGGGTCGAGCCCGATGCCGCAGACGTAGTCGACGATCTCGCGCCGCTCCGGGCTCCCCCATCCCCGGACGGCGATATCGGTGACGTGGATGTGGTAGCCGCGCCCCCCGGAGAAGGCTATCTTGATGTGGCTTCTGGCAAAGCCGAGTTCGTCGGTCAGCATCCCGAGCAGTTTCTCGGTCTCTTCCTTTACCCGTGCAAGCATCATCGCGTAGGGGCCGCGGACGATATGGTCGGCATCGAGATCGAAGATCAGGTCGGCGCCGGCCCAGTGCTTATCGTTCATCGTCGGCGCCGACGGCGTCTGGTAGTAGGCCGTCGAGTAGTAGACGTGGGCGGGGACCAGGCTTTTCACGTACGCGGCGAGTTCCTGCGGGTCCATAAACGCCATATGCCGCCGCATCCGGACTTCGGCCGCGGCATCGAAGAAGACGAAACCCCATTCGCGCTGCTCAAGGGAGGACGGGACGGTGAGATTCTGCCTCTGGTAGTACTCCGTGAACCTCTGCTTCACAAACTCGAGCGTCGCGGGCTTCATGAGAACGTCTTGATCATATATGGCCCCACTCGTTCATATCCCTGTTTCCTGTAGTAGGGCCGCACCCCGACACCGCTCATCACCGCGAGGTGCCCATAACCGTGATCGCGGGCCTCCTCCTCGGCGGCGGAGAGGAGCTCGCTGCCGAAACTGCGGTGCTGCCACTCGTCGGCGGACGCCGGGGTGCTGATCGGGACCACGCTCCCGTAGACATGGAGCTCGCGCAGGAGCGCCGCGTCGGCGAGGTCGTCGCGGAAGGGCCGGTGCGGGAACCTGAGGCGGGCGAACCCGACGAGGGCGTCCTCGGAGCCCGCCTGGATGAACCGCTCCTCGCCGCCGCACGCCCGGTAGACGCTGGTCGAGATCGTTGCCGCCTCCGGCGCAACCGTCCTGCCGACCTCGCGGCAGCGGATGCACCGGCACCGGAGTCCCTGCGAATGAAGCCGCGCCTCTGCAAGTTGCCGGAAGTTGCTGTGCCGTGAGCCCGCGACGATCAGCTTTGCCGGGATGTCGCGCTGGATCCGCTGGAGGCGGACGTACTCCGGGAGGAGTGACTTTCCATAGGCGATGAGGTCGATCAGTTCCTCCTCGGTATAGGGCCGGTATTCCCCCCGCTCCCAGAGGGCCTCGATTTCTGAAGCCGGCGTCACCAGGGTAGGGTAGATCTTCAGGAAGTCCGGCCGGAACCGTTCATCGGAGAAGAGCTCCTCAAACATCCGCCGGTCGTCCTCAACGCTTGCTCCGGGGAGGTTGGGCATCACGTGGAACCCAACCTTCAGCCCGGCGTCGCGAAGGAGGCAGTTCGCCGCGACCGAGTCCGCGACCGAGTGGCCCCGGCGGTTGTAGTCGAGGATCCGGTCGTCCAGTTGCTGGACGCCGAGTTCGACCTTGGTCACGCCCATCGCGAGCATCCGGTCGATCTGCTCCTCCCGCGACCAGTCCGGCCTCGTCTCGAACGTGGTCGCGATGCACCGGACTCTCGCCGACTCGTTCGCGGCAAAGATCGCCTCGAGATCGGGCTTCTCCGGCGGGACCCCGGCCCGGGGGTAGTCGTTCATCGCCTGCACGGCGGCGCCGACGAACCACTCCTGGTAATCGACCGGGCGGGCGGTCATCGTCCCGCCCATCACGATCAGTTCCGCCTTGTCGACGTGGTGCCCGAGCGCCTCGAACTGCCCGAGGCGGGCCTGCACCTGGTTGTAGGGGTCGAACGCGTGCTCTCTCGCCCGGAGCGCCGCCGGCTCCTCTCCCGTGTAACTCTGGGGGGACGCAAAGGGGTGCTCCGGCCCGCCGGGGCAGGGGAGGCACTTCCCGTGGGGGCAGGGGTGGGGCGAGGTCATCACCGCGACGGGTGCCACCCCGGAGAGCGTCCGCGTGGGTTTGACGAGGAGGATCGGGCGGAGCCGCTCGCGCTCCTCGGGCGTGGCGGCGGCGAGGATCGCGGAGTTTTTGGGCATACTGATGCAGTATTTCCGGCAGACCTCAAGTTTGATCTTCTGGATGTCTGCAGGACCGGGCCCGGTAGAAAGGATGCGGGAGATGATCTCCCGGAG
Organism: Methanoculleus oceani; assembly: GCF_023702065.1. Taxonomy (NCBI): domain Archaea; kingdom Methanobacteriati; phylum Methanobacteriota; class Methanomicrobia; order Methanomicrobiales; family Methanomicrobiaceae; genus Methanoculleus; species Methanoculleus oceani. The sequence continues at coordinate 912,826 of NZ_QFDM01000002.1, read as the reverse complement.
AGTGTCGGTATCGTTCATCGTTTAATGTTCGGTTGCAATCCGTTCGGAGTGAAAATCGGCGTGGTATTCGATGTAGGGATTATGGTGTGCCCGGATGTGGTGGACGATCTCGTCGCCCAGCGTAAGGATAGCCTTTTTATGGGTGACCTTATTCTTATGGATGTGGACGGGTGAGATGCGGAGAGCGTTGTACTGGTCGGTCGGAACATCCTCTCCGGTGGTACTCTCATAGTACTTTCTGACGTGGACTAACAGCATATGTAAGTGGAGCAGCTCTTCCTTTTGCACGATATCACCTTTCCTCGAAGAATACTACTGTCCGCGGGTAGATATAATTTGTTGGTGATCTTTTTATATGCACAAGATGCGGGCGGTCGGAGCGTTCATCGGGCTTGCAATAGGCGACGCTCTGGGCGCGCCCCTGGAAGGCCTCCCGCCGGCCCCAATCGCCGTAACGGAGATGTCCGGGGGCGGAATTCATGACACCCTCCCCGGCCAGTACACCGACGATACCCTGCAGGCGTCAGCCCTGGCGCAGACCCTCGTCGGGTGCGGGAAGTTCGATCCGGACGACTTCGCCCGACGTTTAATTCGGGTATACCGGGCCTATCCGGAGTTCTTCGGGCCGACGTCCCGCGCCGTCCTCGACCTGATCGAAAAGGGCGTCCCGCCTTCGGCTGCCGCGAGGACGGTGTACGAGGCGCGGGGCGGGAGCAGGAGCAACGGGAGCGTGATGCGCGGGGTCCCGGTCGGCATCTTCTACCCGCCACAGGAAGTCCGGGAAGCAAGCCTCGCCGCATCGGCCGTCACGCACTTCGACCCCGTCGCCGGCGAAGCCTCGGCGTTCGTCAACCGCATGGTCAGCGGGATGTGCCGGGGAGAGGAGGCTCCTGTAGCCTTTGGCCGTGCCCTTGCGGCCTGCTCCGACCCGGAACTCCGGGGGCTGCTCGAGGATTACCGGGCGTATCCGCCCGAGCCCTCGCTCGACGCCGTCCTCTGCACTCACTGCGCCGTCAGTATCTTCATGGATGCCGTCTCCTTCCGCGAAGCGGTGGTCGCGGCGGTCAACCTCGGGGGCGACGCCGATACCGTTGGGGCGATCGCCGGCGGACTCGCCGGGGCGCGCTTCGGGTGCGAGGCGATCCCGGAGTCGTGGCTCGCTGCGCTCCAGGACCGGGAGGAACTCCTCGACCTCGCCCGGCGGCTCGCCCGGGTGAGCCGGCCGTAGCGTCAGGCCGGCCGCAGTTCCACCAGTTTCAGGGGGCGGCTACGCTCGCAGACGTCGGGGGCGTTGCCGAGAACCTCCCCGACGACGTACTTCTCTCCTTCGATGATGCCGTCGGGGCGGCAGAGCCGGTAACTCCGGCACTCGCTTCTCGGGCAGGAGAACTCGTAGCGGATCTTCGAGTTCGCTATCGCCATGTCGGCGCCGATCAGCGCGACGATGGGGGCCTCCACCACGTCGACCGCGACCGCCGCCTCGTGGTGAACCGGGCAGTCGTGCCGGGTGTTCGGGCGGGCCGCAACGACACGGTACTTCTTCCCCGACTGCAGGTTATGGCAGACCTTGCGCACCTTGCAGCCCTCGCACTCGGTGCACACGATCCCCTCATACACGAAATCAAGTCCCGGCTTTGCGAGTGCGGCCCCGATCAGCGTCACCTTTGTCTTCTCTTTCGTCATTGTCTCACTCCCGGTAAAGCATCTTCACGAGGTCCCGCGCCGATTCCTCGGTCAGCCCCATATCCAGTATCGTGAACCGTTCCGGCCGGATCGTCCGGGCCGCGAGCAGCGCCGCCACGGCCGTCTCGTCGTCGACCCCGATCTCGGCGGGGGTGGTCGGTGCACCGATCTTCTGCAGGGAACTGCGGATCCCTTCCCAGTCCCCGCCGTGGAGGTACATCGTGATGATGGCCCCTATGCCGCACTTCTCCCCGTGGAGGCCCTTTCCCGGTGCGAGCCGCTCCAGTGCGTGCGAGAACTTGTGCTCGCCGCCGCTCCCGGGCCGTGACGATCCCGCGATGCTCATCGCGACGCCCGAGGAGACCAGCGCTTTCGTCACGATCCAGGCACTCTCCTCTGAGTGCGGTTTGATGAGGTCGGCGTTCTGAAAGAGGATCTCGGCGGTCATCCGGGAGAGCGTCAGGGCATACTCCGAGATCGGTTCGCCCCGAAGACGGTGGGAGAGCTCCCAGTCGAGGATTGCGGTGCAGTTTGCCATGATGTCCGCACACCCGGACGCGAGCAGCCGGTGAGGCGCCGAAGCGATGATGGCGGTATCGGCGACGACGGCGATGGGCGGCTCGGCGGCGAGCGAGACGTTCCCTTCGGCGGTCGGGACCGAGGCCCTCGATGAGGCGATGCCGTCGTGCGATGCGGCGGTCGGGACGCTGATGAAGTGACGGTCGGCGTTGTAGGAGGCGATCTTCGCCGTGTCGATGACCCGCCCGCCGCCGACGCCGATGACGAACCCGGCCTCTGCCGCCGCCGCCTCGGCCTTCCTGATCGTCTCGAGGGGATCGCCAACGCTCGCGGCAAACGTCGCAACGTCGTAGGAGCCGGCAAGAAGCGCCTCGACTCTCTTCCCGGCGACGTCCCGCGTCCGGCTTCCCGATACGATGAGCACAGAATCGCCGAGAGCAAGGTCTTCGCAGACAGCCGGGATCTGCTCGATGACATCGTGGCCGATGACGACGTCACGGGGGAGCTGCATCCATTTGGACTTGTCGAAGACCTTGGTTCTGAGTAGGTTTATGCGGTCTGCGCTCATTTAGATCAGTAATGATTAGGGAGTTCCTCTACAAATATTACATAGATCCCATCCGTTACGGCGAGGCGTACACGCTCGTCGATACGCTGACCTACGCCCTGATCCTCATCGCGGCGGTCTACCTCGTTTACCGGGGGCTCCGGCGCTACTCGATCGCCATCGACGACGAACTGGTGCTTGCGACCATGCCCTTCGTCGTCCTTGGAGGGCTTCTCCGGGTCGTCGAGGATACCGGGATGATCGTCTCCGACCTCCGGTTTCTCCTGATCACGCCCCTGATTTTCTTCTCGATCTTTGCGGTCGCGGCGATCGCCCTCTTTCTCGGAAAACTCGCTGAGAACGCCGGGCTCACCGCCCGCTACAGCCGGGTCTACGGGGGGGCGGGGATCGTCGCCTGCCTCCTCGCCACCGCGGCGCTCGTCTGGTTCGGCCTCACCGAGGCGACGATCGCGCTCGACGTCCTCGTTACCATCCTCGCCCTCGCGACAGTCACGTCGCTCGCCCTCTGGGCGTTCCTTGTTTACGTGCTGAAGTGGGACTACGCCTCAAACATCCTCTATAAACTCCTCATCTTCGGCCACATGCTGGATGCGAGCGCGACAAGTTACGGGATCGATATCCATCCCGTCCACTACGTGGAGCAGCACGTCGTGGGCTCGGGCCTGATCGAGGCGACCGGCAGCGCGTTCTCGATGTTCCTCCTCAAGATCGCGGTGATCGTCCCTGCCGTATACGTCCTCGAGATGTACCGGCGGGAAGGAAACCCCGACCTCTGGCACCTCATCCTGCTGGCCATGATCGTCGTCGGCATGGCGCCGGGGATACGGGACCTGGTGCGGATGGTGCTCTATGTCTGAACTCTCGCTCGCCCGGGCCACGATCCTCGCGGCCGTCTTCTTTGCCGTCTCGGTCGGCCTCGGCGTCTTTGCCGTGGCCCGCGACCCGTCGATCGGCGCGGAGGTCATGACCCTCTTCCGCAACCAGGTCGTAGCGGGCCTCCTCTCCGACTCCCGGCCGGTCCTCGCGGTCAAACTGTTCTTAAACAACCTGGCCGCCTGTCTCCTCCTCTTCCTCGGGGGAGCCTCGCTCGGCGTGGTCACAGTGCTGATCCTCTCGGTCAACGGTCTTTTGATCGGTGCGGTGACGGAACTCGTGCGGCAACAGCAGGGTCTGCTCTACATTGCGGCGGCGCTCCTGCCGCACGGCATCTTCGAGATCCCTGCCTTCCTCATCGCGGGAGGCCTCGGGCTCCTCCTCGGGCGGGAGCTCATCGACGAGTGGCAGGGTGGAGGCGATGCCGCTGCCGGAGCCGTGCCTCTCACCCGCCTCTTTCTCCGGGTCGTCGTCCCGCTCCTCGCGGTTGCGGCGGCCGTAGAGGCATTTATTACGCCTGCAATCCTAAGTATGATCGCTTAACGAGGCAAGATCGACAGTTTTTGAGGTTCGAGACGGATGGAAGAAGATACAGGCGTACTTCCCCGGAAAGACGATTTTTCCCAGTGGTACAACGAGATTCTCTGGCGAGCCGAGATCATGGACGTCCGCTACCCGGTCAAGGGGCTGTACGTCTGGTACCCCCACGGGTTCGGCATCAGGAAGCGTGCATACGGGATACTCCGGGACCTTATGGACCGCGACCACGCGGAGACGATGTTTCCGCTCCTGATCCCCGAGACCGAGTTCATGAAGGAGGCCGAGCACATCAAGGGCTTCGAGGACGAGGTCTACTGGGTCACCCACGGCGGCAGGAACGAGCTCGACGTCCCGCTCGCCCTTCGGCCCACGAGCGAGACCGCCATCTACCCGATGTACTCCCTCTGGATCCGGTCCCACACGGACCTGCCCCTGAAACTCTACCAGATCGTCAATACGTTCCGCTACGAGACGAAGCACACCCGCCCGCTCATCCGTCTCCGGGAGATCACGTCGTTTAAGGAGGCACATACCGTGCACGCGACGTGGGAGGAGGCGGCGGCACAGGTGGAGGTCGCGCTCGGCCTCTACCGGGAGTTCTACGACAGCCTCCGGGTGCCGGTGATCGTATCCCGCCGCCCGGCCTGGGACAAGTTCCCGGGTGCCGACTACACCATCGCGGTCGATACCATCATGCCCGATGGAAAGACGCTCCAGATAGGCACGGTGCACATGCTCGGCGACCACTTCTCCCGCACCTATGACATCACCTACGAGGACGCGAACGGGGAGCGGCAGTACGCCTACCAGACCTGCTACGGCATCTCCGAGCGGTCGATTGCGGCTGTGGTAAGCGTCCACGGCGACGATAAGGGGCTCGTGCTCCCGCCGGAGGTCGCGCCGATAGAGGTCGTCATCGTGCCGATCATCGTCGGAAAACGACGCGAAGAGGTGCTCGCGGCGGCCGGGGCGCTTCAGGAGGAGTTCCGGAACGCGGGGTTCGCCGTGAAACTGGACGACCGGGATATGCGCCCGGGCGCGAAGTACTACCACTGGGAGATGCGCGGCGTCCCGCTGCGGATCGAGGTGGGCCCGCGGGATATCGACGCGAACACGGTCGTCGCCGTCACCCGTACGGGCAGGAAGACCACGCTCGATCGCCGGGGCGTCGTAGAAGGGGTCTGCTCCGTCCTTGCACAGTTCGGGGAGGAACTCTCGCAGGCGGCGCGGCAGGCGATGGCCGCACGGATCGCCGTGACCGGGACCCTGGACGAGGCTGCCGCAGCGGTGAAGACCGGGGTTGCGGTCGTCCACTGGTGCGGGTCGCAGGAGTGTGCGGAAAAGATTGAGGCGGCGGTGGATGCAAGCATCCTCGGGTCCGATATCAGATCGGACCTGATCGCCGTCTCGGACGGCCCGTGCATCGCCTGCGGCGGGAACGGCACGTCCGCCCTGGTTGCCCGGACCTACTGATCAGCAGGACGGGCAGGTATACGATTTTACGTGTTCGGGGGACGAGATGTCTCCCGATATCGTCGCTTTTCCGCCCGAGAAGAACAATCTGCCGCATTTCGCGCATTTTTTCGGGAGCAGTCGCTCCCAGCGGCTCATCGGAACTTCCAGAGTGAACTGCATCTTCTCCGCGTCGGCGGGGTTGCACTGGGTGAGCTCCTCATACCGGGAGAGGATCTGCATGACCTGGAGCGGGTTTGCTCCCTCGCTGCAGAACCGTTTGAAGACGTAAAATTGGAAGATCATCCACCCTAGGTCGGAGCGCTCGATGGTCTCCTCGTAGTCGCTGCACGCTCCTTCGTCTTCGTCGAGGGAATACCCGCAGAGGGGGCAGCGCCCGCCCACGAGTTCGTCCAGGAAGACCTCTTCGTGGCAGCTGGGACAGGTGGTGTGGGGGGTATGCATTCTGGAAGTCATGATTGTACTGGCCTCATACCTTTTACTCTTTCAGGGGCAGCGGGCGGGCCCGCATGCCTTTTGAAAGCATTCCACGCGAGGACGCGCGGTCTCTACGGTGCCTTGAGGTTTACTACGTATTGCGCTCGTGGTGCTCTTATACGTGTCGAATGCGGCGCCCGGATCCGCCTGCCCGGAGGTGGTTATCGTCCGGACGTCCGGTGCGGCGGGACCGGCCGGCGCCCATGCCCGGAGGGCATCATTGGAATGCCTCCGGTCTTCTCAAACTCCTGCCCGGAAACGCTTCGCGTTCCCTCAAACTCCTGCCTTCACACCTAACGGTGCTCAAGCTCCGGACGTGCCGTCCGTCGCAACTCGAAAACCCTCCGGGTTTTCTCAAGCTCCGGCCCTTCGGCCCGTCGCACCCTCAAATCAGCCGTTTTCCCCGGAACCGGGCCGGCAGCATACATTTTTTATAGGTTGGCGGGGCACTCTGCGCGCATGGCATCCCCAGCGGCATCCGAAGTCTACATCGTCGATGCGTCGGATCGTTATCACGCCGTCGAAGCGCTCTGGCGGGAGATTGGCACCCCTTCCCTCGACAAAAAGACCGTTGCAGTCAAGGCGAACTTCAACAGCGACGACCCGTTCCCCGCGACGACCCATCCCGATGCGCTGGAAGCGATCCTCGGGCAGGTCCGCGATGCCGGTGCCCGGACGGTCCGGCTCGGTGAGCGGAGCGGGATGGGGGAGACCGGTGCGGTGCTGAAGAACCGGGGCGCCGCCGACGTCGCGGCCAGGACGGGGGCGGAGGTGGTGGCGCTCGACGCCCTCCCTCCCGGGGAGTGGGAGGCGATCCCGCCGGACGGTCTCCACTGGGAGCGTGGGTTCCTGATCGCCCGGGTCTTCCGGGAGGCGGATGCGGTGGTCCAGACCTGCTGCCTGAAGACTCACCGGTTCGGCGGGCATATCTCCCTCTCCCTGAAGAACCCGGTCGGGGCCGTGGCGAAGAGAAACCCGGAGGATGGCTACAACTACATGGCGGAACTTCATTCGTCGCCGCACCAGCGCAGGATGATCGCCGAGATCAACCGGTTCTTTCCCTGCGACATCGCTATTCTGGACGCAACGGAGGGGTTCTCGACCGGTGGGCCCGAGCGGGGCACCCGTATTGCCCCGAACGTCATCCTCGCGAGCACCGACCGCGTCGCCCTCGATGCCGCCGGAGTTGCGCTGCTTCGCCTCCACGGCACGACGCCGGAGGTGATGCAGGGCCGGATATTTGAGATGGACCCGATCGCCCGGGCGGCGGAGCTCGAAATCGGTGTTAAGTCGGCAGAGGATCTGCGGCTCGTCGCGCTCGATTCCGAGAGCAAAGAGCTCGTCCTCGATATGCGGCGGATCCTGGACGAGACCGCCTGAATATCAGAGGGCGAGATGGTCGAACAGGATCCGCAGACCGATGCCGATCAGAATCACCCCGCCGAGGATCTCGACCCTCCGCCCGAACACCCGGCCAAAGGAGCTCCCCACGAGCACGCCGGCGGCGGAGAGGGCGAAGGTCACGATGCCGATCGTGACTGCGGGCCAGAGGATGGGGGTATCCAGCACGGCGAACGTGACGCCGACGGCGAGCGCGTCGATGCTCGTCGCGACGGCGAGCAGGAACAGCACGGCCATGCTCCCGGCGGCAAACTGCACGCTCTCGCCGTTCCCCCGCACCGCCTCGACGATCATCTTCCCGCCGATCAGGGCAAGCAGGAGGAAGGCGATCCAGGGCCCCCAGATCCCGATGAATGAGGCGAGAGTCACCCCGCCGAGCCACCCGAGCACCGGCATCCCTGCCTGGAATCCTCCGAAGAGCGCACCGGCGATGAGGGCCCATCGCCCCCGATCCTCCCGCAGGGTGGCGCCTCCGCTGATCGAGACGGCAAACGCATCCATCGCGAGGGCGACGGCGATGAGGAGGGTTGTCGCGAGATCCATTGCTTCCGTAAAGTTCCGACACGATGCCGGATAACGCTATGGCCCGGCGGTTGCTATAAAACGCTGGAGCGTCCTACCGGTACGGAGAGATGATACGATGAGCACGCAAACGATCGGCCTCATCCAGACGGCGGTGAGCGACGACCCCGACCGCAACCTGGCCCGCACCCTCGAGATGGCGAGAACGGCGATCGCGAAGGGTGCGCGGATCCTCTGCCTGCAGGAACTCTACCGGGCCCCCTACTTCCCGCAGTATGAGGATACGGACGCCTCCGCCTATGCCGAGACGATCCCGGGCCCCTCGACCGAAGCGTTCTCGGCGCTTGCCCGGGAGCACGGCGTGGTGATCGTCGTGCCGCTCTACGAGCGGACCGCGTCCGGCGAGCACTATAACACCGCGGTGGTGATCGACGCCGACGGGCGGCTGCTTCCCGCTTATCGGAAGGTGCACGTCCCTTACGATCCCCTCTTCTACGAGAAGAACTACTTCCGGCCCGGGGACCGCTACCGGGTCTACGATACCCGGCACGGCCGGATTGCCGTGCTCATCTGTTACGACCAGTGGTTCCCGGAAGCCGCGAGGACGGTCGCGCTGCAGGGTGCGGAGATAATCTTCTACCCGACCGCCATCGGCCATATCGCAGGCGAAGAGCCTCCCGAAGGCGACTGGCGCGAGGCGTGGGAGACGGTGCAGCGGGGCCACGCGATAGCAAACAGCGTCCACGTCGCCGCCGTCAACCGGGTGGGAGACGAGGGGGATATCCGGTTCTTCGGGAGTTCGTTCGTCGCCGATGCGTTCGGGAACGTCCTTGCCCGGGCGGGCGGGACCGGTGAGGAAATCCTCATCGTCGAGGTCGACCTCGCGGGAAACGAGGCTGTCCGGGAAGGCTGGGGCTTCCTTGAGAACCGGCGGCCGGAGACCTACGGGGCGCTCACCCGGAGGTTCCTGCCGGGGAGGACCCCTGCGGGGTCGGGCTACCGCATGCCGGCGGAGTGGGAGCCGCACGACGCCGTCTGGCTCTCCTGGCCCCATGACCGCGAGACGTTCCCCGACCTTGCCGCGGTGGAGCGGACCTACATCGAGATCATCGCGGCGCTCCGCGGGTCCGAACCCGTCGACCTCCTCGTCACCGGCGAAGCGATGCGCACCCGGATCGTGGCGGTGCTCGAGGAGGAGGGCGTCGATACTGGGGGCGTCAGGTTTCATTTCGCCGATTATGCCGACGTCTGGTTCCGGGATTACGGGCCGACGTTCTTGATCAACCCGAAGGCGGAGAGCCTCGCTATGGTGAACTGGACGTTCAACGCCTGGGGAGAGAAGTACACGGAACTCATGGGAGATACCCGGGTCCCGCTCATCATGAACCGCGAGATGGAACTCCCGCTCTTCACCCCCGGGATCGTCCTCGAGGGCGGGTCAGTCGAGGTGAACGGGCGCGGCACGGTGATCGTGACGGAGGCGTGCCTCTTAAACCCGAACCGGAACCCGCACCTCTCCAGGGAGGAGATCGAGGCGTATCTCGAGGCCTACCTTGGCGCCGGGCACGTCATCTGGTTAACGCAGGGCATCGCCGGCGACGACACCGACGGCCACGTCGACGATATCGCCCGGTTCGTGGACCCGACAACCGTCGTCTGCGCTCTCGAGGAGAACGAGGACGACGAGAACCACGCTCTCCTTCAGGAGAACTACGCCCTCCTCCGGGCGTCGACCGACCAGGACGGCAATCCCTTAACGGTCATCCCCCTCCCGATGCCGGGGAGGGTCGGCGGCGCAGAACGGCTGCCGGCAAGTTACGCAAACTTCTACGTGGGCAATACCGTCGTGCTGGTGCCGGTTTTTAAGCACCCGAACGACGAGATCGCCCTGGCGCGGATCCGGCAGGCCTTCCCCGACCGGGAGGTCGCCGGGATCGACTGCACGGCGATGGTCGAGGGCCTCGGCGCGATCCACTGCATCAGTCAGCAGCAGCCGTCCGTGGTGCCGGGCGTCACCTGCCCGGGGGAAGAAACCGCATCACGAGAGGAATGAGCGCGTAGGCCGCGGTGCTCCAGGTCCAGCCGGCGAGGGCGAGGAGGATCGCGATGACGGAGACGGCCGGAACCACCATCACCCGCTGGTTTCCGCGCCGTATGTCGGTGCCGGGGTGAACGAGCCGGCGGTTATGCGTGGCATACCTCCACTGCGCGGCAAAGAGCAGGCCGAGGCCGAGAAGGTTTACCTCGAAAACGATTGCCGCGAAGATCCTGCCCGGGTAGTCGCCGATGAGGGAGACGGAGAACGGCACCAGCGTGACGAACAGGAGCATGACGATATTGATCCAGAGGAACGTGCGGTCGGTGTGGCGGAGCCGCTCTGCCTGCACGTGATGGACTATCCAGAAGGAAGCGAGGATGAAGAACGCGAGGAGGTAGTGGTAGAAGGCGGGGAGCTGGCTGGCAAGCATTGCCGTGACGGTGGCGCCGGAGGGGTCGTGGATGCCTGCCGGGACGTCGAGGCTGAGTACCAGGAGGGTCATGGCAATGGCGAATATGCCGTCGGTGAGCGCCTCCATCCTGTTCTTCGGGAACCCGGGCGGTGCTCCGGTCTCCCGGCCGTCGTCTCTCTGCTCCATTGTTAACAATCCCTGTTTGGAGCACCGGCCTGATAAGGAGTGAGCATTTGCATCCGCGAGGCGGGATGGGGTCACCAGCCGTTATGGTGGACCCGCTCCTCGCGGTAGCGGTCGACCGGCGGGGGACGGGCGGCCGGGTAGCCGACGGTGACGAGGGCAAACCCCGCGACGCCGTCCGGGAGCGAGAAGAGGTTTGCAAACCCGAGCATCAGGTCGGGGTCCGGGTAGACGGCGGTCCAGACCGCGCCGAGCCCGAGGGCATGGGCGGCGAGGAGGAGGTTCTCCGTTGCCGCGGCACAGCCCTGCACCCGGAGGTCGGGGCTCTCGGGGATGCGGAGGTCGAGACAGACGAGGATTGCCGCCGGCGCGGGGGGACGGACCTCCGCGTAGGGGCTGACCGCCGGGATGCGGGAGAGGATCTCCGGGTCGTCGATGACGACGAAGTGCCAGGGCTGCTCCCTTCCGGAGAAGGGGGCCTGCATTGCGGCCGCGAGGAGTTTCTCCACCGTCTCCCGGGCGACCGGGCGGTCGGTATACTCCCGCACGCTCCGCCGGGTTATGATTGCTTCGAAGGCGTCCATCATGCCGCCCTGTGGACGGCCCGTGACTTCAATCATTCTCCGGAACCGGTCTTCCCACCGGCATGAGGTAGAGCGGTGTCGTGTTCTCCGGGAGCGCGAGGACTTCCCGGACCTCGTCGTCGTCGAACGCCCCGATAACGACAGTGCCGAGATCGATCGCCTCCGCCTGGAGGTAGACGTTCTCTGCGGCGTGCCCCGCCTCCATGAAGACGTAGCGCATCCCCCGCTCGCCGTACTTCGCGGTCGTCCGGTCCGGGACCGCGGCGATGACGACCGTTGCCGGGGCGTCGCCCACGGCGGTCTGGTTGACGGCCGCCGCCTGCAGGGCGGCCCGACGGTCCCCGTCGCCGACCCGGACGAGCAGGTGTTCCCCGGGCCGGTAGTGGTAGACCCCCGGCTCAAGGTCCATGACGCCGCCCGCGACGAGGTAGACCTCCAGGGGATAGAGGCCGCCGGCGGAGGGGGTGGTCCGGTAACCCCGGTCGTCCGTGACTCCCTGCGCCGCCCAGAGGACCTGCCCGGCGTCGGCGATGGTCAGCGGCACTTCGGCATAGGCCCGGACCGACCGCCGCTCCCACAGCGCCTCCTCGACGGAAACCTCGCCCGTACGACGGGGCTCCGGGAGGGTGACGGCGCCGTCCGGCGGTGCCGGCGTGCTGTTCCCGCCGGGTGTCAGGGGGATGCCGGCGCACCCGGAGACCAGCACCGCTGCCAGCAGGACGGCGACGACGAGGCCGATACGGCGACTCTTCACGTCCATGACACCGGGTCTGGGACCGCCCGGGTTCATGAAGGTATCGGAGCGCCCCGACACTACCGCTTCTTCTTCCCCCGGCGGCTCCCGGCGGACGAGAAGGGGAACTTCACGAAGTCCCGGAGGCCCCCTGCGGGGGAGAAGTTGCGCATATCCCGGCGGACCCCCGCGATGAGTTCGTCGACGACCTCCTGCTCCTTCGCCTCCCCCTCCTCCTGCACCACCGTCAGGCGGTGGAGGGAGTAGAGGCCGAGGATGAAGGCGAAGAGGAAGAAGAACTCCCACTGCTGGACGTCGAGGGTGACGAAGACGAGCTCCTGCACCGGGTCCTTCCAGATCAGGGTCCAGATGAGTTCCCGCTCGGCGAAGAAGTCCACGAGGAGCCCGCCGAGGATCGGGGCGACCCCCGCTGCGACCGAGTTTGCGAAGGTGCTCGCTGCAAGGTAGCTGGTCGCCTGACCCTGCGGGGCCATCTTCAGGCTGATGTTTCCCGAAGCGAGCGAGACCCCCGCAAGCGAGATCCCCATCAGGATGTGGATGAGGATGAGCAGCGGGTAGGTCAGGATGTAGACGTTGGGGAGCGTGACGAACATCCACGCGAAGATCGCGAGCATGAAAAGCGGGCCGCTCACGGCAAGGACCGACTTGTTGGAGTAGCGGTCGGAGACCCGGCCCCACGAGCGGTAGAAGACGATGTTCATCACCTGGCTGAGGACGCTGAGAGCGACGACGACCGAGATATCGAGGCCGATCCTCTGCAGCATGTAGACCGTGAAGAACGGCGCCGCGAGGTTGACGGCGAAGTTCCACGAACCGAGGAATACGATGAGGTTCTTGAAGTTGATGTCCGCAAAAGGCTTTTTGATCGCGGCGAGCAGGCCGTCCTCCCCGTCCCCGACGGCCATCCGGGGCTCGGGCGTTCGGGCGAGGAGCGTGATCCCGAAGAGGCCGGCGATGAGCCCGAGGAGGAAGAGGATCGAGTAGCCGTAGGCTGCAAGGTCCGGGAAGACGGCCTCCCACGAGTCGATGAAGAAACCGGCGGCGAGGCTGATGACGAGTGCGATACCCGTGGAGAGGGTCAGCCGCCGGGAGAAGAAGTCGCCGAGCCGGTCCTGCGGTATGAGGTCCCGCATCCAGGAGTTCCAGCCGCAGTGGGAGACCGCCGAGAACGACGCGTAGAGAGCAATTGAGGCGATGAGCACGAATATCCCCTGCTCCGGCGAGAGGAAGAACGGTATCAGGACGATGGGTATCCAGCAGAGGCGGGCGGCGAACGACGCCGCCACGACCACCAGCCTCCTCCTCCTGACGCGTTCGACGATGTAGATGGCGGGTATCTGCAGGAGTTCTGCGAGTGGGGGGATGGCGGCAAGCAGGCCGATGACGGTGTTGGACGCGCCGAGCTGCAGGGCGAAGGCCACGAGGAAGATGCCGCCGGTCAGCGTCACCATCGCCTGGGTGGCAAGGCCGTCCCTGATGACGAGTTTTAAGCCGTGACGGACCTCTTCTTCCGTCAGGTTCTCTTTTGCCTCAAAGACCATGATATACCCGCGTCCCCTCTCCTTATGCTCACGGAACCGTTCACCTCGAAGGATCGCCCGGCGGCAGGGCTGGATCTCCCCTTCCCGGGACTGCCGGAACAGACCCTATGCCGGGCGCTTTTTTCGAGCCATATCGTATAAAAATAGAATTATATTAATCTGTTTGAATGAATCCCGCCTCCCGCCGGGGTCTTCCTGTGTGGGGGCCGGAGTGATCCCGGCCGTTCTCCTGCAGGGCACCCGGGAGGCGGGCGCGGTATGGTTTCTCAAGTCCCCGACGACCACGGGGTCCTGAAGTCGGCACAGAGCGTCAGTCCGCCGTCCACGTAGATGGTCTGCCCGGTGATGTAGGCGGCCTCGTCGGAGGCGAGGAAGGCAAAGACCGCGGCAATCTCCTCGGGCTCTCCGGCGCGTCCCATCGGGATGTGGCCTTCTACAGCCGCCCTCTTCTCGGGGTCTCCCGCCCACTCCCGGTTTAGCGGGGTTACGATCGCGCCGGGGGCGACCGTGTTGACCCGGATGCCCTGCCCGGCATACTCGAGCGCGAGCGTCCTCGCGAGAGCCCCGAGTCCCGCCTTGCTCGCGGCGTAAGGGGCGTAGTGGGGTTTCGGGATGGTCTCGTGAACCGAGGTGTTGTTGAGGATGATGCCCCCGCCCCTGCGGTCGAGGAAATGCCGCACCGCCTCCCGTGCGCAGAGGAACGCGCCCCGGAGGTTCACCGCGAGGACCCGGTCGTAAGCGTCCATGGCCATCTCGTGGGTCGGGCTTTCGGTCTGGATGCCCGCGTTGTTGACCAGGACATCGAGCCGCCCCCACGCCTTGAGGACCTCCCGGAATATGCGCTCGACGTCCTCTTCGCTCGCGACGTCCCCCTGGACCAGCATCTCCCGGCATCCTTTCTCGCGGATGATGCTGCAGGTCTTCTGGGCCTCCTCAAGCGTTATCTCTGCCTCCCTTTCGCTCGAGTGATAGTTTATGGCGACGTTTGCACCTTCGTCCGCGAACCTGATCGCCGTCGCCCGGCCGATGCCGGTCGAACCCCCGGTAACGAGGACGTTCTTTCCTTCCAGCCGTTTCATCTCCTTTCACCCCTTCCGGGTTCCGGGCACCCTGCCCGTCCCGGCCCCCTGTGTTCCGGGAGGGATATGAAGGTCCCGGTCGGGGCTCACCGCCACTCTTCGAGAGCCTTCCGGACGAGTGCCCGCCTCTCCGGCCTCCCGGCGGTGAGCGCCCGGAACTTCTCTTCGTAGATGGGTTTTTCGACGGAGTAGAACGTTCCGAGCGGGATCGGTGCTTCACGGTCGTAGTCCCATTCCCGGATCTTTGAAAGAGCGCTCTCGAACCGGCCGGTGTCGACCTCGCCCTCCTGCACCTCGTAGGCGTGCTCGTTATAGTAGTCGGTCAGGTTGAAGTAGGTCGCGCAGATCTGGAGGACGTCGACGAACGAGAACCCCCGGTGCACGATCGCTTCCTTGAAGAGGTCTTTTAAGTGCTGGACTTTTCTCGTGTAGCCCCGCGCGATGTGGGTGGCCCCGGCGGCGAGCATCACCTCGAGAGGGTTTATAGGGTGCTCCGTGATCCCGCCGGGGGTGGAGCGGCCTTTAAAGCCGGTGGGCGACGTCGGGGTGTACTGCCCCGTCGTCAGCCCGTAGACCCGGTTGTCGTGGACGATCACAGTGATGTCGCTGTTGCGTTTTGCCGCGAAGATGAGGTGGTCGAGACCCTCGGCGTAGATGTCCCCGTCCCCGACGTGGCAGATCACCTTTAAGTCCGGATTTGCGAGGCGCATCCCGGTGGCCGCCGGGATCGAACGGCCGTGGATGCCGTAGAAACTGTTGATATTCAGGTAATCGACCAGTTTCCCGTGGCACCCGATGCCGCCGAGGAGGACGAAGTTCTCGAGGGGGATCCCCTCCTCCTCCGAGAGTTCGGCGATGGCCGACTTCATCATGTGCTGGATCGAGAAGTTGCCGCACCCCGGGCACCAGGTGTTCTGGGCCGGGCTGACGAGACTGCCGGCCACTTTTCCGGCAGGCTGCTTGGGGGTCATGCGAAGACCTCCAGGAGTCTCGTCTCCAGTTCATCGACCGCAAACGGCCGCCCGTCGTACTTCAGGACCGGGCGGCCGGGGTCGAAGCCCTGCTGCCGGAGGAGGCGGGCGAGCTGTCCGGTGGCGTTGTTCTCGACGCAGGCGACCCTCCCCGCCCCGATCATCGCCTCCTTCCATTGCCGGGCGGGGAAGGGTGCAAGCACGATCGGCTGGACGACCCTTGCTCCGAACCGTTCGGCGGCCTCGATGCAGGCCCACTTCTCCGATCCCCAGCAGACGATCGTCGTACCGGCGTCCCGTGCGCCGTAAGCCTTCACCGCCGGGTAGGTGGCAAGTTCCGCCCTGAGACTCTCGCCCTTCCTGAATCTCATCTCCTGCAGTTCAATGACCTCTCCACTCTCTTCCGTCGTGAACCCGACCTCGTCGTGGGCGTAACTGGTTGCCTTGACGACGGCGCCTTCCCTTCCCGGGAAGGCGAGCGGCGATACTCCGCTCTCGGTCCGGGCATACCGCCGGTACTCCCCTGCACCGTCCCAGAGTACGGGTTCCCGGTCCGGGAGCTCTGCAACTGCCCCGATATCGAAAGAGCAGGCTCCTTCCGCGAGTGTCTTGTCGGTCAGGACGATCGCGGGGACCTGGTACCGCCAGGAGAGCATCAGGGCGGTCGCCGACCAGGTGTAGGCCTCCTCGAGATCGCCCGGGGCGACGACGAGCCGGGGGAACTCCCCCTGGCCTGCGTTCAGGACGAAGTGGAGATCGCCCTGGGCGGTGTAGGTCGGCATGCCGGTGCTCGGGCCGGGCCGCTGCCCCATCACGATCGTCACGGGAATCTCGGACATCCCCGCAAGGGAGAGGCCTTCGGTCATCAGGCAGAACCCGCCGCCCGAGGTGCCGACCGCCGTCTTCTCGCCGGCGTAGGCAAGCCCGAGCGCCATCAGGATGACGCCGATCTCGTTTTCAGGGTGGATGACCCTGACTGCGAGGTCTTCGGCGCGGTTGGCGAGGAAGTGGAGGAGACTTGATGACGGTGTCATCGGGTAGGCGACGTAGGTGTCGAGCCCGCCGTAAACGAGCCCGAGTCCCGCGGCCTCGTTTCCCGTCAGGACCGGGAGTGCCGGGGCATCGAGCGGCTCGACGGTGAAGACACTCTCCACGGCGTCGTAGCCCCGCCCGGCGACCCGGAGGTTCGCCTCCAGGTGCTTTGCGGGGACGGTCGTGCGGAGGACATCATCGAGCACCTCCCGGCCGATGCCCGCCACCCGGGCAAGCGCCCCGAGCATCGCTGAGTTTCCGGTGATCGGGGGTGCCTTCTCCTCCTTGACGATCGTGTCGAGCGGGAGGCCGTAGCCCTCCGCCTGCACCGCCTGCGAGGCGTCGTAGATGACCGTCGTGCCGCTGTGGACCCTCTGGCGGTGGTTATCGATGCTGTTCTGGTCGAAGGCGAGGAGGACGTCGACCGGGGTGCGGTGCGCCCCGATCGCCTTCTCCGAGGCCCGGATGATCGCGAAGTTGTGCCCGCCCCGGATGAGCGAGGGGTAATCGAAGTACATGTAGGTGCGGTAGCCGAGGCGGGAGAAGAGAGCGGCGATGGAGAGGCCGGCCGTGTTGATGCCCTCCCCGGCCTTTCCGCCGATCAGTACGGAGTATTCGCCCATGGTGATCAGGCGTGTCGTAGCCTGCCGGCGGGTATATATGTTGTGCCCTCTCCGGGGGCGTGGCGAGTATGGCTGTCTGCAAGTGCGAATTGATGCGGTCTCATGCGAAGCCGCGAAGTGCGATGGCCCAAGGGGCCGGAGCTCAAGCACCGTCAGGTGCGAAGAACGCGAAGCCCGGCATATTGTTGGCGACTCTCCTTCGCGGCTTCGCGTGAGTCAAAGTAATCGACGGATTGTGCTACCGTCTCGCGCGACTTCTTACCGGACAACCGGCGACGCCGTCTCGTCGAAGGGGTTCGAACGCATCGCGAGCGAGAAGAGGTAGGGGTAGTTCTTCTGGAGATACTCCATGTAGCCGAGCCACTGGCCGACGAGCAGGCCGTAAACCCTTGCGATGTCCCCGCCGAGGTGGGCGATGTCGCTCTCCGGGAGCCCGGCGAAGTCCCCCCGCCGTTCGAGTTCCTCGGTCAGGTGGAAGACCGCCCGTAGAAGGTCGGTGAACGACTCGTGCTCCATGAGGACGGGGTTTTCGAGCAGGCGAAGGAGGAAGCCCCGCCGCTCTGTGAGGTACCGGCAGAGTCCCTGCAGGTCCGCATCGTCGATGACGACGCTGCAGGTGTGGTGCCGGAGGCGGTCGCGCACCGCGGAAAACGTCTCCGGCGTCCAGGCATTCGTCACGACAAGATCCTGCCGGACCTCCGCGAGGCGGGGGTCGTGGTTCGAGAGGAAGGTGAGGAGCCCGGTGCCGACCTCCGAGAAGAAGGTGCCGATGACCATGTTCAGTTTCTCCAGCCTCTCGCGCTTTGCCCTGACGCTCAGGAGCTGATTCAGGATGAGGGTGACCAGGAGGACGTTGATCGGGAGAAACCCGAGAGCGTTGAAGATGTACTGGTAGGTGTTCTCGGGGTCGCCGAGCAGGAGATATTTCACGCTATAGATGACGACCGAAAAGGCGACCAGGACAATCCCGAGGCGTACTTCCCAGGTCCGGAGGCTGAGGCGCATAATACAATTATGATACGACCGATGGGAAAAATAAAGGTTGGGGCCCGGGCGGCCTTCAGACATGGAGGCGCGACGACGCCGGTATCTTGAGAGGTGCGGGAACCTTCCGCCGCTCTGCGATCTCCGCCTCGACCCAGGCGACCAGGCCGAGCAGGCCCGCATCGAGGGTGACCCCGGGCTCGTAGCCGAGGACCTCCCGGGCACGGCTGATGTCTGCGATGCAGTGGCGGATATCGCCGATCCGGCCGATCCCCATGACCGCCGGGGAGAGGTGCTGCCGCCCGGTTATCGCGGCAAGGAGATCGGCGACGGTCCGGAACGTATGGGGGCGGCCGCTCCCGATGTTGAACGTCATGCCGGCGGCGCGGGGTGACTCAAGGGCCAGGCGGAAGGCACGCACCGCATCGTAGACGCTCACGAAGTCGCGCTGCTGGTAACCGTCCTCGAAGAGGCGCACGGGAAGACCCTGGAGCAGGCGGGACGCGTACTCGGTCAGCATGCCGGAGTACGGGCTGGCATACCCCTGGTGCGGACCGTAGACGGAAAAGAGCCGGAGAATGGTCGTCGGGATGCCATATGACTCCCCGATCAGCCTGCACATCTCCTCCTGGTCGTACTTGGAGACGGCGTACACCGAGAGCGGCGACGCCTCCTTTGTCTCCGGTGTGGGAAGGGGGTAGATCACCTCCCCGTCCGGGCTCCGGGGCTCCCAGTCGCCCCTTGCCACCTCTCCCGGAGAGCGCCGGATCTTCGGGTAGACGGTGCCGTTGTACGAGCAGTATAAGCCTTCCCCATAGACGACGCTGCTCGAGGCGACGATGAGCCGCTCTACCGGGTGGTCGAGCAAGGCCTCGAGGAGGACGGCGGTCCCGGCGGTGTTGACGCTCATGTACTTCTCGATCTGGTACATGCTCGATCGCTCCCCGACGACCGCCGCCAGGTGAATGACGGCGTCGACCCCATCAAGAGCCTCCTTCACGCGGTGTGGGTCCCGGATATCCCCGACGAGGACCTTCGCCCGCCGGTCGAGATGGGCTGGCCGGCGCCGCTCCGGGCCGTGCACCCGTGGCGTCAGGTTATCGAGGATGCGGACCCCGTAGCCGTGCTGCAGCAACTCCGTTGCGAGGTGCGACCCGATGAATCCTGCTCCCCCGGTGATGAGAATGGTCGGACTTGTATCCCTGTGCATGGTATATCAGGCACACCTGATGCACTCTTCGCATTAAATATTATCGCGGATGCGAAATATTATTAAAAAGTGTTTATCTGGGGTATTTGTACCTCCCCCGGTTGTTTTCCCCCTCACGGCCCAACGCTTTGGACGTGGTGCGCGGCCTGCCGGGGGAGGAGATTCGCCTCTCTGTACCGCCCCGTGCTCACGAGTCGAGGACCGCTTCGGCAGCGTCGCGGTAGGCCCGCATCACGTACGGGATGCCGGAGACCGCTTCCGCCTCCTCGGTCAGCGCCATCAGGTCGCTCCGGGCGACCGTCCCGAGGCTGAAGTTCCGGCTACCGGCCATGACCTGCTGGAGTCCGGTCCTGAACCTCTGGGCGTAGGTGTAGATGCCGAGTGCTCCGAGCGGGATCTCGTTGATCCGGCCGGGGAACTTCTCCTTGAGTTCCTCGTAACAGACGAAGATCTCCTCGACGCCGCTGCCGTACTTCGAGACGGTCTTGGGGAGTTCGCCGTTTGCGAGCCACTTCTCGATGTTCTTCCCGACCATGCCGGGGATCATCAGGCCGCGGCCCATGCAGACCGCTTTGACGTAGGGGCTTCCCATGGCGAGCGCCTTGAAGACGTTTGCCTCGTCTGCAAACCCGCCGGCGATGGCGATGTCCGGGACCCGGATACCCCGTGCCTTCAGCCGCTCGGCGAACTGGTAAGCGAGGGACTCAATGTAGAACGTCGGGATGCCCCACTCGTTCATCATCGGCCAGGGGCTCATTCCCGTACCGCCGGGCGCGCCGTCGATGGTGAGGAGGTCGATCTTTGCTTCGGAACTGTAACGGATTGCCATTGCGAGTTCGACGGCCGAGTAGGCGCCGGTCTTGAGGGTGACCCGCTTGAACCCGATGTCGCGGAGCCGGTCGACCTCCTCGAGGAACCCTTCACGGGTGACGAAACCGAGACGGGAGTGCCGCTCGAACTCCTTTATGGCGCCGTCCTTGAAGGCTGCCTGCACTTCGGAGGACCTGGGGTCCGGGAGGACGATGTAGCCGCGATCTTTGAGCTGGTTCGCCCGGTCGATGCTGCCGACCTTGATCTCGCCGCCGATGCACTTTGCGCCCTGACCCCACTTCAGTTCGATCGTCTCCAGGTTGTGCTTCGAGGAGACATACTCCGCGGTTCCAAGCCGCGTGTCCTCCACGTTCAACTGCACCAGGAGTTCGCCGTACCTGTCATGGAATCTCCGGTAGGTTTCGATACGCCGGTCCATCTCGGGCGACTTGCTGACCTTGCCGTTGTGGTCGAGCACCAGTTTCGGGTCGACCCCGCAGACGTTCTCTCCACAGACGAGGGTGATGCCCGCTATGGCGGCCCCGATGGAGAAGTGCTCCCAGTTGGCCCTGGCGATCTCGGTCGACCCGAGCGCCCCGGTGAAGATGGGGACCCGCATCGGGACCTTGATATCCCACCCGTACTCGGTCCTGGTGTCTACTTCCGAGAACACCGCGGTGTCGGGGTTGGCCTCGACGCCTTCGGGGAGCCCCTTCGCACCCTGCGCGTAGCCCTGGATGTTCAGGTGCGAGTAGTCGATCGGGTAGTTCTTGTCCGCACCGGCGGTGATCTCGCCGAACGGGCCGGGATAGAGGACTTCCCTGCCCCGGAAAGAGGAGAGCCAGATCTCGCAGCTTCCCTTGCAGCCGTCGACACACCGGGTGCAGATGCCCGACATGGGCACGACGTCCCGGGAGCGGTTGGTCGTTCCCGTTGCTTCGTTAGCATTCGGTCTTTTTAGATTCATTTTTTGTACCTCTATGGGTATAGATAGAAGTTTCCTTCTCGCAGCCATAAACATTGCGTATTTTACGTATTGGTGGCTAGTCTGTCCGGGATATTCTCAAACTCCATTGGGCTATTGCTCTGACCTGAGTGCTATTTCCTCCGGACTGGCCGGTTAGGGGCGACACCCGGTATTTAGATTGCCGCATGCCGAACACGCTGCATGCGTGACGAAAGGGTGAAATACCTTGATGTGCATGAATGCTTTATGAACTTCAGGTTGCTACCTGCTCTGATTGTACTTCTACTCGCATTTTCGTTCTGCGCCGCATGCACCGGCTCCGGAGAGCCCGAAGGCCCCACCCCGAGGGAGACGGCAGTGATCACGGCAACGCCCGCGCCCACGACCGCGGCCTCGCTTGCCCCCGGCCCGACGCAGACAGTGCCGCCGGAAAGGGAGGTTGTGTTCGGGATCGAGCCCGGGTACCCCTCCCGCTTTACGCACGACCTCACCATCACCTTCAACGGCGGCAAAGGCCAGGACTTCGTGAACGGCATCGATCTTCGCGTGACCAAATCGACCGGGGAGGTCATCACCGAGAAGATGCAGCCGATCAAGGGCGACAATGTAATCATCAAGAACGCACAGGGTGAGAACAGGGTTGAGATTACCGTCTCCCTCATCACGGGAGGTTCTTACAAGATCAAAGACGAGATCGTAAAGGTTCCATAACCTTCAGATCCTTTTTTTGATTGACCGGTTCGAAGCGCGGTCATCCCGGCAAACGGCCGGGGCTTGAGATCCGCGCTCCCGACGTTTGAGGGGGTGACCGGGCGGGGTGCTCCCGCCTCACGCTCTCTCCACCTTCCATCGCACGAGCAGGCCGTCGTCGAGCCGAACGGCCTCGATGATGCGTAACCGTGCAAAATCCGTCTCCCGGAGAAAACCGGCGCCGTCGGCCGGGGTGGGGGCATCCTTCCCGCCGATGACGATGTTACCGATGAACGTCTGGAGTTCGTCGACGAGCCCCTGTGCAAAAAGCGTCCAGATCAGGGTCCCGCCCCCCTCGACCATCAGGCGCCGGACACCCTGCCGATGCAGATCTTCGAGCAGGACCCTCAGATCGACGGTCCCGTCGCCGGCGACGACGACGGTGGCGTGCTGCCTGAGGGCCTCCACCGTTCCGGGAGAGGCCTCGCTTGAGACGGCGACGATACGCTTCCCGGCCCCCTTGTGGAGGATATCGGCGTCCAGGGGGATCCTCCCTCTGCTGTCCACCACGACGCGGATGGGATTCTCATCCATTCCGGCCGCTCTCCGCCCGGCCCGGAGTTCCGGGGACTTGACGGTGAGCGAGGGGTTGTCGGCGAGCACGGTGCCGATGCCGACCATAATGGCATCGCTCTCCGCCTTGATCCGGTCGACCCGTGAGTAATCTTCACTACCCGAGATTCTCACCTGCCGCCGCTCTTTCGTCGAGATCTTCCCGTCAGCGCTCATGGCGATGTTGACGAAGACAAACGGGCGCATATTTTAGGGTTACACGACGATCTTCATATAGGCTCTCCTCCGGGCGGTACGGGGGCCTGCTACGGTCCCTGCACTCCCTCTCTTCCCGGACAGGGGAAACGTTCGACATTTGCTCTCTAAACTCATGAATTATACTTCTTTTTTGGAAACATTGTCTATTCCTCGTTGCAGGATTTAGAATTGTATATATATCACTTCCGGGCATACTCTTTGTATCTTCTATGTCCTTAAGCCGGTGTCTATCGAGCCATTTCCGTGAAGACCTCTTTACCGGGACGGATATCGTCAAAATGATCGTATTAGTGTCGTTTTCAGCGATATCGCTCATGCTCACGGCTATTGCACCGGATTACAGCGCTTACCTTATCTGTCCCCTGATCTACTGCATTCCCATACTCCTTGCCGCTCTCTGGTTCCCCCGGCAGGGGCTCTGGGTGACCGCATTCCTGATCACCGGGTTCGCGCTCATCCGGACGTATCTGTCGGTCCTCGGTTTCACCATAGACCCGGTGATGACGGGGCTGCACACGATGATCTTCTTCTGGGTCTTCGGGGTCACGACCCTCTTCTCGCAGGACTCCAACCTGATTGCCTCCCGGTGCAGGCGGATCGTCGAAGAGGCCCGCGATGCAAAGTTCCTCTGCGACTCCGAAACCCTCCGGCTGGTCTGCGCCAGCAGGCAGTGTGCCGATATACTCGGTTACACGGCCCAGGAACTCGTCGGCATCCCGGCCGAGATGATCTGGGCTGATGAGGTCGATAAGGTCAGGTTCATCGAGGAGATGAAGCTGGAAGGCTACATCGGCAATATGGAGATGACGCTGCGTGCGCACAATGGCGACGCCCGGACGGTCCTCCTCTCCTGCCGGGCGCTGGTCCCCGAGAACCTCTTCGAGTGCACGGTTGTGGATACCGGCAGGCTCCAGGACGAGAACAAGGACCTCATCCGGTCGAACGGGCGCCTGATGGAACTCATCCAGCAGTCAAACGACATCTTCTTCATGCAGGACACTGCGGGCCGCATCCTGCACTTCTCCTGGCTGCGGTCCCCCGATTACGGGTTCTCTCCCGACGAGGTCGTCGGGCGGGATATGGATTGTCTCCTGCCCGAAGATCTTGCCGCCCAGCATATGGAGCAGGTTCGGAAGGCGATTGAGGAACAGAAGAGTGTCTCGTACGATCTCGATCTGGTGATAGCAGATGCCCGGCACACCTTCTCCGTCACAGTCGCCCCCTATACCGGGGCGGACGGCGTTCTCTCCGGTGTCGTAGGGTCGGCGCGCGACACCACCGAGGTGCGGCGGCAGAGACTTGCCTGCAGGCAGATGTCCTGGGAGGTCGACCAGTGGAAGGGGCTCGTCACCACCCTGTCCCATGAACTGCGCACGCCCCTGCAGCCGCTCATCGGGTACCTCCAGATAATCGTCGAGGATCCCGGGTACTACGGTCTCCCCGGGGAGACGGAGAAACTCCTCAGGACCTGCCTCGAGTGCGCCGGGCAGGAGCAGGCGGTGGTGGAGAAGGTGGTCGAATTGAGTCTGCTTACGATGGATTACGTCGACCTGACCATTCAAGATATACCCCTCCGCAGGCTCGCCGGTTCCGTCGTCTCCGCCGGCGGATACGATACGAAAGCTCAGATTTATAATGAAATACCGGAAGACGTCCGTATCTGGGGTGATCCCGATCGGCTTTACATGGCGGTGGAGTGTCTGGTTTCAAATGCCGTTAAGTATAATGAACCGCCAGAGAAAGTATGGATCCGCTATGCGGGATCAAATGAAAACCATTATATCATGGTGTGCGATAATGGCATCGGTATCCCCGGGGATATCATCGAATCGATCTTCAGGCCCTTCTACATCGGAAGCACCGAAAAACGGGGCCGTAAAGATGGCCGAACCGGTCTGGGTCTCTCGATCGCAAACAAGTATATCCTGTTGCACGGAGGAGAAATAACAGTGACGAGTGCGGTGGGCGAGGGGAGCACCTTCACCATCAGGATACCAAGGGAGGTATGAGTTTTGGGAAACAAGATTATGGTCGTTGACGACGACCTGCCGACGCTGGAAGTAATGGAACTGCTGCTCAAAAAGATCAACCGTGAACCGCTTCTGGTTCACAACGGGTGGGATGCCCTGCGGGCGATCAAGAAAGAGAAACCTGCACTCATCATACTCGATGTGATGATGTCCCCCATAGATGGGTGGCAATTCCTGGAAGAACTGAAGCGAAATGATGAATTCAAGGACATTCCGGTCCTGCTCTTTACCGCAAAGCATGTCTGGCCCGAGGAGTATTCGAAGTATGCGGATGACATCGTCGGTGTCCTTGAAAAGCCCATCTCGCTCGCCGAGTTGAAGACTGCGCTGGAGAGAGCCCTTCCCCGGGATGCCTCTTCTCGCGCAGACGACGACGTTCACCGGACCCCGCAGATCCGAAGCGGATAATCTCTTTTAGGACGCACCCCCACCTGACCGTCCTCCCGGGTCCGCCTGCCCCCTACCGAAAGGCATTTTATCGGCCGGATGTGTATTACCGGATAGTGTTGCTCTCATGATCGTTACGGATCTCCCCGGGTATCCGTCCCTCAAGGAATACCAGCGGATCGTTGGCGCAAAGCAGTTTTCGGCAATCGAGGAACTTGCCGGGCGTCTCTCCGGTGTCAGGCTGCAGGAGATAAACTCGACCCGTCACGGGGGCGGCGTCGCAGAGATCCTGATGTCGTACGTCCCGTTCCTCAACGCGCTCGGCCTCGAGACGACCTGGAGCATCATGGAGGCCGAACCGGCGTTCTTCGATGTCACGAAGACTCTCCACAACTTCCTCCAGGGCCGGGACGGGTTCTCATCGTCGATGATCGAGACTTACTGGGAGGCACAGCGGCAGAATGAAGGGCTGATTGAGGACGATTGTGATGTCGTGACGGTCCATGACCCTCAGCCGCTCGGTCTCATCGAGTTCCTGACGAAGAGGGAACTCAAACAGAAGAGGCTGCTCTGGCGGTGTCATGTCCAGCTGGAGACGATTCCCACCACGACCGTGGGAAGCATCGGCAACATCATGCGGCGGCTGGTCGAGAAGTATAGCGCAAGCGTATTCTCCAGTTTCCAGTACCTCCCTCTCTGGAACGTGCCAAGTTTCATCATCCCGCCGTTCATCGACCCGCTCTCGGAGAAGAACCGCGACCTCCCCCTGACCGAGATCGATGCTACCATAGAGAAGTACGGCATCGATCCGGCAAAACCGATCGTCACCCAGGTCTCCCGCTACGATGTCTTCAAGGACCCCGTGGGTGTCATCCAGGCATTCAAAAGGGTTCGTCAGAAGATCCCCTGCCAGCTCGTCCTCGTCGGCGGGCGTGCTTGCGACGACCCGGAGTGCTTCATCGTCCTGCGCGAGGTCCGCGAGACGGCCGAGGACGATCCCGACATCCACGTCCTCGACCTCCCGCCGGACAGCCACCGGGAGATCAACGCCCTCCAGCGGGCATCGGACGTGATCGTCCAGAAGTCCATAAAAGAGGGGTTCGGGCTGACGGTGACCGAAGGGCTCTGGAAGGGAAAACCCGTCGTCGCCGGGAACGTCGGCGGTATACCGCTCCAGCTTCGCGACGGCTGGAACGGCTACCTGGTATCGACGGTCCAGGAGACCGCCGACCGGATCCTCCACCTCCTCCGGAACCCGGAGAAGGCCGAGGAGATGGGAGCACGGGGCAGGGAGTTCGTGCGGGAGTATTATCTCCTTCCCCGGGGCGTGCAGGACCACCTCGCCGTCATCGACCAGGTGGTCAACGGGAGGATCACCGCCCGGGACAGCGTCATCTGCTACCACCCGCAGGTGGTGACGACCCGGATGGCAGGGTGCGCGGCCCGGTACTGACGGGTGTCTGCTCCGGCGGGTCGAGACGGGCCGGTGAGATACGTATGAGCCGGTGCGCGGTCCGGAGCCGCGCCGGCCCCCGTCACCTGATGGGGATCTCCTTTCCCGATCCGGATTCGGTCTTCACCTTCTTCAGGCGCACTTCGAGAACACCGTTCTTAAACCTGGTTCCGGCACCTTCTCCCATTACGCTCGCGGGCAGGCGTATCAGCCGGCTCATGATGCCGTTCCCGCGCTCGTGGATAGAATAGGCTCCCGGCTCCTCCTCGACCGGCCCGGCACGCCTTGCCGTTATCCGCAGGGTCTGCGGGTTGAGCAGGCTGATCCGGATAGCATCCCCCTCGGCGCCGGGCAGTTCCGCAACAACGATCACCTCATCCCTGTGGTCGAGGATATCTACCCGGAAGTCCGCGGAGAGGCCGGGGAAGTCGTGGCTGCCTTCGCGGGAGACAGGTGGGCTGCCGGAAGCCTCCCTGCTCCGGGCGGCCCTGTCGAACCGGGACTCCCGATCGTCCGTTGTCTCATCGATCTCCCGCCGCCCGGGGCCGGGGGGGTCGTCTTCTCTCCCTGTCATGGTCCTTGCCTCCTGCAGTCTGGTAGTCATCGGATGGCCGGTCGCCATCCGGGGATCTCTCTTGAGGCGGCATACTTAACCTTTGGTACCAGGGTGCGCCCGCCTCCGTTCTTCTCCCATAGCCGCACCTCCGGCGGTGTATATCTTGTGGTCTCCCTGAAGATCCGGGACGGTACCGTCCCGGATAATCCGCCCGGTGTCGCCGGTGCTCTGTCGGAGCAGCCTGGAAAGGCATTCTTCGTCCTCCTTTCCGCCGGCCGTTAGGTTTTTGTGGCGTGACCGGTATGGTGGGAGACCCCCGGGTTTCCGGGGTGCGGGCGTGACCGCAGGGCTCACCGCCCGTGCCGCCGTACTGCCGGAGATGCACCCGCCGATGGAGCCGGCGGGGGTTACGGAGGAAGATGAGATGGCTCAATTCAGACCTTTTGATATGGAGGGCATGCCGATCGAAGAGCAGCCCATGAACTGGAAGGATATGGTCCCGCCCCCCTACGACAAGAAGGCGGTCGACGCCTACACCAGGACCCGGATCATCCTCATGAACGGTATCGAGAACAACGCCGTCATCACGTCGCACGCGATCGAGCGGATGCACCCGGACCCCGAGGTGAAGAAGGCGATGGCCCTGATGCGCCGGATCGACTCCCAGCAGCAGGAGCTGGTCAACTGGCTCAACCCGGCGGACCAGTCGATCATCGAGACCACCCTCGGTTACGAGCAGGTGGCGGTCGACCTCACCGCGAACCTGGCGCAGAACGAGCCGGACCCCTACGTAAAGCAGACGCTGGACTTTGCACTGCTCGAGGACTTCGACCACCTCTACCGCTACAGCTGCCTCTACGACTGCATCGAGGGCGGCGACCCCGAAGTGATCGTCCAGGGCAAGACCGAGGTCAAGCCGGGCAGACCGACGAGCATCGAGCACCGCCACCCCTTTGACTCGATGCGTAAGCACTACGACAAGGATACGGCCGATATCAAGACGAAGATGAACTACATCACGATCACCGCAGCCGAGCAGCAGACGATGCTCTACTACCGGTCGCACGGGTTCATGTATCCCGACGAGATCGCGCGGCAGCTCTACGCAGAGATCGCGGAGATCGAGGAGCAGCACGTGACCCAGTACGGGCTGCTCGGGGATCCGAACGAGACGATGCTCGAGAAGATGGCGATGATGGAACTCAACGAGGCCTACCTCTACCACTCGTGCGCAGAGACCGAGAGCGACCCGAGGATTAAGGGGATCTGGGAGATGTTTGCGAAGATGGAGGTCACGCACTTCAACGAGTGTGCGCGGCTCATCAAGAAGATCGAGGGCCGCGACATCCAGGACCTCGTGAAGGCCGACGTCATCGAGCCCCTGGTGGTCTTCGAGCAGAACAAAGACTACGTCAACAGCGTCATCGATGCTCAACTCGACCTTGCGCCGAACAACATGGAGTATGTGCGGATGCGCGACCTCCCGGACAGCTGGGCGAGTTTCGGCTACCTGCGCGTCATGAACGCGAAGGGCGTCCCGAGCGAGGAGATCGTCGGCAAAGCGGGACCGAACCTTGCAGAGCGCGACCAGGCGGAGAACATCCGGAGGGTCAAGCAGGAGATGGCCCGCCGGGTGGAGAAGGGCATGGCAGCGGTGCCTGCCCGGTGAATACTCTTTTTTAAACGACGTTCCGAAGGAACGGAGTTCGAGAAAACGCTTCGCGTTTTCGAGTAACGACGTTCCGAAGGGTGCGACGGACAGCGTCCGGAGCGTGAGAAGCCTTAGGCTTCGAGCCGCGAGGCCTGGCATATGGGTGTTGACAGTCCTTTTCGCGCCTTCGCGTGATATCATGAGTTACCGGGGAGCGCACATGAGAGCGTCCTACGCTCTCTGCTCCGGTGGGTCGCCTCCCCTGGCCTCCCTGAGGGTGAACCGGAACGCCGCTCCCTCCTCCGGGTGGCCCGGCACCCGGTCCTCCACCCGGATCCTTCCTCCGTAGCGGGCCACGAGCATCCAGCAGATCCGGAGCCCGAGACCCTGGCCGCTCCCCCGGGTCTCCCCCTCCTCGAACCGGGAGAACATTGCTTCCTTCGCATCGTCCGGGATCCCGGGCCCGGTATCGGCGACGGTGACCTGGACCATCCCTTCTTCCTCCGCATCCTCGACCGTTATCCCTATCCCGACGTCCGGCCCGCCGTGTTTGACGGCGTTGCCGATGAGGTTCGTGAAGATCTCCGGGAGGAGGTCGTCGGCGAGGACCGTCACGCGCGGTCCGTCGTAGGTGATACGGGCGTCGGGGAAATGGGCGTTCTCCTGCCGGATCACCCTGTCGAGATCGACAGGCACAGGTCCGGCCCGTCTCTCGCGGATCTTCCGGATGGTGGCGACGTTTGCCGTGATCTCGATGCTCTTTTTGATCCCGGCCTTCAGTTTCCGGGCGTGTCGGGCCGGTTCTCCCTCGAGCTCGTCGATGAGGAGGTCGGCGTAGATGTTCGCGACGTTGTCGGCGTTCCGGATGTCGTGAGTGAGGATATCCAGGTAGAGGTTCGCCTCCCGGTTCGCCGCCTCGAGCCGGGAGTACAGCATCCCCCGGAGGACCCCGGCCCCGAGCTCCCGGCCGACCGCTTCGAGGAGCCGCCGCCCCTCCTGCGAGGTCTTACGGGCGGCGGTGCTCCCGAGCACGAGCGCCCCGACGACCGAGGACTCGGCAACGAGCGGGATGAAAGCGAGGGAGGCGACGCCGAAGTCCGCAAGCACGTCCCGGTCGCGGGTACCCGCTTCCTCTGTCTCCTCGACGAACCAGGGCTGGCCGGCGACGAAGACCCGGTTGTAGGGCCAATGGCTGACGTTGAGTGTCCGGTTCTGCATGAGGGCGAATTCGGAGACCCCCCGGTGGCACCGGAGGACGGCCTGCATCCGATCCCCTCCCTCCAGCATGTAGATCGACCCGACATCGCATCCGAGGTTGTCGAGAACCGCATCAAGCGTGTTGTCGAGCAGCTCGTCCAGGGTGAACGCGGATGCCGACGCGGTGATGACTGCGTTCAGGACGGCAAGCCTCCTGTTCCGGATACTGACCTCTTCCGCCGCCCGTACCCGCTCCGTGACGTCGGCAAGCGAGAAGACCAGCCCCTGGACGTCTCCCCTCGCGTCCTTCACCGGCACGAGGCTCCAGTCCCAGTAGGTCGTCCCGCGTTCGGGCTGGTCAACGTACGCGAACGGCTTTGCGTATACCCGGAACGCCTCCCCGGTATCCCGCACACGCTGAAAGATTGCCTGGTTCTCCGGGTTCGGGAAGAGGTCGAAGTGTTTTCGTCCAAGAAGTTCCTCCTTCGCGTACCCGGCCCCCTCCGCGTAAGCCGTGTTCACGCGGACGAACCGGAACCCGGCATCAAGGTAGGCAAGGTGGACGTCGGTGTACTCCATGACCGTCCGGAGGATGTCGCGCTCTTCGGCGAGGTCGGCGGCGAGCGACTGGTTTTCGACGAGCAGCCGCTCCCGCTCCGCATCCGCCCGTTTTCTCCGTGTGATGTCCCGGGCGAGCCACCGGATCTCCGTAAGGCCGCCCCGGTCGTCCAGGACGGCCGTGGCCGAGAGGGAGACGGGGATGGGCTTTCCGGCCGCCGGCCGGACCCACACCTCGATCCCCCGCAGGGGTTCGGAGGGGCCGCTCGAGAGCTGCGCGACGAGGTCCCGGCAGGCCTCCCCGCACTCCGGGGCGACATACGACCAACAGGACGTCCCGATCAGGCTCTCCCTCTCCCTGCCGAGGAGGAGGGCTCCCGCCTGGTTCACGTCGAGGATCGTTCCTCGCGGGTCGCAGGCGAAGTAGCCGTCGGGGGCGAGATCGAAGAGTTCCCGGTAGTGGCTGCGCTCCTGCTCCAGACGGCGGTACTTCTCCTCACTCTCCTTCCTCGCGGTGATGTCGCTGATGAGAAGGGCCACCGTCCCGCCGCCCGGGACCCGTATCGAACACACAACCCGCCGGGCGGGATCTATCCGGCATTCCAGCCCACAGAGCGCTGTCCCTGCCCGGAGCGCCGTGAGCAGCTGCCCGGCTGCTTCCTGATCGGCGATGAGCGGTGCGATATGGGTGCGGACGAGCGCCATCCCGTCCGCCCCGGAGAGATCCCGCTTGTCCGGCAGTGATAGGAGGCGGCGAAAGGCCCGGTTGACCCACACGACCCTTCTCCCGGCATCGAGCAGGAGCAGACCGTCCTCGACTTCGTCGAGGGAGAAGTCCGGAGCGGATTGAGTCGGAGGTTTCGTTGCGTGCATGGCGCGATCGGTCTCCCGGATATTCCGGCTATGTTCGGAAGAGATGATTCTGATGTGGGCTGAGATAAAGGTAGGCAGTTCCGGCGTACCCGGTCCTCCAGCCTGGATGCGCGTTCATCGGCATTCCTTACCGGAGATGGCATAAATGCCTTGCCTTTCGGCACCACCCGGGGCGGCGATGCGATCTCTCAATCTTGCAGCAGAGCGTTTCTTGCTTCGCGGGCAAAAGCCAGGGTTCTTTCCGGGTTGCGGACGCCGTCTTTCTTGACGCCGGTATGCACGTCGACTCCGTACGGGCGGACCTTCCGTATTGCCTCTCTAACGTTCTCCGGCCTGAGCCCTCCTGCGAGTATCACGGGAATTGCCGAGTTTGCCACGATTTTTGCACTGATATTCCAGTCGTGAGGGATTCCCGTCCCCCCGATCTTCGCCGCTGTCCTGGTGTCGAGGATGAGCGCATCGGCGTAAGGCTCATAGAGTTTTCCTGTCTCGATGGCCGATTCGTCCGTCACATGAACGGCTTTCACGATCTTGAGGTACGGGAGGGCATAGCGGATGACGTCCAGTTCGGACGGTTCGACGGCGTTCTGGACCTGCAGCGTCGTGCAGCGCGATTCTTTCACCAACCCGATGAGGTCCTCCGTCTCCTGCAGGTGGGTGACCGCGACCGGTTCGATGAACGGCGGGAGATGACGTATCATCTTCGCGGCTTCTGCCGCCGTTACGAAATCGCTGCTCTGGTGGGTCACGCCCATGATGAACCCCATGGCGTCGCAGCCCGCATCGATTGCGCACCGCATATCCGCAAGGCTGGCTGTTCCACAGAATTTGACACGCATCGGATTCTCTCTGTCTTAATGGTAGATAGGCTATCTGCATAGCCGGAAGGCCGTGACGCCGGGTGATGGCGGCAGAGGCAGGTCGGCGGGGTCGTGGCGGCGATGGTGAGGCTGATGGAGTCTTAGCCGCATGAGATTGTCCTGCTCTTCTCGGGCGATACTGTTATCTATTCGGACTAATGTGTCAGGGACGGCACCCGGGGGAGTATATGTGGACCAGGATATTATTGAGGCGATCCGGCAGGATCACGAGCAGATTATGAAGGTGCTGGACGATCTGGGAGTGCACGGCCGCGCAACCTCCGAGGCCTACAGCGTCGCCAGGGGATTACTGTACTCGCATATGTACGGTGAGGAAGTGACGATATACGAGCGGATGAGGTCAGAAATGTATGAGCGGATCGAAGATTCCCTTGCCGAACACAACTCAATCAGGATCTGCCTGGATCGACTGGACCGGATCGAGATTGGAACGGAATGGGTGCCTACCATTCAGGTTCTGAAACGGCGGGTGCAGTTCCATATCGATAGCGAAGAGCGGCTGCTCAAGGCGGCCGAATCGTTCATTGATACATCAGAACGGTTCGAGATAGCAGAACGCTTCCAGCGTGCCAAAGGGGCGCAATCCAGTTACACCCTGGCATGATGTACCGGGCGGGAACAATCGCCCGCCGGACGGGATAGGTTCTGCAGCATAATCTCACAGAACCTTCTGCAAATCTCTTGCAGTCTCCATCATTTCAGAAGCGAAGACGTCAGAAAAGTTGCTCGGAGTGCCCCCGCCCGGATTTGAACCGGGGACAACCAGATCTTCAGTCTGGCGCTCTCCCAGTCTGAGCTACAGGGGCTTCTGCCTTACAGTGTTGTCGGTCGTCCCTAATAAATTCTGTGCTCCCGGAGGGGCGGGACGGCAGCGGACCTTAAACCGCCTGTTTATCACATCCCGCATCGATGTATAACCAATGGGCCGGAGCGATAAGAAGTCGGATAGCCGGGGCGCGAACCTGATGCAGGCGCTCTCCGGGAGGACGGAGACGGTCGTGCATCTCACGCACAACGACCTCGACGCCGTCGGGAGCGATGCCATTCACCGGAGGAAGTACGGGGACGTCTTCACCATCTGGGCTTCGGTCGGCAAGTTCCTCTCCCTCTTCGACGCCGTGGCCGGTTCTCCGGGGCGGGGCGACCTCCTCAGCATATCGGATATCGGCTACCAGCAGGGCGTCGAGCAGCGGCTCGCCAAAGCACGGTCGAACGGGTGGCGGATCGAGTGGCGGGACCACCACCGCTGGAAGGACGAGGAGATCCGGGCCGTCGAGAAGAAGACGAACTTCCTCCATGTCGACGTCGCCACCTGCGCCACCGGGATCGTCGCACGCGACCTCGCCGCAGGCGACGCGGTGGCGGAGGAGATCGCGCGGGTCGTCTGCGACTACGACCTCTGGAAGCACCAGGACCCCCGGTCGAAGATGCTCGGCCAGGTGGTGATGCGGAAGGGCTGCCGGGAGTACGTCCGCGACAACCTTGTCCGGGGCACGATCGTCGATGCGAGGATCGAGAGCGAGTACGCGGGGATCGTCCGGGAGATGGAGCGGGACATCGGAAAGAGCCTTCGGCACACCACCATCATCGAGGGCGATCGCTACCGGATCGCGTTCGCTCCCCTCTACGGCTACCCGAGCGAGACCGCCCACGCCATCCGCGACGAACTCGGCACCGACGTCGAGGTGGTCGTCTCGGGAAACGGCCGCATCTCCATCCGCTCCGTCCCCCCGATCAGCCACCTCATAGCCCGGGAGTTCTCCGGCGGCGGCCACCCCCACGCGGCCGGGGGCACGTTTACGTTCAGCCTCCTCGACCGCCTTCTCTTCTGGCTCGTAAAACGGAACCGCCACTACCGCCTCCTTGCGGAAGCGGCGGAGTCTATCGCGCAATAAACGCCCGGTCTACGAGGTGCTTCCAGTAGTCCGGGCAGCCGTCCTCGCAGTAGCCGCCGACCTCGAGCATATCCGGGTCGATGAGTTCGGCCGTCGCCGCAAGGTCTTCCTTCTCGGGATCGAGCAGGACGAGCTTCCGGACGCGGAACTGCTCCATCAGGTCGGGGGCCCGGTTAAGGTCTCTTGCCGGGAGGACGAGGTCGCTCTGGTACTCGAGCAGCAGTTCTAGGTCGAAGGTCTCCGGGTTTCTGGGGAAGAAGAGGATCTTTCTGCCGGCAAGCACCTCGAGCTCGATCGCGTCCGCCTCTTCAGCGACCAGAACGTGCCCCGGCACGCCGGCATCCCTCATCTCCCGGGCGAGCCGGGCATACGCGGTCGCGATCGTCTCGGAGAATCCCTCTTCATCATCGATGTAGGCGTCGCGGAACCCGAGCAGGTGGGGGGCGGGGAGGGAGAACCAGGCCTCCTTGTGCCTCGCCCGGACGCGGCGTGCATCCGCGGCCACGGCGGCCGGCTCGATGCCCGGCTCGTCGACGAGCACCCCGTCTGCCATACCCAGGAAGGCTTCCCGCCACCGCTCGCCGTAGAAGACGCCGCCGGCGGCGGGGATCGCCACGCCCTCCTGGGCATCGAGCGACTGCTCGAGCCGGTAGGTGACGAGGTCCGCTTCCTCTCCCCGCTTCTCTTTCAGCCACTCCGCGAGCTCCGGAACCGTGGGCATCCCGACCTCGGAGCCGAAGGACCGAACCTGTATTGGAATCCGTCGTGACATGCGCTGGTATCTTTATTAGCATCGCAACCAGAGTAGATAAGGATGAGTGGTAAGCCGTTGCTGGTAACGTGCGGGCTCCCGTACACGAACGGTCCCTGCCATATCGGGCACCTGAGGACCTACGTACCGGCGGATTTTTACGTGCGGTATATGCGCCGGTCCGGGGAGGACGTCGTCTTTGTATGCGGTTCCGACAACCACGGGACGCCGATCGTGATCAGCGCCGAGCAGGAGGGTTCGACCCCCCGCGTCCTCTCGGAGCGCTATCACCAGCACTTCTACGATACGTTCCGGCGGATGGAGGTCGTCTTCGACCGGTTCGGCATGACCGACGATGCCATGAACCACGAGACCACCCGGTCGATCGTCGAGCGGCTCATCGAGAACGGCTACGTCTACGCCAGGACCATCAGCCAGAGTTACTGCCCGGACTGCGAACGGTTCCTCCCCGACCGTTATGTGGAGGGGATCTGCCCCCACTGCGGGGCCGTCGCCCGGGGCGACGAGTGCGACCAGGGGTGCGGGCAGCACCTCGAGCCCGGCGAGATCAAGGATGCGGTCTGCAAGGTCTGCGGCGGGAAGGCGGAGTACCGGGAGCAGGAGCACTACTTCTTCAGGCTCTCGGCATTCCGCGAGTTCCTCCTCGAGTATCTCCCGGACCTCCGGGGCACGTCCACCGCCCGGAACTACGCCCTCGGGTGGGTGAAGGAGCTCCTCCACGACTGGTGCATCACCCGGACGCTCGACTGGGGCGTCAAATTCCCGGGGAGCGACGACCTCGTCGTCTACGTCTGGGTCGACGCACCGATCGGCTACATATCGTTCACAAAGGAGTGGGCGCAGAGTGCAGGGGCCGACTGGAAGGACTACTGGTGCGGCGACGAAACCGGGGTCACGCACTTCATCGGCGGCGACATCATCTACCACCACTGCATCTTCTGGCCGGCGCTCCTCAAGGCGGCGGGCTACGGCCTCCCGCACGCGGTGGTCGCAAGCGGCATGGTCACGATCGAGGGCAGGAAGTTCTCGAAGTCCCGGGGCTACGTCGTCTGGACGAACGACGACTATCTTGATATGGGGCTCCCGGCGGACTACCTCCGCTACTACCTCCTCTCCTACACGAACCACACAAAGGAGCTCGACTTCTCCTGGAAGGTCTACGCCGAGCGGGTGAACAACGAGATCGTCGGGACGCTCGGGAACTTCATCTACCGGACGATGTACTTCGCCGAGAAGGAGTTCTCGGGCGTGCCCGACCTTGCCCCTCGCCCGGCCGTCCTCGAGGAGATCGAGCGGTCGCTCGCCGGCATCGACGCCCTGATGCGGGACTACGACTTCAAGAACGCCGTCGATTCGATGATGGCTTTAGCGTCGTTTGGGAACGGCTATATCCAGAACAACGCCCCCTGGAAGCTGATCAAGGAGGACAGGGCCGCGGCAGAGCAGGCGATCGCCGACTGCCTCCAGATCGTGAAAGCGCTCGCCCTCGTCTTCGAACCCCTGATGCCCGAGTCGATGCAACGGGCCTGGACGATGCTCGGCTACGAGGACAGCATCGCCGACCACCCGATCGCCGAGGCCACGGCGCCGGTGGGGGCCCGCACACTCGCAAAGCCCTCTACCCTCTTTGTGAAGGTCGAGGAGGCCCAGGTCAAAGACCTTGAGGCGACCCTTAATCTGCGGGTCGAGAAGGCAAAGGAGGCGGCCGCACCGAAGATGCCCGTCGTCTCGCTCGATGAGTTCGGAAATCTCGATATCCGGGTCGCAAAGGTCGTCTCGGCCGAACCGATCAAGGGCTCGAAGAAACTCTACAAACTCGTCGTTGACTTAGGAAACGAGAAGCGCCAGGTGGTCAGCGGGATCGCGCAGTTCTACGCCCCCGAAGAACTGGTGGGCAAAGACGTGGCGCTGATCGCAAACCTCGCCCCGGCAAAGATCTTCGGCGTCGAGAGCCGGGGGATGATCCTCGCCGCTGGCGACGAGGCCTCCCTTCTTGTTCCTCTCCGGCCGGTAAGCCCGGGGACGAAGGTCAGATAACCCCCTATTTTATGCAGACCGGTACCGGGTAGCGTTCGCCGTCTTCCATATACTCCTCAACGCTGACGGAAAAACCCGCCTCTTTCAGGAGATCAAGCCAGAGCGAAAGCGGGAAGATTCCGCAGACGTGCCGGTCGGTAACGATCTCGAGTTCTCCGTCGCGGTGAATCAGGTAGAGGAGCGTCACTTCGTAGGTACTGTCGGAGGGATCGGGGTCGTACTCGTTCTGGATAAAAATCAGTCCGATATCACCGGCGGTGTGTGCCGAACAATCCGTCCGGTTCTGCAGGAACCGTTCCGATCTCCGCTCCACAAGCGTAAGAAAGATCCCGCCCGGCCGGAGGTGGAGGTACGCCGTCTCGAAGACCGCTCTGAGGTCCTCTGGCGTGAGCATGTAGTTGATCGCATCGTGCGCAATGACCGCATCGAACGTCCGCCCCAGCCGGACGGTCCGCATGTCGCCGGAGATATACGTCGCCTCCGGGTTCAACCGGCGCGCAAGGGCGAGCATCTCCTCGCTCATATCGACTCCGGTCAGGGTAAAGCGCCCTTTTAGCCAGAGATCGAGGTGTCCGCCACCGCAACCAAGATGGAGCAGCGTTCCGTGACCGGTCCGCCGTATGATACGCTCGCTGTAGAACTCCGCTTCGTCTGCGTACTCCTCCGGAGGGCTGATGATCGGCCAGAGCCAGGTGAGATCGTTATAGAGGCGTCGTTCGTCGTTTTGGGTCAGGGATTACACCCCCCTGGACTTCGGAAACGTTCTTCTTAGATGCTCTGCTGCACGGATATGCGTTCGCTTTTCTTCAGACCGGGCTGCCGTGCCGTTCCTGAGATCCGGGGAGGTCCATACCCCCGCTTCTCGAAGGGTGCGACGGGCCGAAGGGTGCGACTGCCGGAACGGCAGGAGCTTGAGAAGGCCGAAGGCCTTCGAGTCCGGAGCTTGAGAAACCCGAAGGGTTTCGAACAACGACGGGCACGCCGGCTGCGGCGTTAAAATCGACGGGCCTGGAGGGATTCGAACCCTCGACGTCCGGGTTAGAAGCCCGGCGCTATGTCCTGGCTAAGCCACAGACCCCTGTGGTATTCCCATACATTTTGGTCGCCCGGAGTTATTAACTCTTTGAGGGGTGGTGCGTCTTAAAAAAAAGAGGGTGTATCAGCCGGCCCGGTAACATGCCGACCTGATGATCTCGACCTTGGTCGGGTCCCCCCACTTCCGCCCTTCCACGTCGCGGGCGATGGTCGTTCCCCGGAACTGGACCTTGATCCGGGCCGACATCCGCTCCCGCTCCTCGAAGAAGAACGGGTTGGCGACCTCGATCCGTTTCATGCTGATGTTGAGGACGAGGAGATCGACCATGATCCCCGGGTCTCCGGGGGAGAGGTCCTCCTCGTTGACCGACGTTACGAAGATGCACTCCCCAGGTGTGGTCTCGGTCAGCGTGATGATGTTGTGGGCGCTGTTCAATTCGAGGGTGCGGGCCTTGCCGCTCTTGAGTTCGGCAATGACCGACGGCGAGATTCCGGTTAATGCTGCATACTTCATGACCGTCACCCGTACATCGGCAGCTGCTCTCTCCGGGGCGCGGCCTCGGTCTTCTGAACCTGCTCGGCGATCTGGGACATCGCCGCCTCGATCTCCACCGCCTGTTCGAGCAGCGGCTGGATGTCCAGGTTGAGGTTGTAGATCTTGTTCAAGACCTCAATCGTGGCCGCGGAGGAGCGCGGGTCGGGGGTGTTCACCGTCTCCCCGAGGAGTCCTATCCCCGGGATGCCCCGCGTCTTGCACTCCGTGAGGATGCTTGCCGCGACGCCGGAGATGCTTCCCATGGGAAGAATGATCGTCTGGTCCTCGAGACGCTGCAGCGTCCCGCTGCTGGTCGCGACCCCGAAGACCCTCTTTTCCGGCTCGTTCGTGATGATCCCTGCGATCGTGACGATCTCCCTGATGTCGAACTGGGTGAGCCAGTCCATGATGCCGTTCGCCACCTCGTAGCAGATCATCGGGTGGATGGGGACGTCGGAGATGACTGCGGCGAGGTGATCCTTCTCGTAGAGGCGTACGGGGGCATTGATCACGCCCTTCGTCATGAGGGCGACCGGCGGGAAGTATTTGCTCGTGATCGCCCCGATCTGCTCGAACTCCATCTGTTCGACGAGGTACTGCAGGGCAATACTCCCGACGAGTCCGCTGCCGGGGAATCCGATCAACACCGTTTTTTCGGCGCCGGCAAGCGCTCTGGATATGACCTTTATATCGTCCATGGGATCAATCACTCACTCCTGGATTAATTTAACATAGCTGGGTGTCACTTAAAAATATTATGCAGGAATACCAGATCAAGCGCGGATACACGAAACAACTCGCAGAATCTATGATTCAGGGCCTCCGCGACCAGTTCGGGACCGAACCCGGCGCATCACCGGAGGGCCACTACACCATCGCCTACGGAGCGCTCCTGCGCCTTGAGGTCTGGTCCGGTGCGGAAGGCAAGACACTGATCGTCGATACCGAGGCGAACAAGGATGTCGACGACGAGACGATCATCGACACCAACCGCCGGTTCCGCAACTACCTCCAGCAGGTGACCGGGTATACGGCGAAAGAGCGGGCGAAAAAGGCACAGCAGGCACTGAAGGGAAAGGAATAACCGGATTTTTTCTTCGACCCGATATCGCTTCTTTTTTGCGGGCTGTAAAACCGCATTCTTCATTCCGATTTTCGGTGCAGCGAGGTAGGGTGCTCCTGCTGCTCTGATGTCGTTGCCTGTCGCCTGTACGTGACCAGTACGATGAAAATGCCTGGTACACTGGATCGTGGTGGCTATCGCCATTGGGGGAGGGGCTGACGGGGAGGGGGGCTCGCCCCCCTCCCCTGTCTCTACCCTGTACGCGGACATCTGTAACCCCCACCCCTCCCGGCCTCCGGCCTCCTCCCCCGCCCCTGAGGGGCGGGGGCAGTGTGTGGCGATAGCCAATGGAAAGCCGTGCATGGGTTTGTGTATCCAGTCAGAGAACAGAGGCGGGAAAAGACCCATTCTGGCAGTTTCAGGTAACGCCTGCTGGTGTTTGAACTTAGTGTCATGTTCTCTGGTGGGTGACTGCCGTTAGCCGATCGATTCGCCTCGACTTCACTAAAGAATCGCTAGAACCGGGGACGAAACGCGCAAAAAGGACTAAAAAAGGGAGAGTATCCTACTCGATCACAATCGCCGGCTTGAAGGGCAGGGCTCCCGACGCCTTCGGGTGCGTGCTCTCCTCGGCGTTCTTGACCGTCACCGGCACGCCGAACTCGTGCTCCAGGAACTGCCGTGCACCCTCGAGGACCGCCAGTTCGTCGGGCGGCGACGCTGCGAGCTGCTTCACGAGCTCGGGCGGCAGTTTCAGCACGAGCTTCGTGATCTGCTTCGCCGCGTCCGTCGCCTCGCGGCCGCGCTTGCGCATCCCTTCGTTCTGCATGATCTCCCGCATCACCCTCGTCTTGTCGGCCGAGGCCGCGATGATCCGGAACGCTTCGTGCTTCCAGGCCGGGGATACGAAGAGGCTGATGGACGTGGGCTCCATCGGGATGAGTTTCACGATCGACTCGATATCCTCGACCGTCCGGGCGAGGAGTTCTTCGGCGAGCTCGACCTCCGGGTTGATCCGGGCCTCGTCCACATCCGGCCAGGAGGCGAAGGAGACCATGCCCTCCCCGCCGATCTCGCTCCAGAGCGCCTCGCAGGTGAAGGGGATGATCGGGGCGAGCAGCCGCACCCAGGTACGGCAGAGTTCCTGCATCACGGCCCCGCCGGCCGCGCCCTCCGGCAGGCGGCGGCGGTACCACTTCAGGTCGGCCTCCACCCCGAAGAACGCCTCCTGCAGCGCCTGTCGGGTCTGGAACGAATCGAGCGCTGCTGTGGCGCTCCCGATGCGGCGCTGGAGCCTGCTCGCGAGCCAGGCGTCGATCTCGGAAGCGCCCCGGGCCTCCTTTGCCTCATCGACCGTGTTCCAGAACCGTTCTATCTGCTTTCTCGTCGACGAGACTAAT
Source organism: Methanoculleus oceani (assembly GCF_023702065.1). Taxonomy (NCBI): domain Archaea; kingdom Methanobacteriati; phylum Methanobacteriota; class Methanomicrobia; order Methanomicrobiales; family Methanomicrobiaceae; genus Methanoculleus; species Methanoculleus oceani. The sequence goes on along the minus strand of NZ_QFDM01000002.1, from coordinate 871,738 downwards.
TCGTTCCTCCAGTCGAAGTCCTGCCAGGGCTCGGCGCTCCCGACGAGGAACATCCTGACCGTATCGGCACCGAACTCCTCGAGAGCGTCCTCGAGCAGGAAGACGTTGCCCTTGCTCGACGACATCTTCGCCCCGTTCAGGAGACCCATGCCGAAGACCACCATGCCCTTCGGCTGCAGGTCCTGCGGGAAGATCGCCCGGTGGTGGAAGAGCTGGAACGTGAGGTGGTTCGAGATGAGGTCCTTTGCCGAGAACCGGAAGTCGTAGGGGTACCAGTAGAGGAACTCGCTCCTGATCCTCTCAAGCGTCTCGCGGTCGACGGTATCGGGGTTCCCCTCGCCCTTGAAGATATACTCGAAGACCTCCGGCGTCAGGTTCTCCGGCGGGATGGCTTTCAGGTGATGGGCGATCGTGTAGTAGGCCATGTAGATCGTCGAGTCGGAGAGCGGCTCGATGATCCAGGTCGGGTCCCAGGGGAGCTTCGTGCCGAGCCCCACCCGCCGGGTGCAGGCCCAGTCTTTCAGCCAGTCGACCGTCCGGTCGAACTCGGTCCTGACCTCGGGCGGGACGAGCGCCATCTCCTCGAGCTGGGTCTTCACCTGCTCCTTCCAGCATGGGTCACTGTACTCCAGGAACCACTGGTCGTGGAGGATCTTCACAAAGACCCTGCCGCCGCACCGGCAGATGACCTGGCGGTTGTCGAACTCGTACATCGGGATCGAACCGTAGCGCTCCATCATCAGCGCCGCCACGTCGTCCCGGGCCTCTCGCACCGGCTTTCCGCCGTACTTCTCAAAAACCTTCCCGCGGGAGAACTCGGCGCTGTAGACCTCCTGGGTGAGCGCTTCCATCCCCGGGTCGTTCTGGTCGCGGATGCCCGCCCGCTCGACCGCGTCCTCTGCCGGGATCTCGCCGTAGCCCTCGACGGAGATGAGCGGGATCGGCCGGATGGACGTGTACTTCCCCTGCTGCTGCAGGTCGCGGAGCGCGATGTAATCGAAGGGTGCGTGGGCCGGAACGCTCATGACGATGCCGGTTCCCATATCCGGGTCGACGAATGTCGCCGGAAGGACGGGGACGTCGCCGGAGAGTGGGTGGGAAACCGTCAGGTCGATGAGTTCCGTTCCCGGGATCTCTCCCGTGATCCGGACGTCGTGGTCCTGCAGGACGAGTTTCGCCGCTGCCTCCCGGCTCACGATCCACTCCCCGCTATCAAGCATCACCCGCACGTAGGTGGTCTCCGGGTTCACCCAGAGGTTCGTCACGCCGTAGACCGTCTCGGGCCGGAGCGTTGCGCACGGGATCTTCGCATCGCCCCAGGAGAAGACCACCAGGGTGAATTTGATGATCTCGGCCTTCTCGCCCTCGAGCAGGTCGTGATCGCCGACCGGGTTCTCGCACTGGGGACAGTACTTGACCGGGTGGGCCCCCCTGACGACGTGTTCGTCCTCGTGCAGGTGCTTGTACTGCCACTCGATGAACTTGCTGTACTGGGGGTCGACGGTGATGAACCGGCGCCGCCAGTCGATCGAGAGCCCGGACTTCTGCATCACGCGCCGGTACTCCTCCGAGAAGTGCCGGACAATCTCCATCGGGTCGATGAACCGATTGAGGACGTCCTGCGGCACCCGATAGAGGTCGCGGTAGAGCCCGATCGTCTTTGCATCGCCGTTTGCGATCCTCTTCGATATCCCGATGACCGGGGTGCCGGTGACGTGGAACGCCATCGGGAAGAGGACCTGTCTCCCCCTCATCCGCTGGTAACGGGCGAGGACGTCCGGGACGATGTAGGTCCGCCCGTGTCCGACGTGCATCGCTCCGCTTGGATACGGGTACGCCACGGTCAGGTAGTACTTCTCCTTCTCTGCCGGATCGGCCTCGAACGCGTGCTCCCACCGGGCGATGCACTCCCGTTCGTTGCTCTGCATATCTAATCCGCTCACTCTATGCCTCCAGATACCGATTCCTCATCTTTGCCCTGCATCATACCGGCCTCAGCCGGATCGTCTCGCCCTCGTTGTAGCGCTTGATCATCTCCTGGGCGATCGTGCTGTTCTTGGCGAGGAGGATGTCTCCCTCCTCGTTCACCGTGGCCGTGAAGAGATACTCCTTCCCGGCGAAGACGTCCACGATCTTGCCCTTATTCTCGAGGGAGACGATCGTGAGTTGTTTCCTGTCGAGGCGGATCCTGATGCCGCCGGCGAGCTGCATCTCCTCCTCGACGGGCTTTTGCGCCTCGAGTTCGCTCCGTGGCCGGATGTCGATCCCGATACCGAGTTTGTTCACGATCGCCGAGACGTTCTTGCCGCCCTTCCCGATTGCCGCCGGGACGTCCTTGTCCTCGATATAGACGACGGCCTTGTTGTCGCTGATGATGCGGACCTCGACCGGGCCGCTCGTATACCGCCCGATCTCCCGCTGGACCTCTTTTTCGGCAACCTTCCAGGAGACGTTCTCCTCGGGCTCCGCTGCTGCCGGTGCCGCGACGACCCGCGGCTCCGCCGGTGCAGCGACCGGTCCTGCGGCGTTCTTCTTCAGGGCGAGCGGCATCACCAGGGTCTCCCCTTCGTAGCGGAATATCTCGATCTCGGGCTCCCGCCGGGCGTGTTCGCGGACGACGATCACCGGGCGGACGTGTGCATCGCCGGGCATGCCCTCCGGGGCCTTGATCGTCAGTTCAAGATCGTAGATCTTCGCGATCGAACCCTGGACGACGTAGATGACGGTGTTGATGATCTGCGGGAGGATGCTGTAGTCCACCCGGTCGCAGAACCGCCGGAGGCAGTCGTGCACCTCCATCGCGTGGACCACGCCAACCATGCCCATCCCGGCGAGGCGCATGTCGGCATAGACGCTGAAGTCCTCGTTCTTCCGGATCTCATCGAAGACCACGTAGTCGGGCCGGACGAGCAGGAGGGCTTCGGCGGTGTTCGCCATGCTGCCTTCGAGCGCCGTATACTGGGTGATGTGGTCGGGCACCTGCAGGTCCCGCGGTGCCTCCATCGTCTTGACGATGAAGTCGTGGTCGGCAAGGAACGTCGCAAGGCTCTGGGCGAGGGTGGTCTTCCCCGCTCCCGGAGGCCCCGCTATCAGGACGCCGCGGCGGTTCCCGAGGATCCGCTGTTTGATCTCAGGCGCCATATCGTAATCGTCGAGCGAGAGGTCGACAAGCGGCCGTACCGCCGTGATCTCCATCCCGTCCGAGAACGGCCGCCGGGCAATCGAGATCCGGAGCGACCCGATCTGGACGACCGTGATCCCCCGTTTCTCGAGTTCGATGAAGCCGTCCGGGTCGCGCTTTGCCCTCTCGAGGAGTTCCTGCGCCATGGACTTGAGCTCGTACTCGGTCATCGGCGCATCCCGGAGGGTGACCAGGCGGGTCTCCCGGAGTTTTCCGATCTTTGCCACCGGCGGGGCCCGCTCTTTGAGGGTGATCGCGATCGTCTCCTCATCGAGGTACTGGTCGATCGATAACGGCGAGAAATCGCCTATCTGTGGCCGTAAGTAGGTGACATCGAGCCCTTTCGCCTTTGCCACCTCCGCCTGCACGAGGTCGCTCGTGATGAACCGGGCGTCATGGTCGATGGCAACGTTCCGGATCAGGGCGTCGATCTCGCCTCCGCTGGAGAGCTTCACCTGGTCGAGACTCGGGCGTTCTCCGGCAAACCGGAGTTCGATAACATTCTCCTCCGACATCCGGAAGAGTTCCTGAAGTTCGGTCAGACCGGAAAACCCTATCTCCCGCCCCTGATTCGCCTGTGCCTCCAGTTCGGCAACGACGGCTTCCGGTATGATTATTGTTGCGCCCTTATATTCTCCGCTTTTTATCAGCGATGTTATGCGCCCGTCTATCACGACGCTGGTATCGGGTACAATTTTCATAAAAAATCACCATAATAATGAAGTCATTCACCCTTATTAGCGTATACCTTCTCGGGATCAAAGACCAATCCGGCGATCTCCTCCCCCTCGACCGTTCGGTAGAAGCACGAGGCGTGGCCTGTATGGCAGGCGGCACCGGTCTGTTCCACCTCGTAGAGGACTGCATCCTCGTCGCAGTCGACGAGGATGCGGCAGACCCGCTGAAAGTGCCCGCTCTCCTCCCCTTTCTTCCAGAGTTTCTGCCTGCTTCTGCTGTAATAATGTGCATATCCGGTGGTCCGGGTGAGTTCCAGTGCCGTATCGTTCGCGTAGGCGAGCATCAGGACCTCACGAGTCCGTTTCTCCTGCACGATGACAGGCACCAATCCGTTCTTGAACTGTATCTCCATATTGATTCACATTCCCGCGATTGTCTTCATGATGACGAAGAGGATATCTCCCATGAACAGTGCAGTCAGGAATCCCGCCGTGATCGGTATGATGAACGGAATGCCGTAGGATATCCAGACTCTGCCGGCCTTCCGGTAGAGGGCAAGTTCCTTCCGGTAATCTTCGGGATGCAGCCTGAGATCTTTTGTGTATAACCGCCGCTCTCCCCGGACGATGCGCCCGAGCGAATCGGTAAAACCGACGAACCGCCTGACCAGCCTGCCGTCCTCCTCCTCGATATCTTCCATGACAAAACCAAACTCATTCTGGATAGTTTTCCCGTCGACGGGGAACCCGAGGAAGAGACAGGGTAGCGGGGCCCGGTTTCCCTCCAGAAGGTTCTTCGCCAGTATTGCAACCGGGGCCGCGATGTTGATGAGCACGGCGTTCGTCAGCACGGTGAATGGGAAGAACCCGAGGGGCGAGGCACCGAAGTACGGCTCGATCGGGAAGAACGGGATGCATGCGGTTATGATGATGAGAGCATACGCATCCGCCCCCCCGAAGAGGTTTACGGCCTGGAAGAGGTAGAAGAATCCGCAGAAGACCGCGACCAGAATGAGGTACCCCGCCGCCGTCTGCCAGTCTGCGAAGATGGTCAGTCCGTATACCCAGAGGGCCATCGGAATCGCGATCGCGAGTGCAGGACGCCAGGTTTTGTGGGGCACCCGCCGCTCCTTTGCGTCCAGGATTGACGCGTATATGAGCGTGACCCCTATCGCAACCGCTGCAATCATGAGCGGGACAGCTGCCACGGGCGGAAGAATCATGGGCGAGTACTTTATCCACCTTTTATCTCTTATTTCTGGCGATCTCTCTTTGCAGGGGATCCCTGGTGTTTCAATGCGTTTTCCGGACGTATGGCCCCTCAAGCGCCCCCTTATCCGAATATGGCGGCTCCTGGCCTCCCGATCTCTGGTCAAGCCCCTCAGATCGGTCGGAACTCCTCCGGAGATCCCTGTTCGCAAACGGTCTCCTTCCGCCTCCCTGATACGCCGCTTTCACGAGAATATTTGCCAGAATCGAGATTGGATTATCACAAGGTATTAATAATAGCATACTGATGTGATATATTGTGATAGGGGTAAAATCCCCTTTCCGGCATAAAAAACTACTGAATACCATACCTGAAGATGTACATGGACATAAACGACCTTATGGGCGAGATCCTACAACAGTCGACCTGCGAGGGGTGCTTTACTCTTGACGAGTTGCTGCACTACGGCACCGTTCACTCTTCGACCGGGATAGGGGTCTCGAAAGAGGAGAAGCATACGTTTTTCCTGGTTTTCTCCAGCGGCGAACCGAACGGTGCCATGTTTGTCGATGAGAAGGGGACACTCTTCGGAGACTCTGCCGTCCTGCGCCTGACCGGGAGGGAAGAATTCGAACTCTTCCCGGTGATGACGCCGATTGCCGACGCACTGGTGTCACGGTGCAGGATCTTCGAGAAGAGCCACCTGAAGAAGAACGGCCGCCTCGACATTCCGACCATCGGCACGCCTACCCGACAGCGGGTGGGGATACTCTGCCTGACCGTGCGCAACGGCCGGGTGCCTCTCGCCGGAGCCCATGTCGCGATCCGGAAGGGAAAGGTCGTCATGACGAGCGATGTGACGGATTCCGGGGGAAGAGTCTGTTTCCGGCTCCTTAACGGGCGCTACATGTGTGTGGTCTCGGATCGGATCGGCGAGCGGACACGGTGCATCATCGAGTTCCATGAACCTCAGGTAGAAACGTACGTTGATATTGGGGGCACAGAGGATGAGAACAGGTGAAGACGAAGAACGTGAATTGATAGCAACGGTCAGGAATCTTCTCACACACTCCGGGGAACTGCAGACTGGCAACGGGAAAACCACGATAGAAAGTGTCGATCCCGCTCCGCCGTTCCAACCTCCCGGGGAGGAGGTTCGGGAAGATGTGGCTCCGGATGATGCCGGCGCCGATTCAGATGAAGAGGACGAGCAGCCGGAGGCGATTTCATATGATGCCGGCGCCGATTCAGATGAAGAGGACGAGCAGCCGGAGGCGATTTCATATGATGCCGGCGCCGATTCGGGCGAAGAGGACGAGCAGCCGGACATCTCTCCCATGCCGGCATCGAAGAGTGCGGGGATCCGTTCGCTTATCGATGCGGTGGCGAGATCCGGAAACACCACCGATCAGCGCGCAACCGGCACCAGAGATCCGGTTCGTGCAATCCTCAACCGGCTCGGGCAGCACGAGGTGGATGCCGACGGAGAGGTCGCGTCCTCCCCGACGGCGGGGGATACCGGAGCGGGGCCACAGGTGCCGCCCTCCTCGCCGGGGCACAACGCTTCCGCCGCGCTCCTCGACCGGATGAGGGGGCGGCGGGAGACCGATGCACCCGGCACCTCACGCTCGAAGAACTCCGGAGCGGTGGAGGTCGATGAGGCGGAACCCGACGGAGACGTGGATGACGGCGTGGTGACGGTCGAGGAACTCGGGAACCTGGCGGACCTGATCCTCCCGAAGAGTGCGACGTTCACGGTCGATGAACTGAGCATCAACCGTACCGAGCACAGTTTCGATTTTGTCGATAATGCCCGGGTCGTATCGGAGTTCGACGATCTCTTCTCCCAGGCCTTCTCCTCCAGCACACTTGCCTCAGCTGCTGCAGAGGTGGCGGCTCCTGCCGAAGAGGTTCCAGAACCCCGTTTCGGGTTCTTTAAAAAGTTGCAGCTCCCGAAGGTCGGGGCCGTGGTCGAAGAGTACAACCCCACGCTCCACGGACCGATCGTCGATCTCACGATGCGGCCGGCGCCGGGACTGGAAGAGATCGAACTCTACCCGGTGAACGAGCCGTATGCCTATGTCCGGGTGACCTACGACAGCACGACGCACGAGTACACCTACCATGTCATCGAGCCCGTGCTCACGCCCGCGGAGCAGGAGCTCTTCGGGGAGATCAAGGAGCGCCTCTTTGAGACACTCGATATCACCACCCGTGAACTCAACCGTGACGAAGCACGGAAGGCGCTTCGCGATTCGGCGAACATCGTCATCGCCGACTATGGGATCCACCTTGCGGTGCTCGCGCGGGAGAAGATCCTCTACCACGTGGAGAAGGAGTTCCTCGGCGACGGGCTGATCGACCCGGTGATGCACGATAAGTACATCGAGGATATCTCCTGCGACGGCGTGGGCAGTTACATCTTCGTCTATCACACGACGTACGAGTCGATGAAGACGAGTCTCGCCTACCACGATTCTGTCGAGCTCGACTCGTTCGTCACGAAACTTGCGCAGCGGGCCGGGAAATACATCTCTATCGCCGAACCGATGCTGGATGCCACGATGAGCGACGGGTCGCGTATCCAGATGACGCTCGGGGCGGAAGTGACCGCTCACGGCTCGACGTTCACCATCCGTAAGTTCCGGGAAGAGCCGATCACGCCCACGGACCTCATCGAGTGGCATACCTTCTCGCCGCTCGGGATCGCCTTCATATGGCTCGCGGTCGAGAATGCCAAGTCCTGTATATTTGCCGGAGGGACGGCATCGGGGAAGACCACGACGCTGAACGCCTTATCGCTGTTTATCCCGCCGCTCGCAAAGATCGTCACACTCGAGGATACCCGGGAGCTGAAACTCCCCCACCCGAACTGGATCCCGAGCATCACCCGCGACTCGTTCTCGCAGGACGGGCGGGGCGGGATCGATATGTACGAACTTCTGCGTGCCGCTCTCCGGCAGCGCCCGGAGTACATCCTGGTCGGCGAGGTCCGTGGCAAGGAGGCCCTGACCCTCTTCCAGGCAATGAGCACCGGCCACGTCACCTATGCGACGATGCACGCAGATTCGGTGGCGAGCGCCGTCCACCGTCTGGAGAACCCGCCGATCGACGTACCGAGGAACATGCTCTCTGCGCTCTCCCTGATGTCCATCCAGGTGCAGGCCCGGGTGGGCGGCCAGCGGATCCGGCGGAACAAGCAGCTCATCGAGATCCTGGATATCGACCCCCGGACGAACGAGCTGATCACGAACGAAGTCTTCCGGTGGCATCCTGCGACCGACGAGATCCGGTATTCCGGCAAATCCTACATCCTCGAACAGATCATGGAAGACAGAGGCTGGAGCGAGGAGCGGATGCGCGAAGAGTTGAAACGGCGGCAGGAAGTCCTTGAATGGATGCGCATCAAGAAGATCCGCCACTTCCGTGACGTGAGCAAGATCCTGGTATCCTACTTCCGGGATCCGGAGACGGTCGTCCAGCGGGTGCGGGCCGATCTCTACGGGGAGGGTGGTTCCGCATGAACGGTTACGAGCGGTTCTGCTTCAACCTGATCGGCCACGGCCTGAAGGAGAAGCGGGGAGACTACATCAGTCTCAGGAACAACCTGATGGGGGCCCGGATGAATACACCGTTCGAGGCCTATCTTGCGACCGCTTATATCTCCTCGATCGTCGTGGGGCTGGTCGCCGCCGTGCTTATCGGACTTCTGACCTACCTCCTGCGGATCCCCGATATGATCGTCTACCGTGGAGCGGTCCCCGAGGTCCTCTACGCGTTAAACGATTACAAAATGCTGCTCGGCACCATCATCATCACGATCTTTTCTCTCCTGATATTCGGGGGGATATCATACCTGATCTTCCTCCTCTATCCCGGTATACGGGCCGGAGAGCGCTCCCGGAACATCGACGCCACCCTCCCGTACGCCATCAACTACGTCACCGCCATGTCCTCGGCGGGGATCACCCCGGACGAGGTCTTCCGGCTGCTCGGCCAGAGCAAAATCTACGGCGAGAGTGCCGTCGAAGCGCGTTACATCTCCCGGGAGACCGATTTCTTCGGGAAGGACCTTCTTGACGCCCTGCGAACCGTCTCGCAGGCGACGCCGAGCGAACGGATGCGGGAGTTCATGCAGGGGGCCGTTGCGAGCATCTCCAGCGGGAGCAACCTTACGGAGTATTTCCGCAACAAGGCTCACCAGTATACGCTCGAGAACAACCAGCAGCAGAAGTCGTTCCTGGAGACGCTCGGGCTGATCGCGGAGTCCTACGTTACCGCGATGGTCGCCGGGATGCTCTTTTTGATCATCCTGCAGTCGATCATGACGCTCATCTCTGGCGACTCGAACCCGTTCTTCCTCTACATCATCATCTACCTGATCGTGCCGTTCGGGAGCATGATGTTCGTCATCCTGATCAGTTCCATGACCCCGGAGGTGTGATATGGGATTCAAAGATATCTTCAACGGCTTTCTGAACCGGTCAGGAGATCGGAACCGGTCTCCTGACGGCGGCGCGGCGGAGCTCTCTCCGCCGCCCGACCCGCTCGAAGAGCAGGAGCGGGAGATCTTCGGCGGGATTGAGAACTGGCGGAAGTACCAGGAAGGATTTTACCGGTTCCTCAGGCATCCGCTCAAGGTGATGATGGCGGAGCCCGTCACCATCCTCTTCGTCTCCGTTCCGGTGGCGCTCCTCCTCCTCGTCGGCGGATTTATGAGCCTGGTGATGTCCTACGGCATCAACGTCCTCTTCACGACGACGATGCTCGACGATATCTTCGTCTTCGCGCTCCTCATCGCCATCGTGCCGCTCGCAGCCCTCGACCTCAAGGAATCGCTGCGTGTATCGAGCATCGAGGCGTCCCTCCCGAACTTCTTCCGGGACGTGGCCGGCATGAACGATTCGGGTATGACGCTCCCGCACGCCATCCACATCGTTTCGGAGGGCGAGTACGGGGCGCTCACGCCGCATATCCGCAAGCTTGATACCGAGATGTCCTGGGGCGTCCCGTTCGTGGAGGCCATCCGCCGGTTCGGGAAGGCCGTGAACACCCCGCTCACCGAGCGGAGCGTCGACCTGATCGCCCAGGCGAGTTCCGCCGGCGGCGACGTGAGCGAGGTGCTGCGGGCGGCGGCGCACGATGCCTACGAGTTCTTCAACCTGAAGTCGGAGCGGAAGAACGGGATGATGATCTACATGGTCATCGTCGTCATGTCGTTCTTCGTCTTCCTCTTCGTCATCGGGGTGCTCTCGAGCACCTTCCTCACCACCATGGCGGAGGCGGGCGAGGCGGTCGCGGCGTCGGGTTCGAGCCAGGCGTTCATAGGTACCGTGGACCTCTTCCTCTACAACCGGCTCTTCTCCCACGCCGCACTGATCCAGGGCCTCTTCTCGGGGCTCGCGGCGGGCGTCATGGGCGAAGGCCGGGTGCTCGGGGGGCTGAAGTACTCGGCCATCATGGTACTGATCGCCTGGATTGCGTTCCGGTTCTTTATCTGAAAGGGCCGGGGCGGGTATTCTCTTTTTACAAAATTAAGCAACGAGCGGCTGAAAATCTTCTCGTATGCCTCCAGCCTTGCTCATTGAAATTGCCGGGCACGGTCTTCGGCTGCCCGGTGGCGCCGCTCGAAGCCTGACGGCTTCTCATGCTCCGGCCCTTTGGCCCGTCGCAGTTCATCTACTCGGCGCGCAGTTCGAAAACGCTTCGCGTTTTCTCATGCTCCGGCCCTTTGGCCCGTCGCATCCACAAAATATTCCATAATCGCATTCATATCCACGTGCTCCTCGAAGTGCCGGGCCAGATCGTCGTAGGCAGCCACGATGCCGTTGCCGCCTCCGCCCGGGGCCGCCGTCATCGGCTCGAACGGCACGCCCCGCCGTTCCGAGAGGTAGGCGAGGAGGGCGTTCGCGGCGCCGGGGTTCTGGAAGAGGCCGTGCATGTAGGTCCCGAAGACCAGGCCGTCGGGGGTCGCGGCCCCCTCCCCGGCGAACGCCGCGGGGAGATCTCCCCGTTCCGTCTCGCCCATGTGGATCTCGTAGCCGTCCACCTCCCCCACCCTCTCGAGGATGGGGCCGGGCCCGGTTGCCCGGCGCCGTACCTGGACCGTCGTCTTGTGATAGCCGGTAAAGGCGGTGACGACGTCGAGGAGCCCGAACCCCCGGTAATCGGCGTGGACCTCCGACTCGATGCCCGAGTCGACGATCCGGTTCCCGAGCATCTGGTAGCCGCCGCAGATACCGATGATCGGGACCCCCCGCTCCCGGGCGAGCCGGAGTTCCTCTCCCGTCCCGGCACGGTCGAGCACGGCGAGGTCCTCCACGGTGTTCTTCGTTCCCGGGAGGATGATGCAGTCGTAGTCCGCAAGCGGTCTTCCCGGAGGGACGTAGTCCACCGAGGCGTACTGCTCGAGGAGTTCGAAGTCGGTGAAGTTCGAGATCCTGGGGAGGCGGACGACGGCGATCCTGACCGGGCGCCCGGCCGTCCGGTGCCCTTTGTCGGCGATCGAGAGCGAGTCCTCGCTCGGGAGGGGGATATCCGCATACGGCACCACCCCGAGCACCCGGACACCCGTGAGTTCCTCGAGTTTTGCAACCCCCGACGCAAAGAGCCCGGCGTCGCCCCGGAACTTGTTGACGATGACCCCGACGACGAGGGGGCGGATATCCTCCGGGAGGAGGGCAAGCGTTCCGTAGACCTGGGCGAAGACCCCGCCCCGCTCGATATCGGCGACCAGGACGATGGGGAGGCGGAGGGCCCGGGCGAGCCTTATGTTCGCGATGTCGCGGTCGTAGAGATTCACCTCCGCCGCTCCCCCGGCACCTTCCACCACCACGTGGCCGTAGCGTCTCCGCAACCGCTCGAACGCCGAGACAGCCTCCGCGAGAAGCATATCCGTCTCCGTGTAGTAGTCCCGGATCTGCACATCCTTATACGGCCTGCCGAGCAGCACCACCTGCGAGACCGCATCCCCCTTCGGTTTGAGGAGGATCGGGTTCATATCGGCGGCGGGTTCTATCCCGGCCGCGAAGGCCTGAAAGGCCTGGGCGATCCCGATCTCGCTCCCGTCGGCCGTGACGTAGGAGTTGAGGCTCATGTTCTGGGATTTGAACGGCGCAACCGGGATTCCGCGCCGGTAGAGCGCACGGCAGAGCGCCGCGACCGTCACGCTCTTGCCCACGTGGGATGCAGTTCCGAGCACGATGAGAGACATTGCTGGCAGGAGAGTTGGGCACGACGGATTATTAAGGGCGGGGTTTCATGGTGTTGTATGGAGTTCTCCCCGCAAGGTCGCCTCCTCCTGGAACGCCGGTACCTCCTCCCCGGTGAAGCGCCGCACGACCTCTTCTCCCGGGTCGCCGGCGCCGTGGGCGGTTCGGCAAAGTCCCGCGAGTTCTTCTCTCTCCTCTCGAACTTTCTCTTCCTCCCTAACTCTCCGACCCTGATGAACGCGGGCACCCCCGGCGGGCAGCTCTCTGCCTGCTTCGTCCTCCCGGTGGAGGATACCCTCGAAGGGATCTTTAGAAGCCTCGGCCACATGGCGCTCATCCACCAGTCCGGGGGAGGAACCGGGTTCTCGTTTTCCCGTCTGCGGCCACGCGGCGACGTCGTCAACGGAGCCATGGGCGCCGCAAGCGGGCCGGTCTCGTTCATGCGGGTCTTCGATGCGGCGACCGGGGCGGTCAGGCAGGGCGGCCGGCGGAGGGGGGCGAACATGGGGGTGCTCGCGGCCTCCCATCCCGACATCGAGGAGTTCGTCATCTGCAAGCAGGCAGGAGGTTTTCCGAACTTCAACATCTCGGTCGGCATCGACGAGAGGTTCCTCCGGTGCCTCGCAACGGACGAGGAGTACGACCTCATCAATCCCCGCGACGGCAGTGTCTGGAAGAGTATCGATCCGCGGTCGCTCTGGCACCTCATCGCCGCATCCGCACGGGCGTCCGGCGAGCCGGGGGTGCTCTTCCTCGACGAGATCAACCGGAAGAACACCACCCCGCACCTCGGGCCCATCGAGACGACCAACCCCTGCGGCGAACAGCCGCTCTACCCCTACGAGAGCTGCAACCTCGGGAGCGTCAACCTCGCCCGGTGCATACGGCAGCACGACCTCGACCAAGACCTGCTTGCCGCAACGGTCCGGTGCGGCATCGACTTCCTCGATGCGGTCATCGACGTCAACCACTTCCCCCTGCCCGAGATCCGGGCTCAAACCCTTGCCACCAGAAAGATCGGCCTCGGGGTCATGGGATTTGCGGAAGCGCTCATACGCCTCGGGATACCCTACGAGTCGGGAGAGGCGCTCCGGTTCGCCGGGAGCCTGATGGGACGGGTGCAGGCAACGGCGCGGGAGCGGTCGGAGGAGCTCGGGAGAGAGTTGGGATCGTTCCCGGCGATAGAAGGGTCCGTCTTCTCAGGGGATATGCGGAACGCCACCGTCACCACCATCGCCCCCACGGGCTCGCTCCACCTCATCGCCGGGACCACGAGCGGTATCGAGCCGGTCTTCTCCTTTGCCTACGACCGGACGATCGACGGGCATCCGGTCAGCATCGTGAGCGACCTCATCGGTGAGTTCCTGCCGGAGACCGCCGGCGGGAGGGACGTAGCGGATCACGTCCGGCGGCACGGGACGGTCGAGGCCCTCCCGCTGGATGGCCATACCCGGGACCTTTTCAAGACGGCGATCGAGATCGCACCGGAGCACCACGTCCGGATGCAGGCGGCGTTCCAGAAGCACGTGGATAACGCCGTCTCGAAGACCGTGAACCTTCCGGAGGGTGCAACCGCCGATGAGATCGCCGGTGTCTTCTCTCTCGCCCATGACCTCGGGTGCAAGGGTATCACCGTCTACCGTTACCGGAGCAGGCCGGACCAGATACTCTCACAGGGATGCGACATCTGCCGTATCGACGGATGACATGCCAAATAATATATAACGAGAGCTGAAAGGTACATGCAATGAACGGTGGGATATGTCCGACTTGCGGACTGCCAAAGGAACTGTGTATCTGTGAAGAAGTCGCCAAAGAACAGCAGAGAATCAGCGTAAAGATCAACAAGCGCCGGTACGGAAAGGAAGTCACGGTCATCGAGGGTCTCGACCCCTACGACATCGATCTCGAAGACCTCTCGAAATTCCTGAAAGCGAAACTGGCCTGCGGCGGCACGGTCAAGGATTCCTCGATCGAGCTGCAGGGCAACCATCGCGAACGGGTGAAGGACCTGCTCGCCCAGAAAGGATACAACATGGAAAATATCAGTTGACCGGGCTGTTCGCCGCAAATAACCCGGGTAATTCTTTTTTTGCCGGATGGAGACTGTTGCACGGGGAGCGGGGGCTCTCTCCCGGAGAGGATTCTCCATACCGGAACGGCAGACACTATAATCAGCAGACAGGTACAATATACCGGGAAGTGGACGATCTATGGTGATGAGATGTTCGTTTGCGCTCGATCCCGACCTGATGGAACAGATCGATCAGTTTGCCAGGGATCACGCGTTCGACCGGAACGAGGCGATTCTTGAATTGATCGAGGCAGGCCTCGCCTGCAAAGACGGGGGGACGGTGACGGTGCGGCAGAAGCGCTCGTTTGAAGAGTTGAACCGGCTCCAGCAGGAACTTGAGGACGTCAAGGCAGTCCTTACCGAGCTCCGGAACGAGGTCCGTCTAGTCCATCACACGATCGAGACCGACTGGAACAGAGAGGCGAAAGGCGTTCCGTTCCAGACGAAACACCCCTGGGAGTTCTGGCGGAAGTGATCCGCTAACTGATGATATTCGTGATGCTCCGGAACCCTTCCGCCGAGGGGTCGTCGCAGACGATCGCCTCGACCTTCGCCATATCGACGTGGGGTGTGTCCCGGCACCGGCTGCAGTAGGCCCGTGCCGGCGACGGCAATTCTCGTCCTTTGATCACGACGCGGGCGGAATGGACGCAGAGCCTGCATCGGTCGACGGGAACGGCCTCTTTTAGCGTGCATTGAACCCGGCCCCGGACGACCGGGAGGCGCCGGGGCTCACTCATACGCCTCGACCCGGTAACCGGCACGGCCGAGAGCCCCGGCGACCCCGGCCCGCCAGGCGATATCGTCGTCGGTCGTAAGCGGTACAACCGACTCCTCCCAGCACCGGCGGAGTGCTGTGTCTTCGGTGACGAGGCTCCTCCTCCCCTTCACCTTCCCGACCTCCCGGCCGTCGCCGGCAAAGATCCGCATGGTACAGCAGATATAGGACCGGCAGACCAGCGGACGGCTGTCGTGGACGGTGCAGACATACTTTCCCTCCTCCCCCGGGAGGCTCCGCAGAAACGGGCACCAGGACGGGTGCGCATCGTTCTCGGAGGTGTCCCTGAAGGCGTCGAGGAAACGCTCCTCGACCCGGGCGCGGAAGGTGCCGCCGACGATCTTCTGCCGACAAAGGAAGTCCCGGCTGGTGAGCCTCTTCTCGACTTCGAGGAGTTCGCTGCCTGCATGCATGCAGCACTTCCCGCAGAGCGTACATTCAAACGCCGTCATTCCTGTAGACTCTTTGCACAACGAAGGATAAAGGTTGGGAACGGGAGGCCTCATCACCCCAATAGGGTTAAATCGATACGCATACAATGGAGTGGCATGAAGGTGTGCATAATGTGCGGAGGGGAGGGCACACGGCTCCGCCCCCTCACATTCGGGCGTCCTAAGCCGTGTATTCCGATCGTCAACAAACCCTCGATCCAGCACCTGGTTTCACACCTCGCGAACCTCGGGTTCAACGACGTGGTGATCACGCTCGGCTACATGAGCGATGCTATCGAGGAGGCCCTCGGGGACGGGTCGCTCTTCGGGGTCAACGTCACCTACGTCCACGAAAAGACGAAACTCGGGACGGCGGGCAGCGTCAAGAACGCCCAGAAATACCTTGAAGAACAGCCGTTCCTCGTCGTCGGCGGCGACCACGTGGTGAGTCTGAACCTGCTCGAGTTCTACCGCGAGCACCTCGCCAACGACTCGATCACCACCATCGGGCTCATAAGCATCGACGACCCCACGGAGTACGGTATCGCCGAGATCGACGCGAACTACCAGATCAAGCGGTTCAAGGAGAAGCCGAGCCCGGGCGAGATCTTCTCGAACCTGGCGAGCACCGGGATGTACGTCTGCGACCCCGATATATTCGACCATATCCCGGCCGGCGAGAAGTTCGACTTCGCCCGGAACCTCTTCCCCGAACTGATGGAGGAGGGCTACCCCCTGAAAGCCTGGCTTGCCCGCGGCAACTGGTCCGATGTGGGGAGCCCGAGGTCGCTACGGGAAGCGGAGCGGTGGAAGCTGCAGGAGATCGGGTTCACGAACATCTCCGGCGACCTCTACATCAAGGGCGCCCGGATCCTCGGCCCGGCGCAGATAGGGAGCTGCGTCTCGGTTGCGGCGAACTCGCGGGTGATCGGGCCGGTCTCGATCGGCGCCGGGACGATCATCGAGGAGAACGTCGTCATCGGGCCGTACACGAGCATCGGGGAGGGGTGCATCATCAAGAACAGCGCGAAGATCTTCTCCTCGTCCATCTACAACCGTGTGGTGATCGGCAGGGACACCACCATCAGCGGGAGCATCATCGACAACGATACGCTCATCGGCAGCGGGTGCAACATCGAGCACGACACGGTCATCGGGCCGCACGCGGTGCTGAAGAGCGGCGTGGTCGTCCATTCCGGGACCCGGCTCTGGCCGGAGGTGATCGTCCCGGAGGGGACGATCGTCAAAGAGCACGTCTTAAACGAAGACTACGACACCCGGACCGAAGGGTCGTAAGGGGTATCCCCCATCGGATCTTTTCCGACTCTCTTTTTATTCGCGGGTTCTCTCCTGCAGGTCCCTGGAACTCTCTCCGCACCATGCCGGCGGGGTGTGGGGTCAATTGCCCCGGCCTAAACCATGAGGTTCAGGATGATGAGGTCCGAGCCGTCGGCTCCGTGGGCCATGGCCACGACGTCCACCGGCGTGCCGTTGTTCAGGACCCCGGTCCCCGTCCAGGCGGCCTGCGATCCTTCGACGACCGGAAGTCCTCCGGGCGGGTCGACCGTCGCGGCAAAACCGCTTGCGGCACACGCGGAGGCATTGGAGACGTCGACTCCGTTCATGAAGACCGAAAACGGCTTCCTGTGGTCGAGCACGGAGGCGGGAGGCACCTCGCGAACGGTGAGGACGATGGTGTCGGGGGCGGTGCGTTCGGCGGAGACGAGGGTCGTCATCAGCGCTGTTCTGGGGTTCACGTCGATCGTCCCCGCACCGAGCATCGCGTGAGCGGCGAGCGGCGGGAGAACCACGACGACGAGGATGAGGGCGGCCGTGGAGCAGAGGAGCAGCCGGGATGCCGCGGCACCCTCGTTCGGCCCGGCCGCTCTCTCCCGGAAGAGGGAGACGACGAAGGCCCCGAGGGCGGCGAGGGCCGCCATAGCGAGGCCGATGGCGAGGAGGGGGAGAGCGTGGTTCGCGAAGGGAAAGATGATTGCAGCAAGGACGTCGGAGAGTTCGGGAGCGTATCCATGCCCGAAGACCGATGTGGCCTGGAAATAGAGGTAGTTGACCATAACGGCCGTGAACCCGGCGATCCCTCCCGCAAGAACAGCCGAATCCCTCCTCGTCCCGCCCTCCCGCGAGAGGGCGACCGGGAGCATCCCCGCGAGGAGGAGGGAGAGGATGCCGAGCACCAGGTTCTGGTACGTGCCGATGCCGTCGAAGAGCCCGTGGTTGTAGCAGGCGATACCGCCCCAGGACCATGTATGGATATAGGTCAGGAGCGCCAGCAGTCCGCCGCCGACAAGGCCGGCGAAGATTGAGAAGGGGAGGAGGCGTCTGAGGTTCTGCAGGGTCGTCTGGCGGTCGGGTGTCATGGATTCACACTGAACTACTGTTGCCGACAGTTACCTTTACCTTTCCGGAATTCGCCCACAGATGATGACGTTCACGGCGATTCAGGTCTTTTGTCCCACTGTCGCCCACATCACATAGATAATCACCGCCCCGGCGGCAGCGAGGCAGAATCCCCGGAGCATCAGGACGAGGAGGGAGAGCCAGGGGGCGGAAGGCAGGTAGGGGTTCTCCCAGACGGAGAGTATCGTCAGGAGCGGGAAGAGGAGGGTTCCCGAGACGAGAGCGGCACGGACCGGCCGCTTAAGGGGCAGGTATTGCCTGAGAAGAAGGTACGGCGCGATCACCCCGAGACCGGTGAGCGTGAGGGCCGGCAGAAATACCATGAGGCTCAGCAGTGCATCAGCGAGAGGCGATGCACCGAAATGCTCCCACCCGGGGATGTAAAACGGGGGGTATATCCGGGTCGAACCGGCCAGGCAGATGGGGATGAGCGGGAAGAGCAGGAGGACGGCGGCGAGGAGCGGAATCGCAACCGCGGGTCGCCTCTTCCGGGCCTCCAGTTCGGTCAGCGCACCCGTAAAGAGGAGAGCGGCGGAGCAACCGAAGAGGATAGGCGTCAGGAGAAGGACGCCGGCAAACCGGATCATTTCGGAGATGTAGAGGAACGGTTCCGCCTCCGGCATCCGGCTCAGTCGTACCTCCTCGTCGAGCCCCTCGCCGGGAGCCCTGATTGCCGACGGGGAGAGCCGCTGTGCGATCAGCGCTTTGAGGGACCTGTCCGGGTCGGGGCCCACGGTGTTACCGTATGTCCCGTAGTAGACGATGAAGAAGTCGTTGCTCCTTCCGTCGTCAAACGGCCTCTCGTAGGTGAGGATGTAGCCCCTCGTTGTCTCGTTTGCAAAGAGCCAGGCGGGGTATTCTCGCTCCGCATCGGAACGTTCGAACCCGGCGGCAAGGAGGTGGTCGCCGAGATCGAGCGTCGCCTCCGAGACCTCGCCTGAGCCGGTCAGCGATTCGAATACTGTCCTCTTCTCGCTTCTGAACGTCCGTTCGTCCCTGTACCATACCTGTTCGGCGATGTACCGCTCCTCTGTGTGCTCCCGGGTGTACACTCTGCAGGTGTCGGTTCCGGAGAGAGAGGAGAGTGAAAGAGGGCCGGCCGGGGAGACGTTCATGTCGATGAGATAGTTGCCTTCGATCGTGGGGACGGTGGAGAACGGATATTCGAGATCCCCGGGGCCATAGGGGATGAACCATCTCATCTTCAGCCCGGGGTCAGGGTAATCGTGGCCCATAAGGAACAGCCCGGGTTCGAGATATCCCGGGACGAACCAGACCAGGAGCAGACAGAGGAGAAACAACCAAAATACCCGGGCCTGCCGTGGCGGATTGCCGCTCCCCTTCAGCAGGTGGTAGACGACCAGAGGGACACAGAGCACCGCCGCCCCTGCGATCCCGAGGCAGAAGACGGAGAGGGTCGAGAGGGAGAGGGAGAGCCAGGGGACGACGGACGGAACGGAATCGATCGCGAAGACCATCGCCGTCAGGTAAGGGAAGAGGAGGGTGCCGAGCGCTGCCGCGGTGGCATACGGCCTCTTCATCGGGACGTACCGCTCGATGAAAAGGTACGGCACGATCACTGTCAGGGAGAGGAGACTGATGCCCGAGAGGAAGATGGCAGCGCTCATCAAGGTGTCGACGGCGGGCGATATGCCGAAGTAGTCCCACCCGGGAACGTAAAACGGCAGTTCCATCTGCATTGAGCCCCCGAGATAGGCGGGAACCAGGTACAGCAGGAAGAGCGCGACGACCGGGGCGAATGCCCGCACGCTCTTCCTGCCCATCCCCCTCACCAGTGCGAAGAGAAGTGCCGTGGAGCACCCGAAGAGGATGGCTGCGAGCAGGTATACGCCGCCGTATTCGAAGATGATGAACGGATAGGTGTTGCCCCCGCCGAAGAGTTCCGGCGCGAGGGAACCCGGAAGGAGCCAGATGAGCGATATGCAGAGCAGGTAGAGTCCGGCGATCGTCGCCGGGTGCGGCGGCTGTTCCCGGAACCGGTATTCCATCCAGCGGGTGATGGTTTCTCGTATTCCTCTCATCTTGACGCCCCGATTGGGCCTTCATGCCCATTCTCTTTCGCAGTCATGTCGGCTGCGATGAAAACGACCCTCTCAAGATGCCTTCAGGGCAGTTGACGTCCACCGTTCCCCTGAATCAAGAGTGACCGTTTCGGATGATTCGAGATGCTGTTTAATGTTAGATATATTTTCTGATATATTCAAGCAGGTTAAGTAGATCCTATGCTGATTTGACGGGTGTAACCGGCGCATCGGGGCGAAATCTGCCTGGGACGACTACGGCAACCTCGGGATGACGGTCCGCTACTACCGGCCGAGCGGCCGAATCGGATGTGGACCATGATTCGGGCATACTGAGTGACAACGACGGCGACGTGACCTGCACCCTGCGGTTCTACCGGGAAATCGACACCGACGGCATCCCCGATGAAATAAAAATGATGTCGTTTCACCCGTGCCGCACGAGCCGGTGCGTCAGCGCGACGAGGGGGTGGCGGGCGTAATCGAGCACCTTGATGTCGTCGAGCGTGCTGAGATTCAGCGTCCGGGCCGTCCGCTCCATCCCTAACTCTATATTCTCCCGGACCTCGATGATGTAGGCGTCGAGGTTCGTGATACCGAGCCGTTTTGCCGCGATCGCCCGGTGGTGCCCGTCCACCAGGATCCAGCGGCCGGGCCGCCGGACCACGATCAGGGGTTCGGCGAGCCCCTTCTTGATCTCGTACATCCTCCCCTCCAGCTCGTCCTCGTAGATCTTCGACTGGGTGGGCAGGAGGTCGTTGATCGGCACCGAGCCCCGTCGGAGGGTCGGTTCTACACCGTAGAGTTTTTTCAGGGTCTCGATAAACTTGAAGACCTTCTCCGGCGAGACGTGCTCGATCTGGGACCGGATGACGTCGGCGTTCGACATGATCCCGATGAGTTCGTTTTTATCGTTGACGACCGGGAGTTTCTGAATGCCGGAGCGGAAGATGACGCGGGCCGCATCGTTCACGCTCATGTCGGGGTCGGCAACGATGAGGTGGCGGGACATCACCTGCTCTATCGGTGTCGACGGATGGGCGAAGAGGAGGTCCCGCGCCGAGATGTAGCCCACCACCTCCTTTGAGTTCTCCACGACCGGGAAGCCGTCGTGGTGCGTATTTTTTATTGCTTCGATGACGTCCCGGACCGTTCCGTTTGCGTCGACGGTGACGACGTCGTAGGTCATGTAATCCTTGACCTTCTTTTTATCCATCATGATAGTGTCACGCTGGCTCGACATGAATTATTCGGTTGAAATAGCTATCGGCATGAAAAATAGGGTTATTCGATGGGGATTGTGGTCCCGGTCTCGGTCGGCGCTTTCTTCAGCCGGACCTCGAGAACACCGTTCTTAAACGAAGCGGCGGAATTCTCCTCGGTCACCTCGGCAGGAAGCAGCACCGTGCGGCTCATCTGGCCGTAGATACGCTCCTGCATGAAGAAATCCCTGGTCTCCTCCCCGGTCTCGCCCGCCCGCCTGCTCGTGATCTCCAGGTGCTGGGGATCGACGAGCCGGACGGCGACGTTCTCTTTCTCGACGCCGGGGAGGTCGGCAACGACGATCACCTCGTCCTCGTGGTCCCGGACATCCACGCGGAAATCACGAACCGCCGGGACGACCCGGCCCCTGACCTCTTCTCCCCGTGCGCCGATTCCCCCGAGCATGGACTGGAACCTGCTCTCCATCTCGGCCATGAGGTCGTCAAAGTCCTGCCATATCGTGCGATACGGCCCTCGTTCAGTTCTTGCCATTGTAATCGCTCCTATCTACTGGAATTGCCCCGAGGCGAGCAGGTCGCCCTGGGCTAACCTTAAGGTAGTGTTATCGCGATATAAATTTATCTCTCGGAGGTTCTGTTGCGTTGACGGGTGATCACCTCATCTGGGGTGAGGTGTTGCGCGCGGGTGACAGGAAATGTTTCTGCGAAAAAAGAATTACAATTTATCACTGTAAGCGAGTGACTTAATGTACTCTTCCATAAATGCCCAGTCCGGAGTTCCGTCTGGTGCCACTGGAAGGCCAATTAATGTTGATTTCATCTTTGGCAGATTCCATTTTCGCCCAAAATCAAACGCATGTTTATTTTGTTTGATGATGGTGATCAAGAACATGGCTAAATAAACATTAAGTTCTGCCAGATCTCTTTTTAAACAAAGTACATTAACGTCATCTGAGGCCCAAAAAGGATCCTTTTGGTAAAATGCTTCCCCAACGCTCCCATTATAATTAACAGTAATACAATTCCCTAAATAGAGAGGATCTTCATCTATACGTTGGCGGATACCGTTATCTGTTGAGATTGCTCCGATAAAATTTGTATCTCCTGGAGTCATATTTTCTTTGGTCAGTCTCTTTCCTTTGTAAAAATCAAAGATCTCATCCATACGGAACAGATGCCAATCTGAAACGTACAACTTGGGTTCTTTTCTTACACATTGAATGCTATCCCATTTGATGGATCTGCTGAGAGACCCAATGTACGTCTGCATCAATGTCCAATCGGGGTTACCCTGTGCATCAATAGGGAGGAGAACCCTCTCTTTTTTAAGTCGTTCATCACTTATCTCCCTTCCAAAATTATACTTGTACCGCATGAATTCAAAGACGGGTTTGAGGTATAGGGCAATTTCCCGTGTCAGAAAAACAGAGGGTTCTTTAATTCCAATGACTGTCACATGGTCTGAAGCAACAAATTCGTAATCGTGATAAAAAGCATAACCAACACTGCCACTATTTGATAGCGTTATTTTATTCTCGTAGTGTGTCATGACGTCCGGCGGGGTGATGTAACCACTAATGCCGTTGTTGTATTTTGTAGATGATATGTAAGCAATGTCACCTGCGATTTGGTCTTCTTCAATTAGCCGTTTCCCTCTACTACAGGTAAAGATGTCACTAAAGAGGAACTGTTCCATTTCTGAGGAGGACATTTATCCCGCTCCCTCATTTTGGGTCGGATCCGAAGAGTTCGAGTAAAACTCTGCAACGATTTCTAACAGCGTTATTTCGTCAATATCCTTCTCCAAGAGATTCATCTCTCGTTTCGCATTGAATACCATGTAACTTTTGATGGCTTGGACGAAACTATTCTCAGATAAATGCGAATAGTCTGTTTTTGCATGAGCCTGAATTAGCCATTCATCATTATCCGTAATCTTTGTTTTTACCAGTACAAGTCCATCTTGGTACTTATCTGGATTGTTGATTCTTTCAAGCATATCGTCTTTGATTCTATGCCACTTATTGTAAACATCTGTTCTTCCCTTAGATTTGGAGAGAACCAACCCATCGTCCTTTAAATCATAAAATACAACATCTTTATCTCCTTGGGGGGTATTGGTTTCAAATACTGCAATTGCGGTATTCGATGCGGCGTTCGGTAGGAATAAATCACGGGGCATGTTTATGACATATTTCAATGTATGCTTCTTTAAAATGGCATTTCTAGTGGCATTCTCTTTAAAATACGTTGATAATGGAGCGATTATAATCCCATATCTGGAAACATGATCTAACATTCGGGCCAAGAATTGTATCTCTTTTTTTGTTGGATTGGTTTCGTTATCTTTGCCCCCATAAGGGGGGTTGATGAATCCAATTGTTGGCCTGATCCCTTTTTCAGCAAGGGATTTCAATTCTGTTTCGGCTTCCTTGTTAAAGTAATCGCAATAAAAAATTTGAGATTTCCCATCGCCTCTAAACAGCATATTTGAGATTGCAAGAGAATACATGGTTGGATTCTTCTCAAACCCGATAAGTTTTGTTGATTTTATGTCTTGTATCCTTCTTTCTTTATTTGGCAGCGAGGATGAGCTGATGGTCTCAACAAGTTTATTCATTCCCGCAATTAGGAATGCACCGGTTCCACAGGCTGGATCTAAGAATACATCGTTTGTCTTGATAGGAACTAGTTCAGTAAACAGGCTTGTGATATGTTTTGGAGTTAGTACAATACCTCTTTTGACATTGGCAACGCCCGCATACCTTAAAAATTCCTCGTAGAATTTTCCAATAATGTCGTAATTACTCTTGTTATCAAATAGAGGGATAACCTGATCACGGAGTTCATTTAAGATATCCTTCAAGATGTCTGTTTGAGACAAGTCAATATCCCCCCAAAGAGGAGATAATTCATTCACCAGAAGTTTAATCTTATCATCAGGAACCCCCTCCTTGGATAAAACGAGCTCTACTGTCGATGGAACGTTGATAGCTATTGTTTTGGGGTTAAAGTTAACGTAGTTATTTCGGAAATCGTTTGTAATTCCTTTTTTCTCGAATAGACATATCATCAAGGCAGATAATAACACCGGTCTTTTTTGGGAGTCAACGTTCCGGAGTAGGTTATTAATTTTCTTTGATGAAGTCGAAATTTTACTGATAATTTCCTCTTCATTAATTGTTTCAAACAGGTTGAGATAATCTTCTTCATCTAAAAGTTCTAGGATATTTTTATCGACAATCTTCTGATCAATTATGGCAAACGTACTAATCCTATGGTTATACTCATCATCAATATTCCCGGAGACCGCAATACCGACGATTTTCCACACCCTAAAGTAGTCTTGGACTATGCTGTTCTCTAGGTTTTCTTTTAAGAAGAAACTGAGATAGTGTTTTATGCCATCAACTGCGTATTTTTCGGGTTCCGATTCCCCATCTTCAGAAATATGCTTTGATGTATCTTGCTTAATCTCAAGAAGGATTAAGAGTTGTTTTATCTCATTAACGTAAATACCATCGGGATATCCATCTTTACCCGTTTTGCTTTTTGATGCATGTGATAATATCTCAGTTACATAGTTATTATTGGTGTAATCCTCCCAATGCCCAGAATAGTTTAGACTCTCCAAACGTCTGAATATAGCCCGATCAGTCTTATCTTTCCTAACCATGTTGATGTCTCCGTGGCCCCTAATTGCCCAATACTCCCATAATTTGACGTTTTTTCTGATTTAGATTTCAATGGCTGCCGGGATTTCTCATATCTGGTTCACAGATCCTCTTTCAGTCGGATCCATCTTCATACCCTCAGCCACCAGTAGATCGACTTCCCGTACTTCCCCCTGCGAAGCAGTTTCTTCCCGTACAACCGTTCGAGGTACTTCTTCGCGGTCTGCCACGCCATCTCTGAGCGTTCGGCTATGGCCTTTGTTGAGAGAGGTTTGTGGGCATAGTATAGCACAGTGACGATCCGTTTCTCCTCGGGGCTCAGTTGGGTCATAGCAGTGTGATCGACAGTTCAGGCTCATCATTCGAGCCCGGAACCGGCTTCTTCAGCCGGAACAGCACTTGATGTTCCTTTGTGATCTTCATCTCTTCCGCGATCTCGGTCGGGATGCGGAATGAGAACTGCTTGCCGTCCCAGGTGAGTTTTACCTTCTTCTCGATGATATGGGGTTGCTTGCCGACAACGCCCTCGATCTCAGGGGGGATCGTGGAATAGTCCACTTCCGGGAGTTCTTGCAGTTCCTCGATCTCATCGTCAGAATCTTTCTTCATTCCGTACTAGATATTCTAACGATTATACTATATAGGGTTTCGCATGTGATAGATATTCTTAAGAAAATGTAGTAAGTTATTTAAAGGATCAGTTACAAGGTAATCTTAAGAAAACCTTGCAGGTGATCGAGATGCAGCAGTTAACCAACGTGCGGGAACTCAAGGGGTTTGCGATACTCTCCGAACCGGAAAACATCAAAGCGATCAAGAAGAACGTTTGGTACGTCCGGTCGCAGGCGAAGCCTGACGGCTACTACCGGGTTGAGCGCCGGTGGCCGAAGGGCTACGGCACCAAGCAGTTCGTGTGGTCCTGCACCTGCCCGGATCATGTCTACCGGAAGCAGATCTGCAAACACATCTACGCGGTCGAGTTCTCCCTGAAGCTGAAGGCCGACATCGAGCAGGAGACCGCGCACCGGGAGATCGAATCCCCCCGCCCCGAAGTGCTCTGCCCCGCATGTCAGAGCCTCAACGTGGTCCGGGACGGCTCCCGCACAACCCGGTTCGGCAAGATCCAGCGATACACCTGTAAGGACTGCGGCCACCGGTTTACCCCTGACCGGGGGTTCAAGAGCATGAAGCACGACCCGAAGACCATCACCCTCGCCCTCGATCTCTACTTCAAGGGGGTGTCCCTGCGGAAGATTGCCGACCACCTGAAGCAGTTCCACAATATCGAGGTCGCGCAGACAACCCCGATGCGCTGGATCAAGAAGTACCTGAACCTTCTCGGGAAGTACGTGGAGAAGCACAAGGCCGATGTCGGCAAGATCTGGCACTCGGACGAGATGACGGTCTTCATCAAGAAAGAGGGGGAGAAGCGGTACTACGAGTGGATCTGGAACGTCATGGACGCCAAGACCCGCTACCTCCTCGCCTGTCAGGTGACGAAGGACCGCTACGTTGCCGACGCCAAGAAGCCCTTACAGCAGGCGAAGGCTGCGGCGGCACGGCGGCCCGACCTTGTGGTGACGGACGGCCTTCAGGCGTACCAGTACGCGGTGAAGGACGTGTTCTTCGATAAGTCCGCATTCATCCAGAACCCCCACTTCCGGCTGAAGGACTTCGAGACTAAGCCGAACAACAACATCGTGGAGCGGCTGAACGGCACCTTCCGGGAGCGGACGAAGGTGATGCGGAGCCTGCCGGACCAGATCGGGGCAAACCAGTTCTGCGCCGGGATGCAGGTCTACTACAATTACATCCGGCCCCATCAGGGGATCGAGGGGTTAACCCCGGCACAAATGGCCCGGATCCCGATCAACCTCTCCGGCAACCGCTGGATGACGATGATCGAGCTGGCGGTGAAAAACTAATTCTTCTTTCCAGGTTCAAACAGTTTGTAGACCCCCCGCTTGATGCGTTCATAGCGGGCATACACCGTACCCCAACACTTTGAACCATTTGTACAGCCCCGTTGGATCTCTCCTTGAACCGATCTCCGATTATGCTCTTTTCCTGTTGCAACTAGGAGAGATTTTACCTCTTTCGGCCGGAAGCTTCCGTCTACACTCCGCGCAGCAAGATATTTTGCTGCTTCAAAGACATCACCATGGATTGTCATACTTATGGGCGAGTTCTTTCCCCGCAATATAACTTTTGAAGCAAACAATCGGCCCCCTCTTCTCCTTGTACCCTAGTACATTCTTCTCCCCCATGCACAGGCACTTTTATGTTCTGCATACCCTTGATGTAGGCATCATGCGTTACTTACAGTGTATTGCAAAGGGGTATGGCTAATTGTCCTGTAAAGTGACATCGTGACCCTACACCAAACAAAAAATTACCACTCTCTCGCACCCTATCTTTCCGATCACTCTTCCTCGGCTTCTTCAAGGAGGAGGATCTTCACCTTCTTACCTATCCACTTTTTCGGGACCAGTACACCACCAGAGTTGCCCATCGGTTTGACTGTTTTATCAATCACCTGGTAGGCTTCGGTATGCACCTCCATCTGTCCAACCATGGTATAACATTGCACATACATTGTATATAATAATTACTAACTAAGTTGTTGAAAAGTTACCTCAATGTTAGAACTTTGGCGGAAGTAATAAATATATGTTAATACAATGTTTATACATGGTTAAAACAACCTCTTTCCCCTCAACCTCATACGGTGTAGTTGGTTTTAATACAGTCCAGCACACCATTCCTGAGTTATTCAGTTATAATACCATCTACAAGAACACCGATAACGCTTTTGCAGTCGAGTTCCGCAAGAAAATGGTAGAACTCCACAGTGCGGGCCACACTCAGAAAGAGATAGCGGATGCGCTCAATTGCTCAGTATCGGTTGTTAAGAAGTGGCTGCGCAGGTGGAGAGAGGGCGATTCCCTCAAGGACCAGTCCCGCGCGCCCCTTCACCGCGAAGTGAAGGACACCCAATTCAATCAGTACCTTGTTGCTGAAACTCTTGAGAAATATCCCTTCTACGGTTCCCGAAGGATTGCACATGAGATCGAGAAGGAGTATGGGATCACGGTTTCTCATGTGACCGTCTCGCAGATGATGAAGGAGATCCAGCCCGAGAAGCCCAAGGTTGAAGCGCAGCGGATCGAGATTGATACCCCGGATCAAATCTGGCACCTCGATATGATGCAGATGAGAATCGCCAAGGGTTACAAGCAGTATATTTTCGGGATTGTCGATGCTTGCACTCGCAGAGTAATGGCCGTGATGAACTACGATAATGCGACCTCTGCATGTGCGGTTGACTGTCTGCGGCTGGCAGTCGAGAACAATGGCGGGAAAGTTCCGAAGCA
Source organism: Methanoculleus oceani (assembly GCF_023702065.1). NCBI lineage: Archaea > Methanobacteriati > Methanobacteriota > Methanomicrobia > Methanomicrobiales > Methanomicrobiaceae > Methanoculleus > Methanoculleus oceani. The sequence goes on along the minus strand of NZ_QFDM01000002.1, from coordinate 843,445 downwards.
ACTCTATACCGACAATGGGAGAATGTTCACCTCTGCAGTGTTTGAAGCGTTCTGTAAGGATATGGGAGTTTATCACCACAGAACCAAGCCGCACAGCCCTTGGGAGAATGGGAAGATCGAGCGGTTGTTCGGAACCCTTCGCAGGGAGTGGATCGCATACAGGAGATACATGAAGCCCGAATCTCTGAGAGCGAGCCTTGCGGAGTTCAGGTACTGGTTCAACGATGAGAGGGAGATCCAAAAATTGGGGTATAAGACTCCTGCCCAAATATTTGCTGAAGTGAGCGCAGGAAATAAGCTTTTTTAACGATCGATCGTTTATAATCGGTCTGATTTACGCTTTTCTGGGAGGTACTATATATAGGCGAAGTACCCAGTTATACGCATTGAGGTGTTGCGTAAAAGAACGACATCATAGAGTTTAGCGAATGGGTGTAAGTGAACACCCCAACTAAATAAAGAAAGACGATTTGAACTGGTTTGCAAACAGTCCTTGTCGCTCTTTCTATTTAGCCATTGCTATCGGTGTTGATCACACTTGCGGAATTGAACAAATCAAGGTCCGCTAAAGGAGATGATTTACATGAATCTTGGAGAGAAGATAGTCCTTGCATTGTTCCTTTACTTGGGAGCATATGCAGTTCTCACCTACATAGGCGAATTGTGGTGGTTTGGACTGATTATGGCACTCTTTGCGATACTCCTGACAGTCAAAATTGTCGTGGATATATTTGACAACAATCCAAACACTTGTTGATATTAGCAAAAATTACCCTCGAACCAACAGTATTTTTTGTCGAGGGGGGAGGCAAAAATAAACAGAAACCTTTTTTTGCCATACCCCTAATGACATCATAACCATGGCCCGCCGTCCTTACCGTGTCGAAGTGGATTATCCCAAAAACAAATCTCCAAGGTATTTCCTTGTTAGAGATGTTAGAGTTGGGAATCGAAAAACAAAAGTCAAACGGTATTTATGCAGTGGGAGTACCCCGCCAAGCCTTGATGATATTGAGTATTATAGAAAAATCTACTCTTACGATCTTGAGATCAAGGCAGCTAAATCCGCAGGAAAATTGGGAGTCGGCGCATATAAAACGAAATATTTATCAAAAGATTATGTTGATGCGATTGAAGAGATCCGATATTTATACAAGCGCTTTACCGAATCTTTAACTGTCAATGAGCTTGAGCAATATGAAAAATATTTTGAGATCCAGTATATCCATGGTACAACAGCAATCGAGGGAAATACACTTTCGCTTGGAGAGACTGAAGACCTGCTGCTATATGGTATAAACCCAACATCAAAAAAATTAAGGGAAATAAACGAAGTTCAAAACTTCAAGAACGTTAAAAAATACCGGGACGAATATAAGGGCAAGGTCACTGTGGATTTTATTAAACAACTTCATGCGTTGGTAATGCATAATATCGACGAGCAATCTGCTGGTACATTCAGAAGGGCTGATGATATTGGGATCGATGGATGTAATCAATTATTGTGCCCATCTGTAGAAATTAAAAAAGAATTGAGTAAAATCATCAGTTACTACTATAAGCAAATTGGAGAGGGATATCATCCATTTGAGGAGGCTGTAATGTTTCACTATTTTTTTGAGATGATTCACCCATTTTCTGATGGCAACGGTCGGGTTGGAAGAGAAATTTTCAATTATATGCTGTCAAAAAACAACTATCCAAAGTTATTGTTCCTTGGGGAGGTAAAAGAAAAGTTCATACGCGCGTTAAAACTCGGAAATAATGAAAAATATGTTGAAATGAATGAATATTTTGCCGAAATTATTGTTATTCAAAGATTGGATATCTTAAGATCCCGCATGAAAGCTTACATTGATGAGCCAGAAAAAACAGGGCAACTTACCTTACAATCATTTATTACAATTTAATTTTTAGCTCTCGTTGTGCTACACTTATTCGGACCTGGTAATGTGATCTACAAGGGTCACGATGTCACTTTACATCACAGCTAATGGATGAACGGGTGCGCCGGGTGATGAAAGAGGTCGTGCGTGGGGTGGAGGGGGACTGGGATGGGCCGGAGAGAGACCCCGCGAGGATTGATGCTATTTTGAGCAAACTCCTGGAGATCTGGATGCTGGACCCTGACATGCGATTCGGGCAGCTCGTCTACAACCTGTACTGGCAGATGCCGGAGACGCGCAAGATGGGGATGACCGGGATCGATATGTTCCACGTCGAGGATGACGCCTTTGATCTCAGGTTGGACGAAGTGATCCACGAGGGTTGGCGATAGTCGCTCATCACCCGCGTGCAACACGCCGTTTGAATACCCCTCATCCCCCGCAAATGCAACAGAACCCTCTCGGACCCCTACCGCTCTCCATAACAATACTAATTTATTTCACCAAACGGCGATTGTACTCGTGATGAAACAGACGCAGCAGAAAACCTCGAAGAACGACACCGCGCCATGGATGAAATGGGCCTACGTGGGTGTCGCCCTGCTGGTTGCGGTTGCCATGGTGGGAACCTACCTGGCCCCGATGTTCGAGAAGAAGCAGACCGCCCAGATAGGAAATACGGCAGTGATCGACTACACCATTCTCAGCGAGGACGGGCGTCCTCTCATCACGACCGACCAGAACCTCGCCGCAAGCGAGTACGAGAAGGGGAACAATTACATCATCCTGACCCAAGGCCTGGAGATGCCCGTCGGCGGACAGGTCTCGGGGGAGAACATTGCCCAAATACCCATTGTATATTCCGCGATCACCGGCTTCTCGGAATTCGGCCTGCTGGGCTTCGAGACCAACGCCATCTCCGTGGGGCTCGTCGGGATGCAGGCCGGCGAGACGAGAACCATCAGTTTCTCTTACGGGGCAAACGACCTCGAGATTAATATGAGCGAAGAGTATGTAGATGGACTCGACCTGAACTCTACGGAGATAGCGGAAGGCGACTTGATCGCGCTAGGATTGACAACATCACCGGATATCTCTCCGGATAATGAGACCAATGAAACCTCACCGCTACGCTTCGGAGAGGTCATCGACAAGACCGACGACTCACTGGTCGTCAAGTACCGCTACGGCAGCGCCCGGGTCACGCTCAACGGTATAACAGGGTGACGGCACCCCCACAGTTTTTTATAGTCTCCCCGCTTTCTGCCGTATATGGCGGTAAAAGTGATAAGTTTCTACCAGGAAGGGTGCATGGGGTGTGAGGAGCAGACCCCGATCCTTCGCCAGGTGGAGAAGGATCTCGGGATCGTAATCGAGGAGATCGATGCCGTGAAGAATCCCCAGCATATCAAAACGTATAACCTCCGGGTGACCCCGACAACCCTCGTCCTCGAGGGCGATGAGGTCCGGGAGCGGATGGAAGGGCTCGTCCACCGTGAAGACCTCGAGGCTGCGATCCGGCGGCACCTGTCACAGCCCCTGCCCCGGTGAGGGTCCGGGCGGGTGCTGCGGTTCTTTTTTACGGTCGCCTCTCCTCCGGCCGGCGGGTGATCATCCTCTCTGGTAGCGTCCCTCGAGATACCCGTAGATCCGCTTCACCCTGCGGGCCACCGTCTTCCAGCCTTCCTTCCGGATGACCGGACCGTCGCGGAGTTTGATGTGCGATATCCTGATCCGCCGCCCGCCGAAGGTGTAGGTCTCCCCGACGACGAACTCGTCCTCGCCTTCGGCGGTCTGGTAGAGCGGGAGGGTCGTGCGCCCGGTGTGGATGGACGCTTTCACCACGACCTGCTCGATCCCCCGGGTCCAGAGGGTCGTCACCTCCGCGGCCTTCGCCCGGCGGACCCGCTTTGCTCCGACCTCGATCCCGGTGACCTCGACCCCGAAGACCTCGTCTTCGCACTCCGCGGCGATGTGGTCCCCGAGACTCACGGCCTCGTCGGCGAGCATCTCGACGCTGCAGACCTGCGACTCCGTTTCAAGGCTTACGATAGCCTTGATGGTGAGAATCTCGGATTCGGGGGGCTTTGGTATCCGGTGGACCTGGCCGCACTCACTGCACTGCACCACCAGTTCGGCGGCTTCCCGGAGAACCTGGTGTTCGCACTCCTCTTTACAGACGGGGCAAACGATGCTAATCATTCATTAGCAATAGAATCCCTCTCCTAATAAGCATGAAGGCGAGGGATATCGTGCGGGCACGGGGGCACCCGCTGGTCCGGGGAACCCACCCGACGACGTTTGAGGTGACGAGGGACGAGACGCTGACCGAGACCGGCGACTGCATCATCGCCGTCGCCGCCGACAAGGGTGCCGCCGACCTCGATCCTGACTTAAAAGAGCTGCTCCGCGACGACCGGGCGGTGGTCACGACCCGGCTTACCGCAGGGAACGAGACCGTCGAGGTCCGCTCAAGGGGAAGCGCGGCGTTCACCCTGGACCATCCTGCGGATCTCGTCTGGCGGCGGAGCGACTTCGTCTCCGACCGGACGGTGGGCATCCGGTCCGACCGGGTCGCGGCCGCCCTCCCCCGGGAGTTCATCGAGGCGCTCCGGCGGGGGGAGGAACTGGTGATCGAACTCGAGGCGGAGATCCCCGAGGGCGACGGGCCGTAGGGCCGGAGTTCGAGCACCGCAGGTGCGAGTAACGACTGTCCGTAGGATGCGATGGCCCGTAGGATGCGCCGCTCCCACGGAACGGGGCATGAGCACCGTAGGTGCGAGGATCCCTGAGCCCGGTCCCGGGACCCCGCGTGCGCACCCGGCATCCCGCCGGGGCTCTACCGCTTTACCGGTCGCGACCGAGCTCGGTGAGTTTCATCTCGGCCGTGCCGAGCAGGTCTTCGCACTGCTTCACGAGGAGTGCACCGCGTTCGTAGATGGCGATGCTCTCCTCAAGGCTCGTCTCGCCGTCTTCCAGTCTCCGGACAATCCCCCGCAGTTCTTCCAGCATCTCTTCAAAGGTCTCTGTCATACGTTATCTCCTCCACGACGGCTCTCGCCCGCCCGTCCTTCATTCGCAACACCACGCGGTCGTTCGGCCGGAGACCCGCGGCGCTTCTCGCGACCTTCCCGCCCGACTCGACGATGCAGTAGCCCCGCTCCAGGATGGCGAGCGGGTTTTGCCCCGCAAGGCTCGCGCGGACTTCCGCGAGGGCGGCCCGTTCACGCTGCACCCGGGCGAGCGCCGCCCGGTGGAGCAGTTCCTCGTGCTCGGCGAGGCGCTGCATCCGCTCGTGAACCCTGCGTGAGAGCCGCCGGGGATGCATGCGTCCCGCGAGGTCCTCGACCTCGCTTGCCGAGGCCGCGAGGCGGTGGAGAAGGAGTACTTCCATCCTCTCCCCGTACCCGGAGAGTTCCCGGAGCACCTCCCGGCGCTCGGGCACGGCCCGTTCCGCCGCTGCCGACGGCGTCGGCGCCCGGAGGTCCGCGGCGAAGTCGCAGAGGGCGGTGTCCACCTCGTGCCCGACGGCGCTGATCACGGGCGTCTTACACGCGGCGACGGCTCTGACGACGTCCGGGTGGTTGAAGGGGAAGAGGTCCTCAAAACTCCCTCCCCCGCGCCCGACGATGATCACGTCCACGAGCCCGTCGATCCGCCGGATCGCCTCCGCGATCTCGATGTGCGCCCCGTCGCCCTGGACGGCCGTCGGGGAGAGGACCACCTCGGCCGGGTACCGCCGGGAGATGACCGAGAGGATATCCTTCACCGCCGCGCCGGTCGGGGAGGTGACCACGCCGACCCGGTGCGGGAAGAGAGGGAGTGGCCGTCTCCGTTCGGGGGCAAAAAGCCCCTCGGCGTCGAGTTCCTGCTTCCAGCGCTCGACCATGAGGTGGCGCTCGCCGAGGCCCGCCGGGAGCATCTCCCGGACGATGAACTGGTACCTGCCGTGAGGCTCGTAGACCTCCACGGACCCCCAGGCGAGGACGTCCATGCCGTCTTTCGGCGCGAACGCGAGCGCCGACGTATAGGTGCGCCACATCACGCAGTTGAGCAGCGCGGAATTCCTTCCCTTTCGCTCCGAAAGCGAGAAATAACGGTGGCCGGAGGTGTGGTCCCTGTAGTTGGTCACCTCCCCCCGCACCCAGATCTGGTGCAGGCGGCCGTCGTCGAGGAGGTCGCAGATGAGTCCCGAGACCTCTGAGACCCCGAGAATCGGAGTGCCGAACCGCTCCGGGCCGGTGGAATGACCGCCGAGCATCATCACAATCTATTAGACCGATGGTTTATATCAAGTAGTGTTATGGGTCGTTTCGCCGTCTCGACCATGTTCTTCCACGAGTACCCCTGTGACTACATCTTCGACTACGTTGCCGAGTCCGGCCTCGACGGGCTCGAGTTCTGGGTCGAGACACCGCACTTCTGGCTTCGCGACCGTCCCGAGGACGAACTTTCGAGGTGTATCGCCGGCCACCCGGAACTCTCACCGATCACCGTTCACGCGCCGACGCTGGATTTGAACCCCTGCTCCATCAATCCCCGGGTCGCCGAGATATCGGTCGACTACACCGTCGAGGCGGTCCGGATGGCGGACAGGATGGGTGCCGGCGTGGTCACCGTCCACCCCGGGAGAAGGACGGCGAAACGGCACCCGAGCGCCTACGACTACCGGCGGTTCGACGATTACATCGCCAGGGTCCGGGAAGCGGCGGAGGGGACGCAGGTGAAGGTGGCGATCGAGAACCTGGAGCCCCGGGTCAACTCCCTCCTCTCCACCGCCGAGGATGCGGCCGAGGTGCTCGAGCGGGAACCCTGGCTCTGGTTCACGCTGGATATGGGGCACGCCATGATGACGTCCTGCGACGAGACGATCCGGTTCATCGATCTCTGCATCGAGAGGATGACGAACGTCCACGTCAGCGCACTCGGCGGGAACGGGCGACCCCACCACCCCATACATGGCGACCCGGCCGCGACCCGGGTGCTTGCGGAACTTGCAGACCGGGGCTACGGCGGGTATCTCACCCTGGAACTCGAGGACATGGTCTTTCCGGAGACTCTCTCATCCGAAGAGAAGGTTGTGCTCCTCATGCGCGAATTGGAGACACTACAGGAGATATTCTCCTGAAGCGCTGGTTTTATAACATCTGCCCACGACATAATTCATAAAATCCCGGCAATGAACCAATACCGGATGCTGCCGCTTGATGCGGCGTGGAGTAAATGGTAGTCGTAGACCTTCTAACCATAGAGATCATTTTATTCATTGTTTGTCTGCTCCTTTCGGGCTTCTTCTCAAGTTCGGAAGTCGCCCTTATCTCGATAACCCGGGCGAAAGTTCGGGCACTCTTGAACCAGAGCCGTAAAGGAGCGAAAGCCCTCGATACGCTGAAACGGTCGACCGATGCCCTCCTGATAACCATCCTGATCGGGAACAACGTCGTCAACGTGGCCGCAGCATCGCTCGCGACCGCGATCGCCATCGCCATCTACGGCGACGTCGGTATCGGGATAGCGACCGGCGTCACGGTCATCCTGATGCTGATCTTCGGCGAGATCGGGCCGAAGATGTACGCCTCCCGACACACCGAGGAACTCGCGCTCCGTGTCGCCCGCCCGATCCTCTACCTCTCGAAGGTGCTCTACCCGGTGCTCTGGGTCCTGGACCGCATCAAGGGGCAGTTTGCCTTCAGGCCCGGCGTGACCGAGCCGGTCGTCACCGAGGAGGAGATCAAGGAGTGGATCGACGTCGGCGAGGAGGAGGGCACCATCGAAGAGGAGGAGCGGGACATGCTCTACTCCGTGCTGCGCTTTGGAGACACGACAGTTCGCGAGGTAATGACGCCCCGGGTGGACGTCGTCATGATCGAGAATACGGCCACGCTCGAGAACGCCCTCTCCATCTTCAACGAGACAGGTTTCTCCCGAATTCCGGTCTACCACGAGCATATCGATAACGTCATCGGGCTCTTGAACGTCAAGGACGTCTTTGCCGCGGTCTTCCGCCAGCAGACGAGCGCAACGATCGGAAACCTGATGTACGAGCCCTACTTCGTTCCCGAGAGCAAGAAGATCGACGAGCTCTTAAAGGAGCTTCAGCTGAAGAAGCAGCATATGGCGGTCGTTCTCGACGAATACGGGTCGTTTGCCGGTATCGTGACGGTCGAAGACATGCTCGAGGAACTGGTCGGCGAGATCATGGACGAATTCGACGAGGAGGAGCCCGAGGTGCAGCAGATCGAGGAAGGCGTCTACCTGGTCGACGCACGGGCGTGGGTGGAGCACCTCAACGAGGACCTGAACCTGGCCCTCCCGCTGACGGATACCTACGAGAGCATCGGCGGCCTTGTCATCGACCGGCTGGGGCACATCCCCCGCCGCGGCGAGGTGGTCAAGGTCGAGGAGAGCAACATCACGCTGGTGGTGATGCAGATGCGGGGCCGGCGGATCGTCAAGGTGAAACTGATCCTCGCACCTCAGACCGGGCCGGGGGAGGCCCGGTAAGTCCGGAGAACGATATTCATGGATAGAGAGAGACCTGGTGACAAAAAGCGGATAGCGGTACTCGCCTCGGGGAGAGGATCGAACTTTCAGGCGGTGATCGATGCCATTGCGGCCGCCGAGATCCCGGCGGTCTGCGTCGGTCTCGTCACCGACAACCCCGGGGCATACGCGATCAAGCGGGCCGAAGCTGCCGGGATGCCGGTTACAGTCATCGACTATGCGCGTTTCTCCTCGAAGGCCGCCTACGAGGAGGCACTCCTCGATGCGATGCGGAGCTGCCGGGCGGACCTCTTCGTCCTCGCCGGCTACATGCGGATCCTCGGGCCCGGTATCGTCCACGAGTTCTCGGGCCGGATGATGAACATCCACCCTGCCCTGCTCCCGTCGTTTGCCGGCCTGCATGCTCAGCGGCAGGCGGTCGAGAGCGGGGTGAAGGTCTCGGGCTGCACCGTCCACCTGGTGGACGAGGGGATGGATACCGGCCCCATCGTCGTCCAGCGGTGCGTTCCGGTCCTCCCGGACGACGACGAATCGACGCTCGCCGACCGGATCCTCGTCGAGGAGCACGAAGCCCTCCCGTTCGCCGTAAAACTCTTCTGCGAAGACCGCCTGGAGGTCACCGGTCGGCGGGTGCGGATCCGCTGACCCCAGGCATCAAACTCTTATATATTCTCTCCCCTCCTATCTCAAGACCCACCATATTCGATGGAACGGATCGCACCATGGCAGATACTACACGAAAATCTGGCTCCCGGAGGCTCGCCCGCGAGAGGATCGCCGTCCTCTTTGCGCGTGCCGCGGAGTTCTACCCGGAAAACCCCGTCTGGAGCAACCGCTGTGTGGAACTGGCCCGGAAGATCGGCATGCGCCACCGGATACGGATTGAGCGGCCGCTGAAACGCCGTTTCTGCCGCCGGTGCAGCGTCTACCTGGTCCCCGGGTCGAACGCCCGGGTCAGGATCCACCGGGGCCGCGTGGTCGTCACCTGTCTTGCCTGCGGGCACCGGTCACGGTATCCGGTCGGGAGGCCTCAACCATGAGTAAAGAATCGTATCAGGATCTCAAACCCACCATCTGGGTGGGAAAGCGGGGTATCACAAGCGTTATGATCGATGAGATCCGACGCCAGCTCAAAGACCGGAAGGTCGTCAAGGTGAGATGGCTCCGGAACACCGAAGTCGATCCCGAGGAGATAGCGGCATCGGCCGGTGCGGTCCTGGTCGAGGTCCGGGGGCGGACACTCGTCCTCACGGAGCGGCGAGGCCGATCGTCCGGGCACAATCCTCGAAATATATAAAACATCACTGGACGAATATGTAAAGACTGTTAGCGAGAGTGAGGTTCATCTATGACGACTGTATATGACATCCCTGCCGATATGTTCATCCGGCAGGTGGCAGAAGAACTCAAGAAAAACCCGCAGATTCAGCCCCCCGACTGGGCCGCTTTTGCAAAGACGGGGGTACACAAAGAGATGCCCCCCGAGAATGACGACTGGTGGTATGTGCGTGCGGCGTCGGTTCTCCGGCGTATCTACACCGACGGTCCGGTCGGTATCCAGCGGATGCGCTCCATCTACGGCGGCAAGCGTAACCGGGGCCCGGCTCCCTCCCAGTTCAGGAAGGGAAGCGGTGCGATCGTCCGGAAGCTCTTCCAGCAGCTCGAAGCGGCCGGCTACGTCTCTCATTCGAGCGGCGGGCGCACGGTCACCCCGGCCGGCAGATCCTTCCTGGACAACACCGCAAACAGCCTGAAGGCTCAGGCTGCCGAGGTTGCTCCGGGACTTGCGAAGTACTGATCGAAAGGAGGTATGACTGATGGTAGACGACGAACTCGCGGAACTCCGCCGCCGGAAGATGGAACAGATGCAACGGCAGGCGATGAGCCAGCAGTCGATGGAAGATGAGGCAGCACGCCAGCAACAGATCGACGCACAGGTCCGTGCTGCGCTCATGGAGATCCTCGAACCTGAAGCGAGGGAGAGACTCAATACCATCAAGTTGACCCGGCCGGAGTTTGCAAAAGCGGTCGAGCAGCAACTGGTGATGCTCGCGCAGAGCGGCAGAGTCCGGCAGCGGATCACCGACGAGCAGTTAAAGGGCCTGCTTGCCCAGTTGACGCCGTCGAAGAAAGAGTTCAGGATTACGCGGAAGTAATGGAAGCGGGTGTGCTCTTCTCGGGAGGGAAAGATAGTGCGCTGGCGGCAATCATGCTCGCGCGCGATTACGGCGTGGAACTGAATACCTGTGTATTCGATCCCGACCGTGAGGTTCCGGAGGTGCGGGCTGCAGCGGCCGCCCTGGACCTTCCCTTCAGGAAAAGAGTGCTCGGGCGAGACCTCCTCGAAGAGGCTGTCGACCTGCTGCTAACGTGCGGTTACCCGAACGACGCGATCGATATGGTCCACCGGACGGCGATCGAGATCCTCTCCCGCGAGTATGCGGTGGTCGGAGACGGCACCCGCCGGGAAGACCGGGTCCCCCGGATCGAGCGATCCGAGGTGCAGCACCTGGAGATGACCACCGGCTGCTCCTACGTCCGGCCGCTCCTCGGCTACGGGAAACCGGAGGTGGAACGCCTCGCCGGGCGGCTGCTCGTGGTGCGGTACGGGGAGACGGGCGTCATCGGGAACGGCGACTACGAAGGGGAGATCCGGGATGCGCTTCGCGCTCGCGGCATCGATCCGGCGCTGCTCTTCCCTCCCCATCACCTGCAGTCGCTGGTGGTCGCGAGGAAGAATACCTGAAAGAGTGCGAGAGTGAGAGTTATGAGCAAGTTAATGAAGGGCCGGAAGATCCGGCTGGCAAAGGCATGCGAGCAGAACCGCCGCGTGCCTGCATGGGTGATGATCAGGACCAACCGTGCGGTTGCGTCGCATCCGAAGCGGCGCAACTGGAGACGGAGTTCTCTGAAGGTGTAAGACTATGGCAGAGGCATTGAAGGAACATATCTATATCATCCCCCTCCGCGACGTGAAGCGTGCACCCCGGTGGAAGAGGGGCAACACCGCCATCAAGGACATCAGGGCGTTTCTTGTGCGGCACATGAAGAGTGAAGACGTCAAACTCGACCGAAGCATCAACGAGAAGGTCTGGGAGAACGGCAGCCAGAAGCCCCCGCGAAAGATTCGCGTCCGCGCGATGAAGTTCGAGGACGGGCAGGTTCAGGCCGAACTCGCCGAGGAGTGAAATGACAGGGACGATCGATCTGTCCGGCGATCCGAACATAGGCGTTTACGCCCGCGTCTTTGAGGATATAGCGATCGTGTACCCCGGGGCGCCCGGGGAGTTCACCGAGGCTCTCGCACGAGAACTCGATGTCGAGATCGTGAGCACCTATATTCAGGGAAGCAGCATCATCGGCTCGCTTGTTGCGGGAAACAGCCAGGGCCTGGTCGTCAGCGGCCTCGTTACCGACGAGGAACTGACGGTCCTCAGGGAGCACCGGGACGTTCTCCTGCTCGAGGGTTCCATGAACGCGGCGGGCAACGTTATCCTCGCAAACGACTATGTTGCCGCCGTCCATCCCGAGATGGAGATCGATGTCGCCGAGGAGATCGGGTCGTTCCTCTCTGTGCCGGTGGTCCGGTTATCGCTTGGCGGCATCAAAACCGTCGGCATGGCCGGGTCTGCGACGAACAAGGGCATTCTCGTTCACCCGAGAGCCAACGATACGGAGATCGCCGGCCTCGAACGGGTCGTCGACCTTCCGATCGGCCTCGGGTCGGTCAACATGGGAAGCGGTCTCGTGGGCACCGGAGTCCTTGCGAACAGCAAGGGGTACATCGCAGGGTCCGTTACGAGCGGGTTTGAACTGGGACGAATAGAAGAAGTCTTTGGGTTTTTGGAGTGATACAGTCATGGAGAACCAGACGTTTGAAATTATAGGCGCGTGTAAGATCAACAACAAGTGGAAACCGTACCGGAAGGTCATCGGCGCCCCGAACGAAAACCAGGCAAAAGAGAAGATCTTTGCGGATATCGGGAGCAAACACCGCCTGAAGAGAAGTTATATCACTATCGAATCGGTTAACGTAGTAGCTGGTGAATGACGTGAACCAGGCAGATCCTCGCGAGATACAGACCCTCCAGATGTACTTGAACGAGTACGGGCAGCAGATAGAACTCCTGACGCAGCAGCTCTCGATGATCGAGCAGCAGCGCCTTGAGGCCGCCGCCGCCGTCGAGACCCTCCGGGCCGTCCAGGAGAACGAGGACGGCATCGTTCTTCTCCCCATCGGGGGCGGCGCATATCTCCGGGTGAAGGTGCTCGATGCCGGTCACGTTCTCGTGAACATCGGGGCCGACGTCTCTGTTGAGAGGGCCAGCGCGGATGCGGTGGAGTATCTCGGGGATCGGATAACCGAACTTGAGGCAGTGGAGAAGAAAGTCGCAGGTTCGGTCGAGCAGTTGCAGGGGCAGGCAACGGAGATCTCCCGGCGCCTCGAGGCGGCTTACCGGGGGGCCCGGCAGGCTCAGGCAGGCCAGGGCGGAAGTTGATAATGTTTGATTCCTTAAAGAACAAACTTCAGAATATCAGGAGCAAATTCACCTCGAATATCGAGGAGGTTGCCGGAGCCGAACCGGCACCCCCGGTTGCCGAAGAGGTTGAGGAAGTAGAGATTGCGGAGCCCGCGCCCTCTCACCCGGTCACGCCCGAACCCCCGGTCTCCGGGGAGGAGGCACCGGGGGATGGGCGGGAGAAACCCACGTTTTTCAACAAGTTGAAGGTCCTCGTCCGGGAGCGGGAGGTTCTCCTCCGGGAGAAGGATATCGAGGAGCCGCTCTTCGAACTCGAGATGGTCCTCCTCGAAAACGACGTCGCACTCCCGGTCACGGACGAGATCATCGCCCGGATGCGCCGGGACCTCGTGGGCCAGCACAAAAAGATCGGCTCTTCGGTCGACGACCTGGTCGTCTCCACCCTGCGCTCCGCGCTCTGCGGGGTGCTGGGCGAAGGCCTCGATCTGCGTGACTTCATCGCGAGTCGCGAACGCCCGGTCAAGATCCTCTTCACCGGCGTGAACGGGACCGGCAAGACGACGACCGTCGCCAAGGTCGGGCAATACCTGCAGAAGAACGGGTTCTCGGTCGTGATCGGCGCAGGCGACACCTACCGGGCGGGAGCGATCGAGCAGATCCGGACCCACGCCGACCGTCTCGGGATCAAGACCATCCAGCACCAGGCGGGCGCCGACCCTTCTGCGGTCCTCTTCGACGCGGTCCAGTACGCGAAAGCGCATGATATCGACGTCGTCCTCGCCGATACTGCGGGCCGGTTCCACAACCGGGCGAATCTCATGAACCAGCTCGAGAAGATACGGCGGGTCATGAAGCCCGACCTCGTCGTCTACGTCGACGAGGCGGTGGCGGGGAACGATGCGGTCATCCGTGCCGACGAGTTCAACAAGGCCGTCGGCACCGACGCGGTCGTCCTGACGAAGGCGGATATGGACCCGAAGGGGGGCGCGGCCATATCGGTTGCGCACACCGTTGGAAAACCAATTCTCTTCCTCGGGATTGGCCAGGGCTACGACGACATCATGCCGTTCGATCCCCGGACCGTGGTGAACGAACTGCTGGGAGATGAATCCTGATGCTCGATAACCTTGGTACGTCCTTGAAAGACGCCGTCAGGAAACTTGCCGGCAAGACGGTGATCGACCGGGCGGCGGTCGACGAACTGGTGCGCGACCTGCAACGGGCGCTCCTCTCCGCCGACGTCAACGTCAAACTCGTGATGCAGCTCTCCCAGGCGATCAAGCAGCGAGCCCTCGGGGAGGAGCCCCCGAAGGGGATGGGCGTCCGGGAGCACGTCTTGCGGATCGTCTACCAGGAACTCGTCCGGATGATGGGAACGCCGGGCGAGGTGGCGCTCCAGCCCCAGACGATCCTGATGGCGGGGCTGCAGGGGAGCGGGAAGACCACGACGACCGCGAAGCTCGCCCGTTACTTCCAGCGCAAAGGGCTGCGGGTCGGGGTGATCTGCGCCGATACCTTCCGCCCGGGCGCCTATGAGCAGCTCAAGACGCTCTGCGACCGGATCAGCGTCCCCTGCTTCGGCGACCCCGGGGAACAGGACGCTCTCCGGATCGTCCGGGAGGGTCTCCCCAAGTTCCGCAAGATCTACGAAGTGATCATCATCGATACCCAGGGGCGGCACGCCCTCGAGGAGAACCTGATCGAGGAGATCGTCAACATCAACGAGATCTCGCACGCCGACCACAGGTGGCTCGTGATCGACGCTGCGCTCGGCCAGCAGGCGAGCGAACAGGCCCGCCGGTTCCACGCGGCTATCGGGATCGACGGTGTCCTCGTCACCAAGATGGACGGCACTGCCCGGGGCGGCGGCGCACTCTCGGCCGTCGCCGAGACGCAGAGCGGGATCGTCTTCATCGGGAGCGGCGAGACGATCGACGACCTCGAGCGGTTCGACCCGGACGGGTTCATCTCCCGGCTGCTCGGGATGGGCGACCTGAAAGCGCTCGTCGAACGGGCGGAGGAGGCGGTCTCGGCCGAGGATCTCGATGTGAACGCTATGCTCAAGGGCAAGTTCACGCTCCGGGACATGTACAAACAGCTCGAGGCGCTGAACAAGATGGGGCCCTTGAAGCAGATCATGAGCATGCTCCCCCTCGGCGGCATGCAGATCCCGGACGACGCCTACGATATCACCAGCACCAAGATGCAGCGCTACAAGGTGATCATGGACTCGATGACGCCCCCGGAACTCGACGACCCGTCAATGATCGGGAGCTCGAGGATCCAGCGGATCGCCCGGGGTGCCGGGGTGGCGCCCGACGACGTCCGGGACCTCATCAAGTACTACAAGATCATGCAGCGTGCCTTAAAAGGCATGCGGGGCATGGGCGGCGGCAAGTTCAACATGCAGCGCATGATGAAGAAGTTCGGCAGGACCCAGTAGATGAAGCGGTTTGCCGTCGTAGGCCACCTTGCCGCAACGAGCGGCACCTTCAGCCTGAACGATCTTGCCGGGAGCGGCGGGAGGATGGACGTCCTCTGCCGCTGCATCAACTCCTCGTTCTTTCTCTCCCACGACCTGCGGCGCGACGTCGAGTGTTACCTCGTCCTCTGTGGGGAGCCCGGTCCGGAGAAGACCGTCCTCTTCCGCGGGAGCGAGGTCCGTTACCTCTCGCCGGACGAGCGGAGCAGCGCCGCCTTGATCAAGAAGGCGCTCTCGATCCCCTGCGGGGACGAGTTCCGGGAGTCGACCCCGGGCGTCTACGTCCGCCGCGGCGGGCTCGCAAGGTTGCTCGCCGGGATCCCGTTCGCGGTTCTCGACGAGGCGGGGGAGGACGTCAGGACGGTTCCGGCGCTCCCGGAGGCCTATCTTCTCTCGGATCACCACAACTTCACCGCGGAGGAGGAGGCGCTGATCGCGGGCTACTCCCGCTACTCGGTGGGGCCGCGGTCGCTGCATGCCGATCACACAATCACCGTCCTCTTAAACGAGATGGACCGGAGGGAATCCTGATGGATATCATACACGAGGTAGAAGCAATTCTTGGATACGGCGATACCTGCAACCACTGCCTCGGGCGTTTCTTCGGCAAGCGGTCGTTTGGGCTGACGAACGAGGAACGGGGCAGGGCGCTCCGGATCGCCAGGGAGCTTGCGGAAAACGAGCCGCACCACGAACCGGAGCCGGAGTCCTGCTGGATCTGCGGCGGGGAGTTCTCCCGCATCGATGCCTGGGCAGCGATGGTCGCGGAAGCGGTACGGGGGATCGAGTTCGAGACGTTTCTGATCGGGACAAAGGTCCCGCCGCTTGTCACGGAGAGCGAGGAGATGGTCTGGAGCGACCTTTCCCTCCATGACCCCGAACCGCTGAAAGCGGAGATGAACCGGGAAGTCGGCAAGGCCGTCTCGGTCCTCACCGGGAAGACGGCCGACCTGAAGCGGCCCGACATCGTGGCGATCCTCGACCTCGCTGAGGGTACCGTCGAGGTGCAGGTCAACCCCGTCTTCTTCACCGGCCGGTACCTGAAGTACGAGCGGGGCATCCCCCAGACCCACTGGGACTGCCGGTCATGCCGGGGAGCCGGGTGCGAGCAGTGCAACTTCACCGGCAAGCAGTATGCCGACTCCGTCGAGGAGCTGATCGGCCGGCCGGTGATCGAGGCCTTCGACGCGGAGAACGCCGTCCTGCATGGTGCCGGGAGAGAGGATATCGACGCCCGGATGCTCGGGTCGGGCCGCCCCTTCGTGATGGAGGTCGAGGCGCCGCGGAAACGGTCCGTGGACCTCGCAGCACTCGAGGAGGAGATCAACCGGACTGCCGTTGGCCGGGTGGCGGTTCATCTGGCCGGATGGGCGGATCGGAAGATGGTGCAAAGCCTTAAATCCGACAAAGGGCATAAAAAATACAGGATCCTGGTCGAGATTGACGGTTCTGCAACGCCAGATGAGTTCAGAGCGGCCCTCGATCAGTTAAAAGGTGTAACGATACGACAGCGCACCCCTCTGCGGGTGTCACACCGACGGGCAGATAAAGTTCGGGAACGGCAGGTCCTCGATATCGAGTGCACAGGCACGCAGGACGGCAGATACTGGGTCGAAGTCGTCGGCGAAGCGGGCCTGTACATCAAAGAACTGGTATCGGGTGACAGCGGCAGAACCCAGCCCAGCCTTGCCCAGATCCTGGGGCGCACCGCAAGTGTTGTCAGCCTCGATGTGGTGCTGGTCAAAACAGCGAACGAGTATGGTGAGTAATCATGGCACATCACAATGGACCACGCAAGAAGACGCGGTATAAGTTCAAGAAGGACCTCAGAAAACGCGGTATCCCCCCGGTCAGCTCGGTGATTCAGAACTTCGAGCTCGGGCAGAGGGTGCACGTCGTGGTCGAACCGAGTGTCCAGAAGGGCATGCCCCACCGGAGATTCCACGGGAAGACCGGCACGGTCATCGGACAGCGCGGACGCGCATGGCTGCTCGAAGTCAGGGATGGAGATACGATAAAACAGGTGATTGCGAGACCGCAACATCTAAAAGCGCAGAAAGTATAATCCTCAACAGTAGTGATTGGCATGAAGGTAAAACGAATCGTGAGCGAAGAGCGGATGCTGCTTCCCGAACTGCGTGAGACACTCCTTTCCGTGGAGGCGGTCCGGCTCGAGTCCGGAGAAGAGATGTCCTACGAGCTTCGTAAGAGTATCGAGCATGCCAATCATCTTTCAAAGACATCCTCCGAGAAGGCCCGCGAACTCGTCGACGAGCTCATCAAACTCGAGAAGATGAAAGAGGAGATCGCCTACCGCATCGCGAACCTGATGCCGCGGACCCGGGACGAACTTCGGGCAATCTACGCCAAAGAACGGTTCAACCTCACGACGGACGAACTGGACGAGATCCTCGATCTGGTAATGACTCACTTCTAACAGAAGGGGTGGTGTCAATGAAGACCGAAAGGAAAGAGGAGAATGCGGTAGTTATCGATATCCTTCCGATGGGATATGCGAGCGACCAGCGTCCGGTCTATAAGCGCGAACCGGTAGTCCAGGCAGTCGGTGTGGACCAGTTCAAACTGCTCGAGCTCGTCCCGAAGGCGGGTGCGGATATCCAGATCTACGACCGCGTCTACATCGGCGATGCGGAGCGGGAGAAGGTCGAGCGTGTCAAGCGGCGGATCAGCTACGGCGACCTGACAGCGACGGCAAAACTCGAACTGCCGTTCGTGGTCGAGCAGATCGTCCGCGAGAACGAGCCGCGGTTCGTCGATTTCTTCAATAAGTCCGTGCCCATCACGCCGAAGTTCCACATGCTGCACCTGCTTCCCGGCATCGGGAAGAAGCTGATGTGGGAGATCATCGAGCAGCGGGGGAAGAAGCCGTTCGAGAGCTTCGCCGACATCTCCGGGCGGATCAAGTCGCTTCCGCACCCGGATCGGATGATCGTCAGCCGGATCCTGCACGAGATCGAGGACCCGGACGAGAAGTATCACGTCTTCACATCGAGATGAGCGCTCCGAGGGATCAGCACTTTCTCGTCGACCGGAGGGCCGTCGAGAAGATTGCCGGTTTTGTCGACGTTTCCGGTCGGAGGGTGCTCGAGATCGGGCCCGGCGAAGGGATCCTCACCCGCGCCCTCCTTGACCGGGGTGCAGAGGTCATCGCGGTAGAGATCGATCCGGCTCTCGTGGAAGAACTCGAGATTGTCTTTGCCGACGAGATCGCGGAGGGCCGTCTCGAGATCGTCAGAGGCGACGCGAAGAAGGTGGATATCCCGCCGTTCGATATCGTCGTCGCGAACCTCCCCTACTCCGTTTCTTCGAAGATTACGTTCAGGCTGCTCGAGATCGGCTTTGAGGTCGCGGTCCTGATGTACCAGAAGGAGTTCGCCCAGCGGATGATCGCGCCGCCGGGGACGGCGAACGTCGGCCGGCTCTCGGTGATGGTGCAGACCTATGCCTCCGTAAAACCGCTGCTCGACCTCGGGCCCGGTTCGTTCCGCCCGAGGCCCCAGGTCCGCTCCTGGGTGGTCCGGATAACGCCGCACGAGCCGCCGTACCCGATCGCGGATCGGAAGGTCTACGCCGACGTCGTCCGGGTGCTCTTCTCCCACCGGCGAAAGACCGTCCGGAAGGGCCTCCGGAGCGGCGGGGATGTGTTTGCACCCGGGGCGATCGAGCGGACGATCGCGGATCTCCCCGACGACCTCTTGCAGCGTCGGCCCGAAGACCTGACGCTCGAGGAGTTTGCGCTGATAGCAAACAAGATGAGCGGGAGTTGAGGATGCTCCCCGACCAGGTCTATTCTCCCGCCGAGGACTCCGAACTCCTCCTCCGGGCGGCGCTTGCCGAGGTCCGGCCGGCCGACCGGGTGCTCGAGGTCGGGATCGGGAGCGGCTACGTCGCGGCCGGACTTCCTGGCCGGGCGGCGTCGGTGGTCGCGACCGACATCAACCCCCACGCCGTCGCGTGCGCCCGCGCCCGCGGGGTGGAAGCGGTCCGGACGGACCTCTTCGCGGGGCTTTGTGGCCCGTTCGATCTCATCCTCTTCAACCCGCCCTACCTCCCGACGCTCCCCGAGGAGCGGCTTGACGACTGGCTTGAGTACGCCCTCGACGGCGGGCCGACGGGGCGGGCGACGATCGAGCGATTCGTCGCGGATATCGGCCGGGTGCTTTCGCCGTTCGGGCGGGTCCTGCTCCTGGTCTCGTCGCTGACCGGGCCCGACGAGGTCCGGGAACTTTTTGCCCGCCAGGGGTTCGTCTCGTTCGTCGTCGACGAGGAGGCGCTCGAAGACGAGACCCTCTACGTCCTCCGGGCGATGTGGGACCTCTGCCGGATGGGGGCGTGATTTTCCGGGTAGCAGGTTCGAGTGTCGCACGGCGCCGCCTGTCGTCTGGATTTTCGGCCGGAAAATAGTCCGCAAAACGGCATGTGCGGTTTTCTTGCGTGTTTTGATGAAAAAGAGCGGCGAGTCTCCCTCACGCCGGGGAGGGTCGCTCGAAAACCTCGTCGAACTCAAAGTGCGCGAACTCCGCGAACGGTGCATCTAAAATCCCCGCCGCGAGGTCCTCCTTTGCAATGGCGAACGCACCCGCATCCGGGTACGCGATGAAGGTGTACTCGGTGGTGCCCCGGTACTCCTCCGAGACGGACGCCGACTGCATGAGCGCGATCATCTCGGGCGTGCCGATGGTCTTTCCTTCCTCCCGGTAGCCGTCGAGAACGGCGAGCATGTTCCGGTAGCGGTAGTCAGTGTCCCTGACCCCGGCGTGGCAGCCGTCCACCCGCTCGACCGCAGGGGGATAGGCGCCCCGGTAGAGGTAGTAGTTGTTCGCGATGAGCAGGCAGTCGTCCGGTTCGACGACGCCCGGTCCTCGCACCGCGCCGCCGTAGGAGTCCGTCTCGAAGGCCGCCGGGACGCTTCCCGTCCCGTTCCCGTAGGGTGCCGAGACCCCCGCGTTGTTTCCGCCGGTCCTGGTCCCGTTCGCCTTCTCCCAGTAGGCCCACGCCCCGGCAACGTCGCTCTCGCTCCTGAGCGTATCCATGTAGAGGAAGGTGGTGGGCGTGAGGTTGGTCGCGTTCCAGTCAGGGATCGACGGCGACGAGTGGGGCACGAGCACAAGGCCGTCCTCGTTCATGCCGTTGAACGTCCCGATGAACCCGGGCCAGTCTATCCCGACCGTGCGTTTCGCGCCCGGACCCGGGTCGGTCGCGATGACGAGCAGGCCGTTCACCGTGACCTTCCGCAGGTCGTTCTCGCCGTCCATGTTCTTGCCGTGGATCAACCCGCCGGCAAGCTCGTCGTTCTCCGTCAGGTTGCCCCAGGCGATCGCGCTCGTGCAGAGGTGCGGCGAGACGCCGGCGTCGCCGGTCACGGTGCGGTTGATGCCGAGATCGCCCATGTAGAGGCCGTAGAGTTTGTAGTAGAGCATGAAGTCGTAGGTGTTCTCCGCGAGGAGGTCGTAGCGGGTGATGTTCCGCGAGACCGGCGGGAGGTAGAGATCCGTGCCGCCTGCGGTCATCCCGGCGAGCATGGCGTCGAGTTCGGCCATGTACGTCGGGTTTGCCGGTGCCATGTGCTCCCTGATGTAGGGGATGAAGAGGTCCTCGTAGTCGGCGGGCGACTGCATGAACGACTCGATCAGGACGTAGTCGATCCAGTCCCGGATCTGCGGGCCGCAGAGGTAGCCGTAGGCATGCGCCCGCTCCTCCGGCGTTCCCCATACCTGGAGAACGTGGCAGCCTTTCTGGACCGTGAGCCTTCCGCCGCCGCTGCCGACGGCGATCTCCCGATCATCGTCGGGGTAGGGCGCCGGGGCGACGAGGGTTACATCGATCCCGGTCGCGGCACTTCCGGGCGTAACGGCGACTCCGACGGGGGTAAGGTGCGACGGCGTGCAGTACCACCCGGTCGGGTCGCGGTAATCGAGGTGGTCGATCCGGCCGTTGTCATCCGTATCCGCCCAGGCGTAGATGGTGTAGTTGCCCGGGGGAAGTCCGGAGATGACGTAATCGCCCGGCGCATCGAGCGCGGCAAAACCGCTGACGTATTGCGAGCGTTCGGGATGCTCCCCGGTCTCCATAACCCTGATATCCGATGCCGTATACGCCGCGGCGTCGATCGCCGCAACGTAGATTGTTCCTCCCGCGTAATCCCCCACCACGTTCCCGGAGATGGAATCACCATCTGCCGAGGCGGTGTTCGTGCAGCCTGCAGCGGCGATGAGGAGGATCGTCACGCCGAGGACGCACGCGGGCAGGTAAACGCGCAGGAGGCGCTCTGGTACCTGGTTCATTACTTTTTCTTCCGGCAGAGGAGGATAAAATCGTATTGAAGTGTTCCTGTGTGCGCTACGGAGCGAAGCGTGAGAATCCTGGTGAAATTTGCCGGCTATCGGCTTTTTAGGTCCGGAATGGTTCAAGAGTGAGGGGGCGGAGCGTGATGACCTGCAGACCCTGCTGGGACGGCCCGTTGCAGAAGGTACGATGACGGGTGAAGGCGGTCAAAAAGCCGGAGCCCTGACCCGGATCTGCGAGTTGAGGGGCGGCGTCCGGAGGGTAACGATGAGGGCCCGGAACACTGCACCGGCACTGCCGGGGAGCAGTGTTTGCCCCGGCTCTAACGAGCCGTCGCACCTATGGTGCTCAAGCTCCTGCCGCTCGCGATGCTCGCGCCAGTCACCAGTCGCACCTCGCACCTCCGGTGCTCGAACTCCGTTCCTGATGGAACATCGTTCTTCGGTGCTCGAGCTCCGGTTCTAGCGAACCGTCGCTCAGCGGAAAGGTATATATCCGGATGAGTGATATTCGGGCAGCGTATGCGCATACGGGAGAAGACCCTGACGATTCTGCTCGTTCTATCGCTTGTTGCGAACGTCTTCCTCCTGGCCGTCGTCCTCGTGCCGGCGGACGACCTCTCCCCGGCGCTCTCCAAACCGGAGGAGACCGATACCCTCCCGACTGCGACACTGACCCCTCTCCCGCCCGGAAGAGGGCCGGCGAACGGGAGTGCTGCCTCGATGCAGGTGCCGGTCATTCTTCAGAAGATCGAGGTCGACCGGGGCGGCCCGTTCCTCTACGAGGAGGTGATCGAGGAGGGGGCGATGGTGAACGTCTCGGTCGAGGTCGTGCCCGGCAAGGGGAGGGTGCTCATCCAGACGACACCCCTGATGGGGATAGTCTTTCAGGACGCCGCGAACCTTGCGGTCGTTGTCGCCGCCAACCACTCCCGCGTGAACCTTGCGGAGAGCGATATCATCTTCAGCATCCAGGGCCCGGAAGAGGTCTCCGAGATCGACGGCCCCAGCGCCGGGGCGTTGATGGCCACGCTCCTCCTCTCGGTGCTGGAGGACTTCCCGCTCAACGAGAGCGTGACCGTGACCGGGACCATCGATGAGAACGGGAAGATCGGCCCGGTCGGCGGAATCCTCGAGAAGGCCGAGGCCGCCGCGGTGAGCGGGAAGACGCTCCTGATCCTCTCGGACGAGAACGACCAGATGATCGAGTACCGGGAGGAGGACCGTTCGTTCGGCGGACTGAGGATAGCGAGGCAACGGCCGGTCGTCATGGATACGAAAGAGTACATCGAGGAGAACCTCGGCATCCGGGTGAAGTACGTGGATACCCTCGACGACCTGATCGCCGACGTCCGTGCTCCCGCGGCGGCTTCGGTCGTCGGGGTTTCCTGATGGCAGCCGCCAAAACGCAGGCGAAGAGGTCTTCTCCCTCTCCGGGAACATGCCGCCCCGACACGCCCGCCGATCGAAGGAATGATCGCGGCCGTCACCAGAACCCGACTGAAGAGTATTTATCCTTGTCCGGGCCACGTAACCGGATAGCATGAAATCACAGAGACTGCTGATCATCGGTGTTCTTGTGGCTGCTCTGGCCGTTGTCCTGGCGGTTCTGCTGCCGGGACTCTTCTCGCCGCAGTCGCCTGAGCCCGGCCCGACCCCTGTCCCGACCCCGACGCCGGCGCCTGTTCCCGGGAACGGCACCTATATCAACGCCACCTACGGCTATGCCGTCACCTGCCCGGAGGGATGGTTCTACACCGAGTCGGGCGAGAGCGTATGGTTCTCCTCGCCGGATAAGCACGAGGAGGTCCGCGTGAACACGAACCCGCTCCCGGGCCAGGGAACCGCCGATGCGGAGAAGGTTCTCGAGGCGCTGAACGCGACCTACACAGAGGATCTCAAGGCCGATATCGGGGCCGAATGGGTCTCCACGGAGAAGACTTCTCTCGACGGCATCCCGGCGTACGAGTCGGTCTACTCCGTCCCCATCGTCGACGAGGACCGGTACACTTTCGTCATCCGTTATGCCGTCAGGGACAACGCCGTCTACTCGGTCATGCACACGGTGTTCCCTCCGGAGTACGATGCTTACAACGTCGATGCGGCTCCGACGGCGGAGTCGTTCCGGTTTCTCTGACCCCTTTTTCCGGGCCATGCCCCCGTCCGGACTCCCGGTGATACTCCTGGAACCGCCCGGGCCATGAGGGCAGCACACGGTGGAGACGGTGTTCTCAAAAAAAGGTGGCGGGTGATATGAGATTACTGAGAGGTGATCCGTTCGGCAGGACGTTTGGGGGGACGTTCCCCGTCACCTGATGATCTCTTCCAGCGGGATATCGGGGATATCCGAAGGGAGGGTCGCTTCGGGAGAGATATCGAAGTAGGGTTCGATGACTGAGTCGTTCTCACAGTCATGATACTGCTTCCCCCTGCTCCTGGTCATCATCCAGAGGCGAATCTGCTGGAGTAGTGTCACATGATTCAATCCTTTCGTCTGCAGCGGGTCAGTCCCGCTGTGACATATAGCCGTTCTGATCTCCTGAGAATAAAGCCATTGTCATACGGGCTTTTGCCCTTAAAGCCAATTATTCTCGACTAATCTCAAAAAAGGCTGGTTATATGCGATAGTTCCCTGCGGGGTATCCCCGGGCCGCCCACCCTACCCCCGCCGGAACATCCCGTCGAGTTTCCTCTTATCGAACGCCACCACCGTCGGCCTCCCGTGCGGGCACGTCCAGGGGGTCTTCGTCCGGGCGAGCTGTGCGAGGAGGCGTTTCTGCTGGTCGTGCGTGAGAAGGGCGCCGGCCTTCACCGCACCCCTGCAGGCGACGATGCAGGTGACCGCCTCCCGCCGGTCGGGGACGGTGCGGGACGCGTCGGCGAGGAGGTCGGCGATCGTCTCCCTGACCGTCCCGGGGTCTTCGACCGCGCCGAGGGCCGCGGGCACCGCCCGGACGGCGAAGGTATCCCGGCCGAACTCCTCCACCACGAACCCCCCGTCGGCAAGGAGCGGCATCGCGTCCCGGAGCGCGGCCGACTCCTTTGGACGGAGCGAGAGGACGACGGGCATGATCAGTTCCTGCGACCCGGCTTTTGCATCGCGCTGCTCCACGACCTGGTCGTAGAGGATCCGCTCATGGGCCGCGTGCTGGTCAACGAGGTAGAGGGTGCCGTCGGCCCCCTCCGCCACGATGTAGGTCGCCGCCACCTGCCCGATCGGCTCCATGGCCGGGAGGAGGTTCTCTCCCCCCTCCGTCTCCGTCCGGCGGAGCTGCTTGTCGGAGAGGGCGAGTTCGCGGTGCCCCGCGGTGTAGGACGCTCCGGGCTCGCCGGCCGCCGGTGCCGGCTCCGGTCCGGGCTCCCGCGGGACGATCTGCTGCTGCACCGGCTCGGCCGGTATGTCTCCGACGAGGTCGTGCCCGGCAAGCGCCTCCTCGACGGCGGCCGCAACCGCCGGGAGGATCTCGCGCTCCCGGGAGAGGCGGACCTCCCTTTTCGTCGGGTGAACGTTGACGTCCACGAGATCGGTGTCGATCGAGAGGTCGAGGAACGCCACCGGGTAACGGTCCTTCGGGAGGAGGGTGCCGTAGCCCTCCCTGACGGCGGCGGCGATCTGGCGGGAGGCGATGCTCCTGCCATTGATGCTGATGACCACCTGCGACGGGTTCCCCCTGCTCTCCGACGGCCGGGAGACGTAGCCGCCGATACGGAGGAAGAGGAGCCCTCCTTCGACCGGGACGAGCGACCGGGCGAGTTCGGCGCCGTAGAGGCCTGCGATGGTGTTCAGGAGCCCCCCCGACCGCTGGGTCGCCATCCGCTCCTTCCCGTTGTGCACCACCCGGAAGGCGACCTCGCCGTGCGCGAGGGCCAGGTTCTCCACGACCGCGTAGATGTGGGCGAGCTCGGTGTTCCTGCTTTTGAGGAACTTCCGGCGGGCGGGGGTGTTGTAGAAGAGGCGCTCCACGACGACCGTCGTCCCCTCAGGCGCCCCCACCTCGCTCTTCTCGATGATCTCCCCTCCCCGGATGACTACTCTCGTTCCGGCGAGCGCCCCGGCTCCCCCGGGACGGGTGATCAGGGTCACCTCCGCGACGGCGGCGATGCTCGCGAGCGCCTCCCCCCGGAACCCCAGGGTGCGGATGGCACAGAGATCGGCGATATCCCGGATCTTGCTCGTCGCGTGGGGATGGAACGCAAGGGCCGCCTCTTCCGGTGTCATGCCCTCGCCGTTGTCGGTCACCCGGATCTTCGCGATCCCCCCCATGTCCGAGGAGACGTCGATAAGGATGCTCGTCGACCCCGCATCGATCGCGTTCTCCAGGAGTTCCTTCACCACCGATGCGGGCCGCTCCACGACCTCGCCGGCGGCGATCTGGTTCACGGTATCGGGGTCGAGGACCCGTATCTTCGTCACCGTTCTCCTTCCTCCCCGTTCGCAAGCCTCTGGAGCCGGCAGAGGGTGGTCAGGGCTTCGATCGGCGTCATCTCGTCCGGGTTCAGTCTCTTGAGTTCCCTGACCGCCGGGTTCTCCTCCGCGACCCCCTCGCCGTGGTCGACGAGGAGCATCTGGGTGTAGCGGGGAGCCCGCGGTCCGCCCGAGAACTCCCGCGTTGATGCCTCCTTTAAGAGTTCCATTGCCCGGTCGGTCACCTTCTTCGGGATCCCGGCAAGGTGCGCCACGTGGACGCCGTAACTTCTGTCGGTCGCGCCGGGGATGATCTTACGGAGGAAGACGACGTCGCTCCCGGTATCTTTCACGGCGAAGTGGAAGTTCTTCACCCGTTTGAGCGATCCTTCAAGGTCGATCAGGTCGTGGAAGTGGGTCGCAAAGAGGGTCCGGGGGCCCGCGACCGCCCTCCCGTGCAGGAACTCCACCACCGCCCGGGCGATCGAGCACCCGTCGAGCGTGCTCGTCCCCCGTCCGATCTCGTCGAGGATCACCAGGCTTCGCGGCGTCGCGTTGTTTAAGATGTTTGCGAGTTCGAGCATCTCGACCATGAACGTGGACTGTCCGGAGGCGAGATCGTCAAACGCTCCCACCCGGGTGAAGACCCGGTCCGCGATCCCGACGGTGGCGTGCCGGGCCGGGACGAAACTCCCCATCTGGGCCATGATGCAGCAGAGCGCCACCGCCCGCATGTAGGTGGACTTGCCTGCCATGTTCGCCCCGGTGATGATCATGATCTGGTCGCCGGCGGCATCGAGGTCCGTGTCGTTCGGGACGAACGGTACGGGAAGGTGCCGCTCCACCACCGGGTGGCGCCCGTCCCGGATGATGGTCCGGCCGCTCTCCTCGATCGCCGGGCGGGTGTAGCCGTAGCGGGCGGCGACCTCGGCGAGGGCCGCGTAAACGTCGAGCAGTCCCACCGCCCGGGCGGTCGCCTGGAGACCGGGGACCTCCGCCGCGAGCGTCCGGACGAGCTCGGCGTAGATCTCCGCCTCGAGTGCCGAAAGCCGCTCCTCGGCGGTCGCGATCATCGCTTCCTTCTCCCGGAGGTCGGGTATCGTGTAGCGCTCGCCGTTCGCCGTCGTCTGCCGGCGCTCGTACTCCGGCGGCACCAGGTGCAGGTTCGGTCTCGTCACCTCGATGTAATAGCCGAAGACCCGGTTGTAGCCGATCTTGAGGGACTTTATAGAGGTCCTCTCCCGCTCCTGCTGCTGGAACTCCACGATCCAGTCCTTCCCGGACGTCGCGAGGTGCCGGAGTTCGTCGAGTTTCTCGTTGAACCTCTCGCGGATCATCCCGCCGGCCAACGCGCGTGCCGGGGGTTCGTCCACGATCGCCCGCCCGACGAGGTCCGTGACCCGGGCATGGTCGCTCATCGCGTCGAGGGCCTCGCGGACCAGGGCCGGGGCGTCGGCGTCAAAAAGCCCTTTGAGGTCCGGGATCGCTTCAAGCGAATCCCTGAGCGTCCCGAGATCCCGGGGCCCGGCGTTCCCGTAGGCGATCCTTCCCGCTATCCGCTCGATATCGGCGAAGTCGCCGAGCGCTGCGCGGAGTTCCTGCCGGTCGAGCGCGTGGTCGAAGAACCACTCCACCGCATCGAGCCTCCCCTCGATGGCCTCTTTCCCGAGCAGGGGGCCGATCAGGAACGACCGCATCGTCCGGCTCCCCATCGGGGTCTCCGTGACGTCGAGCGCGGCAAGAAGCGTGCTCCCGTCGCCAACGCCGCGGATGCCCGTTGTGATCTCCAGGTTCCGGAGGGTGATCGCGTCGAGCACCATGTTTCCTGTCGGAACCTTCGTCGCGAGCCCCGAGATGTGGGAGAGGGGCGACTGCTGGGTCTCCTGTGCGTAGCGGAGCGCCGCCCCGGCCGCGGCGATTGCCCCCGTCATCCCGGCGCACCCGTAGCCGTCGAGCGTCGCCGTCCCGAACTGCCCGCAGAGGCGCTCGCACGCCGCGTCGGGGTCGAAGGCATCGTCGCGGTAGCGGCTCACCGTCACCCCGAGGGCTTCGAGCCGGTTGGGGAGCGCGTCCGCGAGGCTCTCCGGGACGATCGCCTCAGAGGGACGGTACCTGACGACCTCCGAGACGATCTCGGCGTAGTCGCGCCCGCCGCTCCCGGAGGAGACGAAGAACTCGCCGGTGGAGACGTCGAGAAACGCGAGGCCGAAGGTCTCCTTCCGGTCGGGGGCGACCGCCATAAGGTAGTGGGCGCCGGCAGAACCGAGCATCGAGGAGTCGATCAGCGTTCCCGGGGTGATCACCCTCGTGACGTCCCGCTTCACCACGCCTTTTGCGGTTTTGGGGTCCTCAATCTGGTCGCAGATCACCACCTTGTAGCCCTTGTTCACCAGGCGGGCGATGTAGCCGTCGGCGGCGTGATGGGGGACGCCCGCGAGCGGCATCCGGTCGCCGTTCTTGTCCCTGCCCCGGGCCGTCAGGGTGATGTCGAGTTCCCGGGCCACCACGCCGGCATCCTCGCCGAAGGTCTCGTAGAAGTCCCCCATCCGGAAGAAGAGGACGGCATCGGGGTACCTGGCCTTCACTGAATAATACTGCCGCATTGCCGGGGTCGGTCCGTCGGTCATCGCTTCTCCTTATAGAATCCGCATGGAGTCACATAAGGGTAATGTCGCGGGAAATCGGCCGGAATGGGCTCTGATTCCCTGCACCACCCGGTGGGGTCCTGCCAAACTAAATACGTCCTGAGCACGTACCAGAACGCGATAGTATATGGCGGCGACGATCGCAGAGAAGATATTCTCGATGAAGTGCGGTAGATCCGTCCGCGCGGGCGACGTGGTGATGGCCCCGGTTGACGCGGCGATGATCCACGACATCACCGGCCCGCTGGCGGTCCGGGTCTTCCGGGAAATGGGTGGAGAACGCGTGTATGATCCTGAGCGGATCATCATGCTCTTCGACCACCAGGTGCCCGCCGACTCGATACCGGCTGCCGAGAACCACGTCTTCATGCGGCAGTTTGCAGAGGAGCAGGGTATCCACAACTACGACCTCCTCGAGGGCGTCTGCCACCAGGTCGTGATGGAGAAAGGACGGGCGGCGCCCGGCGAGATCATCGTCGGCACCGACTCCCACACCTGCACCTACGGCGCCGCGGGCGCGTTTGCGACCGGCATCGGCTCGACCGATATGGGATTCGCGCTGAAGTTCGGGGCGCTCTACTTCCGGGTGCCCGAGAGCATCCTCGTCGAGGTCGAGGGTGCGTTCGGCCGGAGAGTGGGGGCAAAAGACCTGATCCTCTCCCTCGCCGGCGATATCGGCGCAGACGGCGCGACCTACATGGCACTCGAGTTCACCGGCCGGGCCATGCGCGAGATGAGCATGGCGGGCCGGATGACCTGCGCGAACATGGCAATAGAGATGGGGGCGAAGGCCGGGATCGTCCAGCCCGATGCGGCCACCTGGGACTACGTCACCGCCCGGCGCGCAATCGAGCCGTTCGACCTTGCCGGTGATGCGGACGCAGGCTATCGGGAGCGGCGGCGCTACGACGTCACCGATCTTTCGCCGCAGGTCGCCGTCCCGCACAACGTCGACAACGTCGTGAACGTCACCGACGTCGCCGGGACGAAGGTCGACCAGGTCTTCATCGGCTCCTGCACCAACGGCCGCTACGAAGACCTCGCCGAGGCGGCGGAGGTGCTCGGAAACGCTGATGCGTTTGCCGACGGCGTCCGGGTGATCGTCATCCCGGCCTCGCGTACGGAGTACCTCAAATCCCTCCGTGCGGGGCTGATCGAGCGGTTCGTCGAGGCCGGAGCCCTCGTCGAGGCGCCCTGCTGCGGCCCCTGCATGGGCGGGGCGTTCGGGCTCCTCGCCCCCGGCGAGGTCTCGCTCTCGACGTCGAACCGGAACTTCCGGGGCAGGCAGGGAAGTGCGCAGGCGTCGGTCTACCTCTCCTCGCCGGCGACGGCGGCGGCAAGCGCCCTCTACGGCGAGATCACCGACCCGAGGGAGGTGTGAATCATGCGAGTCTGGAAGTTCGGCGACGATATCGATACGGATGCAATCATACCGGGCAGGTTCCTGACGATCTACGACCCGGCGGAGCTTGCGAAGCACGCGTTCGAAGGGACGCGGGACGAGTTTGCGAAAGGTGCGCGGGAGGGCGACGTCGTGGTCGCCGGCAGTAACTTCGGGTGCGGCTCCTCCCGCGAGCACGCGCCGCTTGCCCTCCTCGGGGCCGGGATCCATGTCGTGGTCGCGAAGTCCTTTGCGCGGATCTTCTACCGGAACGCCGTCAACACCGGGCTCCTGCCGCTGGTCTGCCCGGAGACGGACAGCATCCGGGATGGCGACGCCGTCTCGGTGGATATCGCCGCCGGCTTCATCGAGGTGAACGGGAGACGGTTCGCCGTCGAGCCGGTGCCGGGGTTCCTGAAGAAGATCGTGGATGCCGGCGGCCTCGTGACCTACGCGAAGAACCTGGATAGGGTGGAGACATGCAACACAGAGTAGCGGCCGTCGGCGGGGACGGCATCGGTCCCGAGATCGTTGCTGTGGGCAAAGAGGTCCTCGACGCCGCAGGAGAGCGCTTCGGGTTCGATATCGCGTGGACCGACTTCGATATCGGGGCCGACCGCTACCTCGCGACCGGCGAACTCCTCACCGAGGAGGATATCCGCGAACTCTCGAAGTTTCCGGCAATCTACTTCGGGGCGATCGGCGATGAGCGGGTGAAGCCGGGGATCCTCGAGAAAGGCATCCTGCTTGCGATCCGGTTCCACTTCGACCAGTTCATCAACCTCCGGCCGATCAAACTTCTCGACGGCGTCGCGACACCGCTCGCGAATAAGAAGCCGGAGGATATCGACTTCATCGTCGTCCGGGAGAACACCGAGGACTTCTACGTCGGGATCGGCTCCCGGTTCGCCGGGAAGCGCGAGAAAAAGACCCTCGAGGTCGTCCGCGACATCTACAACGTCAAATTCGGGCTGGACGTCGAGACCGACGCCGACGAACTCGCCTACCAGATCGGCGTGATCACCCGGCCGGGTGCGGAGCGGGCGATCCGCTACGCCTTCGACCTCGCCGTGACGAGGGAGGGGAAGGTCACGTCGGTCGACAAGGCAAACGTCCTCTCCGACGTCTACGGCCTCTGGCGTGACGTCTTTTCCGAAGTCGCCGCCGGGTACCCGGACGTTAAGACCGAGTTCAACTTCGTCGACGCCGTCACGATGTGGTTCGTCAAGAACCCCGAGTGGTTCGACGTCGTCGTCACCCCGAACATGTTCGGCGACATCATCACCGACCTCGGCGCCATGATCCAGGGCGGGCTCGGTCTCGCCCCCGGCGGGAACATCAACCCCGCGGGAACCTCGATGTTCGAGCCGATCCACGGCTCTGCGCCGAAGTACCGCGGCCAGGACGTCGCAAACCCGCTCGCCACCGTCTGGGCGGGCTCGATGCTTCTCGACCACCTCGGCGAGCACGAGGCGGCGGCAGCGGTTCTCGGGGCGATCGAGCAAAGCATCCTCGACGGATACGTTACCCGGGATATGGGCGGCGCAAAGAAGACGAGCGAGGTCGGGCGCTACCTCGCGTCGCTTGTCCGCACGGTGTAGGACTGCCGCCCCCTCTTCCCCGTCTTTTATATCCCCGCACCGCCATGATCTTGTAGACCGATGCAAAACAACCAGCGTACGCCGTGCGAAAATCCCCTCTGGCCCTGTGCGATGACCGGGGCGGTCGCCTGTCTTTCGGGGTTCGAGGACCTCGCCGTCGTCGTCCACGGTTCGAGCGGGTGCTACTTCTACCCCGCATCGCTCGTCGGGGTCCCCATACACGGGACGTTCCTCGTCGAGAATGAGATCATCTTCGGCACGGAGTCCCGTCTCGCTGAGGTGATCCGGGAGTTGGACGGCCGCTACGCCCGGATAGCCGTGGTCAACACCTGCGTGCCCGCGATCATGGGGGAGGATATCGGCGACCTTGCCGGCGACGGGCAGATCCTCGTCGTCGACAGCCCCGGGTTCCTCGGGGACCTCGAGGCCGGGTACCGCCGTGCGCTCGATACGATCGCGCCGGAAGTGGACCCCCATGCCGCCGGCGTCAACATCGACGGCATCTGCCGCACCGACCCCTTCTGCCGGGGGAACGCCATCGAGGCGCGGCGCCTGCTCAACCTGGGCGGCGCTGCAGTCGCCGCCACCTTCTGCCTGGACCGCTACGCCGCGACCCGCCGGGCGGCGCCGTTCACCGTCGGGACGAACCCGGACCTTGCGAGCGGCGTCGGGACCTGGTATGGCTCGCTCCTCGGCCTCGATGCCGTCGGCGAGACCTTCGAGCGGCTTGCAGCCTCAGTCGACGGCGTCGATTCCCGGCCCGTCGCAGAGGAGATCGCGTGGGCCGATGCCCGGCTCAGGAAGGCCTGCGAGAAGTACCTCAGGAAGTTCGACCCGCCCCGGGTGGCGATCGCTGCCGGAGACGCGTACGCCGCGTTTGCCGCCGACCTCCTCGACCGGTATCTCGGTGCCGATATCGCCTGCGTCGCCGTCCGGAACGGTCCCGGTACAGGGAACGATGCATTCATCCATACAACCGATTTCTCGACCATCCGGGAGATGATCCGGGACGCCGAACCCGACCTGATCCTCGGTTCCTCCTACGAACGGGCGATCGCTCCGGGCGCCGCATTCGTTGGGCTGACGCCGCCGCTCCGGGGCAGGTTCCTCCTCTCATCCCGGGCGCTGATCGGGATCGAAGGGGCGCTCCGGCTGATGGACGGGGTGCTCAACGCCTGCGCGAACAGGAACCGGCGCCCGGAGAGCGAGGGTACGGACCGCTTCTAGGAAACCGTTAATACCCCCGGTGCCGGAACACTCATGCAGGAGAACGGGGATTCGCCCGGATCCCCGGCTGCCGCTGGAGAGATGTCTGCATGCCGCTTGTAAAGATCGAGATCCGCACCGGAAAGCCTGTTGCTTACCGGCAATTGCTTATCGAAAGTCTCCGTGAGGCTTTTGTAGACACCCTGCAGACCCCGGAGGCCGCCCTCTGGATCCGGCTCTGCGAGCGAAAAGAGGAGAACTTCCCGATGCCCCCCGGCCGTTCCGGCGACGCAGTCCTCATCGAGGTCTCGCTCATGCCGGGGCGCAGCGCCGAGAAGAAAGAGGCACTCTACCGTGCGATCGTGGAGCAGCTCGCCCGAAATGCCGGAGTTCATCCCGAAGACGTCTGTATCGTCCTCTACGAGCCGCCGGTCGAGAACTGGGCCGAACACGGCGAAGCGTTCGCGTCCTCCCCGTAACCCCGCGGGACGGGGCCCACCTGCCATAAGGTATTTAAGGGCCGGCAGATATCGAGGTGCCGATCTCGCCCGTATAGACGAGGTCGGTATAAGGGGGTTATGACATGACACATTACGGCGGATACGGCGCCCACGGTATGCTCCTTGAGAAGATGCGCGATCTCCTCGACGAGGACCAGATGCGGCAGCTGACAATACGGATGATCGAGTCCCGCATCAAGATGAAGCAGCAGCACATCGAGATGATGCAGTACAAGATCGAGACCTACAAGATGGCGCGCGACATGCTTGAGAAAGGCCTGAAGAAGTGAGCCTGTACGTCCTCGTATGCACCGGGGCGTGGGGCCCCGGGGCTGCTGCCTCTTTTTTACCCTCCATGACGAATACACTGGTATGGACCCGATGATCAGGGGATACCGCGACGAGGATTATCCGGCAGTCTGTGCCCTCGAGCGGGAGAACAGCCCTGAAGGCTGCAAGCCCGAGGTCTTCATCCGGCAGGCCGGCGTCCTCTTCGCCGATACCTTCCTTGTTGCGGAATGCGGCGGGAAGGTCGTCGGCTACACCATCGGGGCTCTCGTGCAGCACCGGCCGGCCACGGGCTGGATCGTCCGGCTGGTGGTGGCGGAGCGCTACCGGCGCCGCGGGCTCGGGGGGAACCTCGTTGCCGCCGTCACCGGCAGCCTCCGGGAGCGGGGAGCGGGGGAAGTCTGCCTCTCGGTCGCGCCGGGAAACCACGGCGCCCGGGGGCTCTACGAGAGGCACGGTTTTCGGGAGACGGACTTCTGCCCGGCCTACTTCGGCGAGGGAGGCGATCGCCACATCCTCAGGAGGGACCTCGCCGGCCGGGAAGGCTTAATCAATCCGGATTGAGATTAGTGTACTAGTATGTCCCTCATCACCCTCCGCATCGGGGAGGCGTTTGGACCGGCGCCGCAGTTCCGGTCGTACCTCTACGCGTCCCTGGTCCTGGCCGTCGTCCTCTTCGTCCTGCCCTGGCTGGCTCCCGTCGTTGTCTTCAGCCCGCTGCCCGTCGCTCTCGCCGTCGCGATACCCGTCCTTGCCGTCATCGCCTTCGTCGCCTACTGGATACCCCTCTACTGCGAGAGCATCACCTACCGGCTCACCGTCACCGAGGTCACCTGGCAGCGGGGGGTCTGGTTCCGGCAGACGGGGATCGTCCCCTACAACCGGATCACGAACGTGGATATCTCCCAGGGGCCCCTTATGCGGTTCTTCTCCTTCTCGGCGGTCCGGGTGCAGACCGCCGGATACTCGGCCCAGGCGCGGGCGGAGATCGTCCTCAACGGGATAACGGATCCAAAGGACCTCCAGGAGAAGATCATGAACTTCGTACGGAGGACCGGTCCCGTCGCGACCGGGGGCGAGCCGGAAGAGCTGCCGGCTGCCGATGCGGTGGTGGAGGAACTGCGGGCGATCCGGATGTTGCTGGAGAGCAGGCGGGAGAAATAAAGGATCTTTTTCTACTGGCTGTGGGAAAAGGGAGAGAACTACTTCCCGGCGACCGCTTCACGCTTGATGACCAGGACCGGCTGGTGGGCGTTCTTGATCACGTACTCCGAGACCGTCCCGAGCAGGCGGTCGCGGATGTTCGACCGGCCGTGGGAGCCGATGACGATGAGCGAGACCCCTTCTGCGTCCGCTGCAGCCACGACCTCCTTTCCCGGGCTGCCCACGGGTGTCCGGACGGTCACCTTGACGCCCTGTCTCTCGAGCGCCCGTCGGGTATCGATGATCCGGTGCTGGATCTCTTCTCGCAACTCTTTCTGGGCCTCGGTCTCCCGGTCGGGTACGGTCCCGAGGAACCCCTGTCCTCCCGAGGCGATCAGCGTGATGTCCTTTGAGTCGATGACGTGGACGAGGACCACCTCCCGGGTTCCCGCCTCCTGCAGTGCGGGGATGTAGCCCAGCACTTTCATGGAGGGCTCTGAAAAGTCCGTTGGAAACAAGATGCGTTCGAACATACTCTGGCACTCACTCCGATGTTCTCTCTCTGTGCACCGGATATTTAAGTGTACGGTCGCCGGAGCCCGTCACGCTGGCTGCCGCCTCTTCTCCCGGATAAGAACCCGCCACCGGTGCAGCATCCGCCGGAGGCCGGCGGTCCCCACGGGCGCCGGGTACGGAAGGGGGATGGCCGCCCCGTCCGGGACGACGGCGAGGTCGAGGGCTTCGGCGCATTCGGTGCAGATGGCCTCCGCGCCCGGATCGGTCTTGAGCATGGGGTGGGGAGACTGGAAGTGCACCCTGCTGCCCGCGATCCCGGCGAACCTCGCGAGCATCGCCGCCTGATAGGCGCGCTCCTCTTCGACGGCTGCCGAGGCGTCGATGCCGCAGATCCGGCCGACATCCTCAAGGAATCGGCACGTCCCCGTAAGGCCTGCCGGGAACGAGTCCACGTAGGGCGTGCCGAGCCTCCGTTTGAGGTCTTCCCCGACCGGCCGGAGCGCCGGTTCGCGGAGGATGTTCACGGCGGCAGAGCCGAGGCGTTCGATATCCCTGGTACCGATCTCCCGGACGAACCTGAGGTTGACCCCGATGCCGAGCCGGCTGAGGAGGCGTGCGATCTCGGCCGCATTCTCGTCGACGCCGTACTCCAGGTTCTTCTCGCCGACCAGGTTTGCCGAGAGGGTCGCCTCGCCTCCGGGCCGGGCGAGCGAGGCTACGGAGGAGAGGGCGTTTCTGATGCCGGTCTCAAATACCCCCCCGAGGAACCCGGCGGTCGGGACGGCGATGACCGGGATGCTCCGCTCTTTTGCGCAGACCGCCGCGACGTCGTCCCCGATCGTCTCGACGATGCAGGTCGAGAGGACGAAGACGGAAGCGGGCGTGGGCGAGAGCGAGAGCGCCCGTGTTATGGTCTTCTCCAGCGCCTCTTCCCCCCCGAAGATGATGCCGTTCTCCGTTAAGCGGGTGGAGAGGAGGCGGGGGACTTCGACCCGGCCGTTCGAGAGCAACGTGGCGTGAAGAAGGGAGAAGTTATGGTGCGTGCACCCCGCCGGACCGTGGACGATGCAGACAGCGTCCCGTACCTCCGTGAGCACCGAGAGCGCTCCGGTCAGGGTACACCCCTCAAACCTGGACGAATTCGAGGGCGAAGGTTTCGAGCTCATCCATCTCGAGGGGGGTGGGGATACTCGTCGTTTCGTTTCCGTAAATCGTGCGTGCAAGTTCCTGGTAGACCGCCGCCTGGTCCGATTCGGGGGCGTACTCGACGACCGTCTGCTTGTGCAGTTCCGCAACCTGCACGACCCGGGAGCGGGGGATGTAGGCGATGAGCCGTGAGTTGATCCGGCGTGCGAACTCCTCCACCAGGTCCCGTTCGCCCTCGATGTTCTTTGCGTTGCAGATCACGCCTCCGAGGGAGCACCTGCTCCGCACCCTGCGCGAGAGGCGGGCGATGGCTTTTGCGATGTTGTTCGCTGCGTAGACGGACATCAGTTCGCCGGAGGTGACCAGGTAGACCTCCTGCGCGTATCCCTCACGCATCGGCATCGCGAAGCCGCCGCAGACGACGTCTCCGAGGACATCGTAGACGATCACGTCGCCTTTGAGGGCCTCCAGGCGTTCGAGGAGCTGGAATGTCGCGATGATGCCCCGGCCGGCGCACCCGATCCCCGGTTCTGGGCCGCCGGCCTCCACGCAGCGCACCCCCCGGAAGCCCTCGTAGACCACGTCGTCGGCGGTGATGCTCTCGTCTCCACGCTCCCGGATGAGGTCGAGGACCGTCGGGATCCAGGTCCCGTGCATCAGCATGCGGGTGCTGTCGTGCTTCGGATCGCAGCCGATCTGCAGGATATCGAGCCCCTCTCCTGCGAGTGCTGCCGACAGGTTCGCTGCAGTGGTGGATTTCCCGATTCCCCCCTTCCCGTAGAGAGCGATCTGTTTCATTGTTTCTACTATGCGCTTGCATGGGTAATTAGGTGTCGGATGGGGTTCACATTCCTTAACTATATATGCTTTGTTGTGGTTGGATCGGTGTATCTGAGAGGTCCTTTTACTAAAGTCCTGAATTTCTTACGGCATTTTAATAATCAGGGATTTATATTCTGTTTTTTAAAATTAGAAAAGTATATATTGAACAGTTTGAAACTCTTGTCAAGCAGAGGGAAAGCGATGGACCCACGATTTCGATCACGGTTGATCGCGGCGATCATTCTCCTGATCGTCGTTTGTTCGGCCTTCTCAGTGAGCCCGGTCACCGGTTTCCGTCTGGAAAACAGGGATGGGAGCGGCACCGAAGCGGCACTTGCAGAGGCCCTGGTGCTGCAGCAGAGCACCAAGATCAGAGAAGAGTTTATGGAGAACCTCACTGTCTACATCGACAGCGGAAATGCGTTGTTCAGGCAGCGGGATGGGACCGGGAGCGTGAACGGCCTGTACGTCCCTGAGGAGAGCGCCATCTACATCCGCTCGGACAGGGACCCGGCGCGGGCCGACGAGGTCTTCGCCGAGCAGGTCGGGTACCGGGTCTACCATACCAGGGAGTTTGGAGAGAGCACGGTCTTTGCGACGCTGGCCGCAAACCCCGGGTCCTACCTGGCCGGTATCGACGCACCGCCCGGTGAGGAGAAGGAGGCGGCGCTCTTTGCCGATGCCTTCATGCTCTACCACACCACCCCGGCACTCTTAAAGAAGGATGCCCCCGAGGTCTACACCTACATGGACCTGCTTGCAAAGAGCGGCGGGGACAGGGCGACGGTGGACGACCTGTACCTGAACTACCGGCCGGAGTAACCGGCTAATCTTTTCTTTTGCGGCCCGGGAGAACCGGTTTGGTCGACTTGCCGGCGAGGTAATCCTGGAGGGATCCTTGCGAGGGACAGGGGCGTGAGCCTCCGAAGGGACGACGTTTCTCGAAGATTACATCCCGGAGCCTGCAACATCTAGGTCTCACATGCCCAACTTACCACTGTTCAGGACATGATGGACTCGTGCACGGCTTTCGAGGGGACTGCGCACCTACGGTGCTCGAGCTCCGTTCCTACCAGAACGTCGCATATCGCCACGCACTGCCCCCGCCCCGAGGTGTGGGGTGCGACGGGCCGTAGGGCCGGAGCATGAGCACCGCAGGTGCGGGTTGTGACGGGCCGTAGGGCCGGAGCATGAGCACCGCAGGTGCGGGTTGTGACGGGCCGTAGGGCCGGAGCATGAGCACCGCAGGTGCGGGTGAGGAGGCCGGAGGCCGGGCAGGGTGGGGGTTGTAGACGTCATTTTAGTGGGGTTGAGACAGGGGAGGGGGGCATGCCCCCCCTCGAAACTCTTCGAGTTTCTCATGCTCACTCCGTTCGCACCTCGCACCTAACGGTGCTCAAGCTCGCTCTCGCTCGCACCTCAAAGGCCTTCGGCCTTCTCGTGCTCCGTTCCTGTCGGAACATCGCACTCCCCGTCAGCCCCATCCCCCGTGGCGATACTCCCACAGTCCAGTATACGGGACCTAGCCAAACCAAAGGAGGCATGAGCCCACTGACCGGCCCGATCCTGGCATACAGCCGGCCCGCCCTAACCCCACCGGGAGGGCCACTCACTCGAACCGCTTGAGGACACCCATAACGAGCATGATCACCGGGATGATCTCTAGGCGCCCGATCCACATGACCATGATGAAGAGAACCTTCGCCGAATCGGCCATATCGGGTGAGACGAACCCTGTGGAGATGCCGTTGTTGCACATCGCGGAGACGACCTCGAAGATCACGTTGCTCGAGTCGAAGGGCGTCGGCTGCAGGTGCATCACCAGTATCGTGGCGACGAAGATGATCAGGAAATAGAGCATGATGGTCAGCATGTTCCGGGAGACCTCGAGGTCGGCGATGTTCTTCGGGATCACCTTACCGTCGTACTTGAAGGGCACGAGCACCTTCCCGGAGACGAACATCCGCCGGAACCACCAGAGCAGGCTCTGGAACCCGAGGACCACCCGGGAGAGTTTGATACCGCCGGCGGTGCTCCCCGACGACCCGCCGATCACCATCAGCATGGATAGAAAGAGGACGGTCACGCTCGCCCACTCGTTCGGAGAGGCGACCTGGAACCCGGTACTGGTGACCGCCGCGGCCGACATGAAGAGCGCCTGGGGGATGGCGGTGGGCAGATCGGTCGCGCTGAGCGTGATGAGGTCCCATGCGATCACGACGATCCCGAGCGCGACGAGTATGAAGAGGAGGCGTGCCTGCTGGTCGTCGAAGAACCGCACACCTTTCTGGCGGTAGAGGAGGTAGTAGATCTTGAACGGGAGGGCACCGGCGATCATGATCGGGACGATGAGGACTTCGAGGAGCGGGTTGTTGTAGAAGGGGATCCCTTCCGAGTGGACGGAGAACCCTCCGGTGGAGATCGCGACAAGGGCGATGTTCACCGCGTCCCAGAGGGGTATCCCCGAGAGGAGGACGAGGCCGATCGAGGCGGCGGTCAGCACCAGGTAAATCTTCCACATCTCAAAGCCCGTTGCGACGACGCTCGGCATCAGCGCCTCCGAGCGACCTTCCGACCGGTAGAGGCGGAACTGCGTCAGCCCGGTCCTCGAAGCCATCGCGACGGTGAAGGCGACGATCCCGATACCGCCGAGCCACTGCATCAGCGACCGCCAGAAGAGGAGCGTCCGTGGCAGGTCCTCGACCGACCGCATCATTGTCAGGCCCGTATCGGTCCACCCCGACATCGCCTCGAAGACGGCGTCGAGGTAGGAGACGCCGAGCCCGAGGCTGAACGGCAGGGCGCTCACCAGCGCGATGATCAGCCAGATCAGGGCGACGGCCATAAGGGCGGCGGACAGGGGCGCCTCACGCTCTTTCCGGGGAACCCGGACAAGAAGTGTCCCGAGGAGAAAAAGGACGACCGGGACGGAGACCATGGGCAGGATCATCTCCCACTCCCGATAGATCACCGCCACGACAAGCGGCACCGCCGTGGCGATGCTCATGTACCTGAAGATATTGCCGATATCGGGTGCGATGATCGAGAACTGCTCGATCCTATCCATTGGTACACGTTCTCCGGGCGGTCTTATTTACTTTCTCATGCACAGCCGTTCGACTCCCCGGGGCAGGAGGGCGCCCCGAATCACCTGCGGCCGCATCGGCACCCGCCTCTTTCGGCCGACGCCGCCTGCTCCCCCCCGGCCGTTTCCGGGGCGCTCTCGATGAAGATGCGCCGGTTGATGATCCGCCAGGCGAGGATGAGCTGGGCCATATCGCCGGCCGTCAGGTAAGCACCGCTCTGGACGAGATCGATGGGCTCCACCTGCGTCTGGATCTCGATGTTCCTCTCCAGTTTCCTGACAACGGCGTCGTTTAACTCTCCATCGAACGTGAGCGCCCCCATCGTCCTCCCGCCGACGTCTTCCGTCGTGAACTCGACCATGAAGTCGCGCTCGGAGAGCGAGAGGAGCCCGAAGAGGTCGATGGAGAGGTCGACGTCCCCGATGCTTCGATCAAGCTTGTTCTGGCAGAGGGTGACGTGGTAGACGTTCCTCTCCTCGCTCACCTCCCGGCCGTACTTCGAGAAGGCGATCCTGATGACCGCGTCCGCGAACAGGCACTGCGGCGCGACGTACCGCTCGAAGTCGGGCTTGCGCTCTTCCATCTCTCTCTCGACCGCGTCGGGGGAGTATCCCCGCCGTTCCACGTCGCGCTTGATCTTCCAGGCGCGTTTGACGTCGGGGTCCGGGTCCACGTAGAGCTTGAAGTCGATCAGGGTCCGCATCTTTGGGGTTATAAATGGGTGCAGCCCCTCGAGGATCAGGATCTTCGTGGGGCTGAAGGGCACCGGCGGGTCGAACCGCCCGTTGTCGTGGTTGTAGACCGGTTTGACGATCTTCCTTCCCGCTTTGAGGTCAGAGAGGTGCTCCTCCAGCAGGTCGAACCGGTTCGCCTCGGGGACGAGCGGCGTGATCCCGAGCTCTTTGCGCTCCCGGCGGTCGTATTTGTGGTAGTCGTCGATGGTGATGGTGGAGACGAGGTCCTCTCCGAAGATCTCCCTGATCGCCCGGGTGAACGTGGTCTTTCCGGTCCCGCTGTCTCCCGCCACGCCGATGATGAAGACGTAGGGCGACTCTGCAATGACTCTCTTGAAGTCGGACGGGGGCATAAGTCAGCTCGAGGATTGGTCGGTATCCTACACTGTTAAGATTTCGGTGCCGGGCGTGCGGTTCCTGCACCTGACGGCAGAACGCGAAAGAAGAAGGGATGTCAGGACGGGGCGATCCCCGCTTCCTCGTGTTTCTTTTGGATCTCGTCGGCGAGCCGGTCCAGCGCCGCGAAGTCCTCCTCCTTCGGGTAGCCCCTGACGTAGACCGGCTCGAGGAACTCGACCTTGAGCCGGCCGAGCATATCCTTCACGGTGTCGACCGTCTTCCCGCCCCAGCCGTAGGACCCGATCACCGTCGCGTACCGCGTCTTCGGGCGGAGGAGGTTTGCGAGGTACGCCGCGTAGACCGCCTGCGGGTGGGGGCCGAAGATGACCGTCGGCGACCCGATCACGACCGTCGCAGCATCCACGAGAGCCTTTGCGAGGTCGCCGATATCGGTCTTTGTGAGGTTGAACGGCTGGACCGGGATACCCCGCTGCATCAGGGCATCGACGAAGTGGTCGACCATCGCCTGCGTGCTTCCGTGCATGGAGACGAAAGGAAGCACCACCATGTTCTTCACGGCGTCGTCCGTCCAGTCCAGGTAGGCGTCGACGATGAACGCCGGCCTGTCATAGGCCGGGCCGTGGCTCGGGGCGATCACGTCGATCTCCCGCGACGCGAGTTTCGCGAGGTGCGCCTTGATGCTCGACCGGAAGGGCATCATGATCTCGGCGTAGTAACGCTTCGCGGACTCGTAGATCGCACCCTCGTCGGGGACGTAGAGGGAACTCGTCGCGTAGTGCGAGCCGAAGAGATCGCAGGAGAAGAGGATCCGGTCTTCCCGGAGGTAGGTCAGCATCGTCTCCGGCCAGTGGACCCAGGGGGCGATGATGAACTCGAACGTTCTGTCCCCGAGGTCGAGTGTATCGCCGTCGCCGATGACGACGACCCGGTCCTGCGGGATATGCAGAAGATCGACCAGGAAGTCGCGGCACTTCTGGTTCGTCACCACCTTCGCGTCGCCGAATCGGTCGAGCATCGCCGGTATCGATCCCGAATGATCCTGTTCGGCATGGTTGGAGACGATGTAGTCGATGCTCCCGACCCCGAGGCCGTCCAGGTTCCCCATGAGTTCTGCGGTCTTCGTCGGATCGACGGTATCGATCAGCGCCGTCTTCTCGCTGCCCCTCACCAGGTAACTGTTGTAGGTGGTGCCGTCGGGAAGTGGGATCAGTTCGTCGAAGAGCCGGCGGTCCCAGTCGATGGCGCCGACTGAAAAGACGCCCGGCACAATCTCACGTGCGGCCATGTCCTGCCGCCTCCATCGACCATGCTCCGGATGTTATACGGTATACGCAGGTATCCGACATGCTTCATGCTCCGTAGACTCTTAACCGTCCCGGCAGGGCCTGCCGCACCGGTCGGCAAACGTCTCTCCGGCCCGAACGGTGATAACGGTTTCGCTCTACCCCCCTCCGGAGAGGAGGGTAGTCTGTCTCCCCTCTCCGCTCCCCTCCCTCCGGACGGTGTTCGCGAAGAGGTGGGCCTGCCGGGTCGGCTCCGGGAGCCGGTATCCCCGGGAGGTCGCGAGGACGAGGTCGACCGCGGTTGAAAGAGTGATCCGGTGCCCCACCGAGACATAGACCGGTTTCGTCTTCTCTTTCGTCCGGACCGTCATCCCGATCGTCTCGCCGTCGCGAAGTATGGGGGCGGTCGATCCCATGCCGGGCCCCGGCTCCGTCGCTGTTCCCGAAAGAAGGCTCTTTGCGACCCCGACGGTGGGCCGGTCGAGCAGGATGCCCATGTGGCTCGCGATGCCGAGGCCCCGGGGGTGGGCGATCCCCTGCCCGTCGAAGAAGACGACATCCGGCTCGGACCGCAGTCTCCGGAACGCCTCGATGAGGGCGGGGCCTTCCCGGAAGGTCAGGAGGCCGGGGATGTAGGGAAACGACGTCTCCGTGCTTGCGGAGACCCGCTCGACGACGGTGAGATCCGGGTAACCAAGGGCGACGACGACCGCGTGGATCTCGTCCGAGCCCTTCTCGTAGGAGGCGTCGGCGCCGGCCACGAGGGAGATCTCCCCGATATCGCCGGATAGGCGGACCCGGGCCCGGAGCGCCTCCTGGAGGCGGATTGCTTCGGCCGGTGTCAGGTCGAACGAGTGAACATCACCGAGCTCCATGGTCGTCTCCCGTCTCACGGCGAAAAGTGTTGATTCAAAATGGACTATATAAGCATTATTATATACCTGGGGCGTACATCATCCGGCGGGTAGAACCTTATGAGCAGGCAGAACCCGCTGCGATATGCAATTGCCCTCCTGATCGCGCTCCTTGGAGTGCTGGTCGCGTACGCTGCCTTCACAATCCCCGGCCTCTCCCCCGTCATCTGGGTTGCCGCCGCCATCGTCCTCGCGGGGGTGCTCGCCGCCGCCTCGGTGCAGATCGCCGA
Source organism: Methanoculleus oceani (assembly GCF_023702065.1). Lineage (NCBI taxonomy): Archaea > Methanobacteriati > Methanobacteriota > Methanomicrobia > Methanomicrobiales > Methanomicrobiaceae > Methanoculleus > Methanoculleus oceani. Next base: position 799,527 of record NZ_QFDM01000002.1, on the reverse strand, counting down.
CCAGTGGGAGAAAGCGGTCGTGCTGCGCCTGGGCCGGTTCTCGGGCCTCAGGGGTCCGGGCGCCTTCATCATCGTGCCGCTCATCGATACGGTGGCCTACTGGATCGATCTCCGCACTATCACGACGTCGTTTCGGGCGGAAAAGACCCTCACCCGCGATACGGTCCCGGTCGACGTCGAGGCGGTCCTCTTCTGGCGCGTGAGGGACCCGGAAAAGGCGGCGCTGGAGGTCGAGGACTACCGCTCAGCCATCAGCTGGGCGGCGCAGACGGCGCTCCGGGAGGTCATCGGGAAGTCCGACCTCGCAAATATGCTCGAGGGCCGGGAGAGGCTCGATGCGGAGCTGCAGCGGATCATCGACGTCCGGACCGAACAGTGGGGAATCCATGTCAGTTCCGTGGAGATCCGGGATATCCTGATCCCCCGCGAGTTGCAGGACGCGATGTCCATGCAGGCCCAGGCGGAGCGCGAGCGGCAGGCGCGGGTGATCCTCGGCGACTCCGAGCTGCAGGTCGCGAAGAAGTTCGAGGAGGCGGCGAAGACCTACCAGAACAACCCGACCGCCCTCCACCTCCGGGCGATGAACATGCTCTACGAAGGCCTCAAGGAGAAGGCGACGCTCGTCCTCGTTCCGGCATCGGTGCTCGACACGATGACCCTCGGGACCACCCTCGGCCTCTCGGCGCTCGCCAAAAACGTGGCGGAGGAAAACGGGGACAGCCGGGGGGTCGCAGCCGGTGATGAGAAGCCCCGTCCCCCTGCGGTGGGGAAACCCGGGTCGCCCTGACTCCGCTCCCTGCCGCATGTCGCCGGGAGGCGAGGCATTTTTATACGTGGAGATGGGGTACGGCCCGGAGAGTTATCATCGGAGCGTGGAGGGTATGGCACGATGGGTGTGCAGTGTCTGTGATTACGAGTACAATGAGGAAGCGGGGGACCCGGCAACCGGCATACCGCCGGGTACGCCGTTTGAGGAGCTCCCCGACGACTGGCGGTGCCCGCGCTGCACCGTGGGGAAGGGAGCGTTCGTGCGGGTCAACGGAGAAGAGGAAGAGGTGAAGACGGATGAAGAAGACTACCTCTGAAGGGGCCGCCATGACCGTGGCCGACGTTCTGGTCTCGGAACTCGCGGCATGGGGGATCACCCTGTACTTCGGTATCCCCGGTTCATCGTCGCTCCCGTTCGTGGACGCGGTGAGGAAGAACCCCGGTGCCCGGTATATCGTCGTCCGGCACGAGCAGACCGCGGCGCTGGCGGCGTCTGCCTACAACAAGTTTACGGGAAAGATCGCGGTCTGCCTGACCATCGCCGGACCCGGGGCGACGAACCTCGCCACCGGGCTCTACGACGCGAAGGAGGACCGGGCGAGCGTGCTTGCGCTCTCCGGGCAGGTGAAGACGCAGTACGCCGGTCCCGGCGGCATCCAGGAGATCGACCAGGACGCGTTCTTCCGGCCCATCACGGTCTTCAACAACACCGTCGCCGACCCGACGACGGCGGTCAAACTCCTCACCCGGGCGCTCCGTTACGCCGTCATCGCCCGCGGTGTCGCCCAGCTCTCGCTCCCGAACGACGTCCAGGCGGAACCCCTCGAACCCGCCTACTGCGAACGCGAGACCTGTCTCCCGGCGGTCACGGTGGCCCCGACCGACGAGGCCGTCCGGGCGGCGGCCGAGGCGATCGACGGCGCCGCACGGCCGGTCATCCTCGCGGGTTTCGGGGCCATGGGTGCGGCCGGAGCGGTCCTCGATCTCGCAAAGACGATCCAGGCGCCGGTCGTCACCACCTTCCGGGCGAAGGGCATCCTCCCCGACGAGGACGAGTGGGTTGCCGGGGTGCACGGGCCGCTCGGGACGCCGCATGCCCGCACGCTCGTCAGCGAGTCGGACCTCGTGATCGCCTGCGGGGCGAGTTTCTCCGACCTCACCGGGATACCCGGGGACAAAAGGGCCGTCCACATCGATATTGACCCGCTCCAGCTCGGCAAACACCCGTTTGTCGTGGCGGTCTGGGGTGACTGTGCCGTCGCCCTGCCCCGGATCCGGGAGCGGGTCCGGCAGCGGGAGGACGCGGGGACCCGCGCATGGCTCGCGGAGCGGAGACGGGAGTGGTTCGACCGGCTCGACCGGGAGGCCGACCCACAGATCGTCCCTATCCGCCCGCCCTACATCATGAAGGTCCTCTCCGAGACCCTGCCGGAGGATGCGGTCATCTCTCTCGACGTCGGGGAGAACCAGTGGTGGTTCGGGAGGAACTTCCGGATGAAGCGGCAGCGGTTCGCGATGTCGGGCTACCTCGGGACGATGGGGTTCGGCCTCCCCGGGGCGATTGCGGCGAAACTGGCCTATCCGGAGAAGACCGTCGTCTGCATAACCGGGGACGGCGGGTTCTCCATGGTCATGGCCGACTTCGCCACAACGGTCAAGTACGATCTTCCCATCGTCGTCGTGGTCTTAAACAACCACGAACTTGCCATGATCCGGGAGGAGCAGCGGGAGGCGGACTACCCGCCGTTCGGCACCGATCTCACGAACCCCGACTTTGCCGCCTTTGCAGAGACCTGCGGCGGCGCCGGGATGCGGGTGACCCGGCCGCAGGACCTCCCGGAGGCCGTTCTCCGGGCGGTGCAGATGAACAAACCCGTCGTCATCGATATCGAGACCGATCCGAAGCGGTTCGAGTGAGGTTCCGCCCCGTTCCCCATCGGGATGCAGTGGGGCCACGATACCCCGCGAAAGCGCGAGCCCGGACCGGACCGGTCTGGTGCAGGCACCGGCAGGGCGCGGCACGGCGCTCATCCGAAATCTATAAATATCCTCCGTGGGAATGGGGTTCCGAGGGTAATGTGAACATCCCGGTCATGGGTACGCGGTCCGCGACGCCTGTGCCGGGTACGTGCGGATCTCCGGATGTCGATCCGGGTGGGAGCACCGGAGTCGCTTCGTCTGCTCCACGCTAAGGGTTCCCTGGTGCCCGTGTAATCGACGGGCATTCGGGCAAACTTGCGGCGAACCGGGTCCGCTCCGGTTCACCGCTCTTCTTCCTGCCGGCAAACCGGCGGGGTTTTTAATCGGACTACAACCGTTGCGAAAAGAGTGATAGGGTCTGGTTACTCGCCGGAGAGGTAATCGTAGAGGAACGCGGCGAGCACCGCACCGACGATGGGGCCGACGATGTAGATCGGGAAGAACGCCCAGAGGTTCTGTCCTCCGATGAGCCAGTCCCCGAGGTACGGCCCGAACGTGCGGGCGGGGTTTAACGACGCGCCGGTCAGGTTCCCGATCGTCGTGATGATGCCGGCGACCGCGAGGCCTACCATGAGACCGGCAAAGCCCGGCGGGGCCCGCTCGTCGACGGCGACGCCCATGATGACGAGCATCAGGAGGAACGTCCCGATCGCCTCGATGACGATCGCCTGCAGGTAGCCGATACCGTGGAAGGGCGCTGTCGCCCCGAGACCGCCGATCGTGACTGCGTCCGGGCCGACGGCCCAGGCAAAGAGCAGGCTTGCGGCGGCTGCGCCAAGGAGCTGGGCGGCGATGTACGGGGCCACATCGCTTCCGGGGAACCGCCGGGTTGCAAAGAGGGCTATCGTCACCGCCGGGTTGATGTGGCAGCCCGATATCCTTCCAAGGGCGTAGATAGCCCCGGCGATGGCGATGCCGAAGGCAAGCCCGATGGCGAGCCAGTCGCCGAGGCCGCCGAGCGCCCCGATCCCTATGTTGAACGGCGTCGACGGGGTGGTTCCCGCCGCGATCATCAGCGTGACGACCGCGGCCCCGGCCCCGAAGAAGACCAGGAGGAACGTCCCGAGCGCTTCGGCGACGAATCGTTTTCCGAGAGATACAGTCATTGTTTCACCAGATCAAGGTAACACCGTTTCAGAGATGAAGATTTGCCCAAAAATGGCCGGGCGAGTGCCTTACTTCCCGTACAGGGCAGCATAGCACTCGGGACAGAGAATCCTCGGCAGCGGAGCCTTCACGCGCTTGCTGGGAAGCGGGTAGCCGCCCTCCCAGAGATCGACATCCTTCCGGATGGCGTGCTCCATGCAGAGTCCCATCCCGCAGACGATGCAGACTGCCACCGCCTCGCTCTCTCCCCCCTCAAGGGCGCAGATGTAGCACTTCATAGCGTAGCCCCCTTCAGACCGCCTCTTTCCACTGGCAATAGTGCTGCCGCTGGTCGACAAGGCTCGTCGTGGCGCAGTTCTTGCAGCCCCGCACCGGGGCGGCGGACTGGTCCTTCTCGAGAGCGATGACGTTGGTCATCATTGTCGCGGTCACGGGTTCGCTCGTGAGGAGGCACGGGTAGTCGGCAAGACGCATCAGGGCGGAGAACCGGACGGTTATCGCACAGGCCGGGTAGGCGTACCACTGCGGGTTCATCAGCACCTCGTTTGCGTGGATGGGTGAAAGATCGACGGGGTACTTGCCGACCATCGGGGTCAGGACTTCGTCGGACCCGTTCCGGTTCTTCCGCGCCCTGTCGATGAGCTTCCACCCGCGGTAGATCATGTCCATGAAGTCGCAGTTGTGGAGTTCCGCCGCCGCTCCCCGGGTGGGGTAGGAGAGGACATAGTTGTGGAACTTCTTCGTGAGCAGGTCGACGACCATCGGGGCGTTGAATGAGTCGAGTTCGAGGATGTACTCGGTCGCGGAGGCCGATGCACCGGTGGCAAGCGAGAGGACGTCCCAGTAACTCCCGTATGAGTCGAGCGAGTTTCGTAGCGTCGACTCCATCACCTCCGTAACCGCCTCGATCACCGCCATGACGACGTCGTCCTTGCACATGTTGAAGGTCGACTGTGCGATGTGGTGCGCGACGTCGCCGACGCTGTAGGCGGGGACCGTCAGGATGTTGCCGTAGTGGACGCCGTCGTCGATCGCGGCCCTGACGGTTCCTTCCATCCGCCGCCGGTACTCGCTCATGTACTTCCGCGGGTCAAAGGACGTCATCCCGGCCTCGTCCATCAGCTCCGCCTGGGCCTCGACGGGTTCACGGTAGATCCTCTGCATGATCGCGATCTCTTTTTTCGTCGCCTCGGCGGGGGTGGCCCCTGCCTCGAGGGCGTGGGCGAAGACGTCCCCGAACCCGTAGGAGGTGTTCATGCCCCAGGATTTGGCGGCGAGGATCGCCCGCTTGTGCTCGACCGGGATATCAGTCTTCTTCAAGACCCGGTTCACGACGTTGCTCGTGCTCCCCGGGATCAGTGCGAAGTCGACGACGCAGGTGGGCCCGTAGAACCCGCCGTAGCGCCGCACCGCCTCAAGGCCGATCCTGGCCTCCGTATCCGCGATCGCCTGGATGAAGGCATCGACGCTTCGCGCGAACGCTTCGTCCTGACTCTTCAGGATCTCGAGCACCACGGGTGTCTGGTAGTGCTCGACGAACGGGTCGTCTTCGGGACGGACGGTTGCTGCGAGGCCTTGAAGAATCTCGGAATGCGAGATCACCGAGTTCTTGTGGAGGTCGATGACCGCCTGGCTCTGGTCGCCGATCGCCGTCATCTTCCGGACCGCATCGACGTAGGGTTTCGTGTCCTCGATGGTAAACTTCTGGCCGCGTTTCGCCTTTACCGTATCCACGTCCGCCCGCTGGGCGGCCATGGCCTCGTTTATCATCTTCTCGTAGAGTTCTCTCATATCGGATCACCTGATGGTATCCTGCTGCCCGATCCTGCGGACAGCATGTTCGGAGGAGCAATCCTTACGGCGGTCCCTGCAGGACCCCGGGTTTAGCAGAACGACTCTGGGCGACGGAGAATGCGGATGGTGGTGTGGCCCCGGGGAGGGGCTGGAAGAGCCGGGAGAACGGTGACCGGTAATGGTCGATGATGCTTGAACGACGGCCGGGGATAGAGAGATTCACTGTCGGTCCCTGTACATTCTATCTTGCCTTGAATGCCTGGTAGAGATTCGTCAATCGGCGTAATTGGTCGTTCCCACATATATCTGTTATGCCGTTCGGTAAAGCCCGTATCCGGGGGAAAAGAGGTCGGGTTCGGGTTATCGGATGCTTCTCGGGGTCGGTCCGGCGGAAAGTTGCCGCTTCGGCGTTCAGAACCAGGCGTCCAGCGTCTTCTGTGTCGCCTTCACCGAAACCTTGTCGAGAGCGCTCCTGACCCGTTCTTCGGAGAAGTCGTAGCGCTTACAAAGCATCTCTGCGACCCCTTCGACGTCCGGCGGCCTCCACTCGAGGGCGTAGTCGTCGGTGACCGGCGGGTCGAGGAAGAAATCCCGGATCGGTCCGGGGTCGAAGTCGGGCGATTTCTCCGCGATCACTGACTCAAATTCGCCGTTTCGGACGACTTTCAAGGCCGTCTTGCCGCCGATGCCCCGGATCCCTGGGTTGAAGTCCGTTCCCACCAGGATCCCGATCTCGACGAGCTGCTCCCTCGTGACGCCGAGACAGTCGAGGAGGGAAGAGAGGACGATCCTCTCAGGGTTCACCGTGATCGTCCGCCCCCTGGTCTTTCGCCGGCCGCTGACGGTGAGGTTGCGCACCAGCACCGGGGAGCCGAAGAGGAGCGAGTCGTAGTCCTGGGAGACCGCGTAGGTGACGTCTCCCCTCTGTGCCATGTGGGCCGCCTGTGCTTCGCCTTCGCTCGGTGCCTGCACCCAGGGGAGGCCGAGCAGGTCGAGGAGTTCGCGGGACGACGCGACGACGTGGCTGTCGATACGGGCGGATGCGCTCGCCTGCTTGTACGCCTCCTCCATATCCCCCTCTCTCAGGGCCGTCTTCCAGGCCTCGTCGGCCCTGGTGCGGACGAGGCGCCGCTCCTCGATCGTCTCCTGCTTGAAATCCGGTGGCTTCCCGTCGAAGACAAAGACCGGTTTGATGCCTTTCTCCAGGAAGTTGACCGTCCTGAAGAGGATGCCGGAGAGGTGCGAGGTGATCCTGCCTGCGCCGTTCATCAGCGGGGTGCCGTCCGGCTGCCGGATGATGGAGAGAAACTGGTAGAGCGCGTTATGAGCGTCCACTGCGGCGATGCCGGAAAGGCCGTCCCACGTCACCGTCTCTTTACAGTCTGCCAGGATATCTCGGATAGCAACGCCCATGCTACCTGATCATGAGAGAGGGAGAGGCCATTAAGATGACGATCCGGTTTACCGGTACATCCGCCGGGAGAGCCCGTCTACAATCTCTTCGATGTGGCTGACCGTATTGTCGTATTTGGCGCTCATCGTCTTTCCCATCTCCTCCATGTTCACGCGCATGGTGCGCTCCCGCTGCGCGACGCTCGCCTCAAGGCTCAAAATCTTCATACCGAGAGATATGAGCAGCCCCCCGAGGGAGAGCATCATGAACGTCGCAGCAACCGCTATGATCAGGTCCTGCCAGAACCGCATCACCAGTACGACGGTGGAGACCACCATCACGATGGTGAGAACGATGTCGCCGATGAGTTCGCGAATCTCCATATTTTAAAGTGATGAGGATGCATTAATTAACCTACCTATAGTGAATGGAGTTTTGTGATGCAGATACGCGACTGGCTGCCACTTCTTGGAATGCCCCTTATGCTCCTCTCGGTCCAGATGATTGCCATCATCCTCGTCATACCCATGCAGGCGGCGGGGCTTGTGGCGTTCGAGGATCCCGAATCGGTTGCAAATCCCCTGATTTTCATAGGGATGCTGCTCGTCTTCACGCTGATCCTGCTCCTCCTGATCCGGATGGGAGGACGGCGTTTCATCTCCATCTTCATCGGCATCTCCATATTCCTGACGTTCGTCTACATCTTTTCGGCGCTCTCCACCCTCGCGCTCGGGGCCACCGGTGCCGCCGCCGTCGGGACGCTCATCGGTGCCGGAGCGGCGACGGCGCTCCTCTATCTCTACCCGGAGTGGTACGTCATCGATATCCTCGGCGTGCTGATATCCGCGGGTGTCGCATCCATCTTCGGGATATCCCTCGCCATCCTGCCGGTGCTCGTGCTGCTCGTGCTGCTCGCGGTCTACGACGCCATATCGGTCTACCGGACAAAACACATGATTACGCTCGCCGAAGGCGTCCTCGAGACAAAAGCTCCCATCATGGTCGTGGTTCCGAAGAGAACGGACTACTCATTCCGGCGGGAGGGCCTCAACATCGCGGAGGGGGAGGAGCGCGGCGCGTTCGTCATGGGCATGGGCGACCTGATCATGCCCTCCATTCTCGTGGCATCGTCGCACGTCTTTGTAGACGCGCCCGCCGTCCTCTGGATCCTCTCCGCCCCGACGCTCGGCGCGATGGCGGGGTCGCTTGCCGGTCTCGCCGTCCTCCTCTACTTTGTCAACAAGGGGAAGCCCCAGGCGGGCCTTCCTCCCTTGAACAGCGGCGCTATTGCTGGGTTTCTGGTTGGGGCGGCTCTCGCAGGTTCGTTTTCGTGGCTTCCTTTCTGAAGGTGAGCAGGAGGTTGAGCACCGCCTCCGTTCCCTCGCCGGTGAGCGTGGACATCGCCGGGTAACCCTCGATCCCCCGGATATCCATCTTGTTTACGACCGTCACCACCGGCACGTCGACGAGCCGGTGTATCTCCTCAAGGAGCCGGAGCTGGTCGTCGAGTGCGTATCCGCAGTGCTCGCTTGCGTCCAGGATGAAGAGGACGACGTCGGCCGTGTTGATGATGGCGCTTACCGCCTGCCGCTCGATGGGGTTCCGCTCTTCGGCCGGACGTTCGAGGACTCCGGGCGTGTCGATGAATTGGATCCGTTCGCGTTTCCCGATATCGTGGTGGCCGACGATGATCCCCTTGGTGGTGAACGGGTAGGCGGCGATTTCGGGCTCTGCCGTTGATACGTGCCGGATAAACGAAGATTTTCCGACGTTCGGGAATCCCGCCACCACCACGGTGAACTCGTCCTCGCCAACGTGCGGGAGTTTCCGAAGGATGTTTCTCGCCTCGTTTAAGAATACGAGGTCGTCTTCCACCTGGTGAACGATGGAGGCTATGCGGGCGACTGCCTGCCGCCGTTTCCTGTCGGTATCTATCCCCGATCGCATGCTGCGGGTGTAACCGGAGCCGATGACCCAGACCTGGTCGGCCGCCCAGTTGACGGCGCCGAGGGACTGTTTCAGCCGGTCGAGCGAGACGAGGATCTCGGTCGCCTCCTGGTAGAAGGGGGAAAGGCGCTCGAAACTCGGGAACGAACTGACCACGCTTTTTAACTTGTCGTGGAGGGCTTTCGCGACCGCTCTTACGAACTCTTCGTTTGCGGTATCGACGTTGGTCTTCAGCTTCTTCTTGGCTGCCGCCCTGCGAAGACTGCGGTCGAGCACTTCGTCCGCCGTCGGAACGGTCGGGATAGTTTCAAACTCCACTGTACGCACAACCTAATGTATTTAAACAACGTATAATTACTGATAATTATGGATCTCTCTCCGATTCAGAAGGACATCCTGATAACTCTGATTACTCTATATCATCAGTTCTCCCACTCTATAAAAGGTGAGGAGATCGCGGATGTGCTGAAGCGCAACCCCGGCACAGTCCGCAACCAGATGCAGGCATTGAAGGCGCTGGGGCTTGTAGACGGCGTTCCCGGTCCCAAAGGGGGTTACAGCCCGACTGCAGGTGCGTACAAGGAACTGAATCTCGGAGACCTCGAGCACCAGTCCGAGGTGCCGATCTTCCGCGACGGTGAGAAGGTAAAGGGCGTCCGGGTCGCGGAGCTCGGTTTCACCACCCTCTGCCACCCGGACCTCTGTCAGGCGGTGGTCAAGATCATCGGGAGCGTGAAACTCTTCCGCGTAGGGGATATGGTCTCGATCGGGCCCACGCCGGTGAACAAACTCCTCGTCCGCGGCGAGATCTTCGGGATGGACGAAAACCAGCAGGCGCTCCTGATCAGTGTCGCGGAGATGATATCCCTCCCCAAGCAGTCGATCAAGCACTACATGAGCACCCCGCTCCTGGCCCTGCCGCTCTCCGCCACCCTCCGGGATGCGGTTCGCCTCTTCAGCAAGCATCACATCCACGGGGCGCCGGTGCTGCAGGACGGCGACCTCGCGGGCATCGTGACGTTGAGCGATGTTGCCCGCGGCCTGGACGGGGGCATGACACTGGATGCGCCCGTCACAAAGGTCATGACCACCGATGTGGTGGAAGCGCCGTCGTCGATCCGGCTCTATGAACTGGTGGGCCGGTTCAAGGAACGGGAGATCGGGAGGCTGATTGTGGTCGAGGACGGCAAGCCCATCGGGATCGTTACCCAGACCGATATTATTCGGGTCTTTCCCTCACTTTGATACCCTCCCCGTTCTGAATTTCGCGCTTCAACCCCTCTGGGGACGGATAAGTATTTATATGAGAATACCTATGGTGCTTCTGTAAAACGAGTTCTGTGTGTGAGTGCATTTCACAGAACTCAATGAAAAGGGGGAAATGAGATCATGACTGATATACCTCTGGCACCTGTTGGCAGAATTGTAAAGAAGTCCGGCGCGGAACGTGTGAGTTCCGATGCCAATGAAGAGCTCGCAAAACTGATGGAGCAGTACGCGTCAAGGATCGCGAAAGAGGCGATCAAACTGGCGGGTCATGCAGGCAGAAAGACGGTCAAGGCAACCGATGTCCGGATGGCGGCCGAGACCGTGAAGTAACTCAACCCTGAATCTATTTTTTGCGGCCGGGAGTTACCTGCGCCGCCGATATGAACCTCTTGTTTCGAAGTTGGCCGGAGGAAAGCCTGTTACCGTGGAAGTCGTAATGCGGCTCTCCGAAGAAGGAGGCCTCCGAACGCCCTTCGGCCACGGTCAGCGGCGGCGCAAACTCTTCCGGATAAAGAATCCGCCTTCCCGATATGGAATCTACAAAGCAGTTTTCCCGTGATTTTATAGACTTTAGAAGATTTAAATAGTACAAACGCCCCACGTTTTGTATGAGCAAAACGTTCTGCCGCGCCCTTGCGAGGAAGAAAGTGATGAGTAATGATGGCATGCTCATCGGGACTATCAAGAATATTATGGTCGACCTCAACACAGGGCAGGTTGTCGACCTGCTCGTCAAACCGGACGAGACGTTTAAGACCGACGGTTACAGGACGGACGGGGACAAGATGCTCGTGCCGTTCGAGGCGGTAAAGGACATAAAAGACTACGTTGTGGTCGATCGCTACCTGCTGAAGAGATCGGGATAATACTTTTTTATCGCTTCCACAAATCCGTCTCCGTAGGCTCCTCCGGTGACCCAGTCCGCCGCCGTACGGGCCTGTTCCGGGGCATTTCGCACCGCAACGCCGATGCCGGCAACTTCAAGCATCTCGATGTCGTTTTCGGAGTCTCCGACGGCCATCATCTCGGAAGGGGAAAGGCCCATCTCACGGGCAAGTTCCACGAGTGCCGTCCCCTTGCTCACGCCGGGTGCCTGAATGTGGATCGCAAACCCGGTATCCAGCAACCGGACGGGGAGGTGACGGTCACGGATGACTGCTCTTGCTTCTTCGGGGTCGATGGTCCGGGCGAAGGCCACGTCGGCGAACCGGTATTGTGCGCCGAAGAGTTCGAGTTCGACGCCTTTTCCGGCAAAATAGTCGTTGAGCACCTCGAATGCTGCGAGGCAAGTCTTCTGGTCGCCGGGGATCCGGAGGGTGCCTGAAAACCCCCTCCGGTAGACGCCGCCGTTCTCGCCGATGATCGTCCCGTCCGTCCCGACCATCTTACAGAGTCCGTCCATGAAGCAGACGGTGTTGCCGCTTGCGAGCACCACCTCGATCCCGGCATCGACGAGGGTCCGGACGGCCTCGACGGCAGCGGTGTTGATGCGCCGCCGCCGGTCGGTGATGGTGCCGTCGACATCCGTTACGAGCGCCTTCAGCACGGCTTGAGCCCTGCCTGTTCGACCATGAATGCCGCCTCGCCCTCGGGGAGGTTGGGGCTGTCTACCAGGCGGGCAACCCGCTTGCCGCCCTTGCTCTTACGGAGGTAGAGGCGGAAGGTCGCGGTGTGCCCGACGATGTTGCCGCCGATCGGTTTGGTGGGGTCGCCGAAGAGGACGCCGGGGTTCGACATCACCTGGTTGGTCACGAGGCCGACGGCGTTGTGATCGTCGATCAGTTTCAGGAGGTCGTGCATGTGGCGGTTCAGTTTCTGCTGCCGGGGAGCAAGGGTGCCCCTCCCCGCGTACTCCGACCGGAAGAGCGACGTCAGCGAGTCGATGACGAAGAGTCTGACCGGATAGTCGGAGGTCCGCAGGTCGTTCGCGAGCTCCCGTGCAGTCTCGAGGAGCAGCATCTGGTGGTCGGAGCTGTGCGCCCGCGCGACGTGGATCCGTTCGAGGACGTCATCGATCGAACCGAGGTCCGCCTCTTCGGGGAGTCCGTTCAACATCTGCTCGATCCTTTCCGGGCGGAACGTGTTCTCTGTATCGACGTAGATGACCCCGCCGGCGAGGCCGCCGAGTTCTTCGGGGAGCTGGGCGTTGACGGCCATCTGGTGGACGAGCTGGCTCTTCCCGGACCCGAACTCGCCGTAGACCTCCGTTATCGCCTGCGTCTCGAGGCCGCCGCCGACCAGTTCGTCGAACTCGGGGACCAGCGTCCTGAGCTTCTTGATACCCTTCCTCTTGTCCAGGATATCCCGGCCCGTCTTGAAGCCTCCGATATCCGCCATCTTCCGGGCGGCAAGGATCACCTTCTTTGCGGTCGCCTCGCCGATCTCCGCCGCCTCGGCGAGATCCGACGTGGTGGCCGTTGCAACGCTCTCGACGGTCCCGTATCCGGCCTCACGGAGTTTTTCTGCAGTGGTTGCCCCGACGCCGGGTAAATCTTCAAGATCAATCTCTGACATTTCAATCCTCACTTGATCTCTATGGTGTGTTCTGTTACGCTACACTAAGAGTCTATAGTGGGAGAGATAAAGGTCGCTTGCCGTGCGGGGTGAAAGTGAAGATCGGGATCAGGGTTTCCTGGAGAACCGATCCAGGCGACGTTGCAGACCCTCGGGATCGGGCGGTGCGGCCTCCAGGTGGCTTGGCCTGATCACGCCCCGGTGCACCGTACCCCTGGCGCGCACACGGTACCCGACGGGCAGCGGCTCATCAAGGAGGTAGCAGGCATCGCCGGTATCAAGAGAGATCCCCTGCCTGGTGGCGATGATCGTCCCCTCGACCTCCACTTCCTTCTCTTCATCGGTGAGGACGACGAGAGCGCTCCCCCAGGAGAGGTGCAGTTCGAGGTCGCCGTACCGCCCCCGCCGGGCGGTTGCGTTGTAGACCTCGATCCGGTCTCCCGGGACCAGGTGCTCGTCCGCCTTCTCGCCCCAGATCACGACCGGGATCCCGGCGGTCTCGTCGGCAACGACCAGGTTCCTGACCGAGGACTGCCGCCCGCTCCGCGTGGTAAACGCGTGAGGGGGCTGTACGGAGAGAACCGTTCCGGCGAGCGAATACGACCCCCCTTCTTCTATACCCGCGACGGTATCGAGCGGGAGGACGATCTCCCGGTCGGCACGCGAGACGGATGCCGCCTCGCCGAGGCTGTATTCGATCCCCCGGTCGCTCTCCCGTGCAACGGCGCCGCGGATGACGATGCTTTCTCCGGGTTCCACCCCGAGGAGGACGGCCGGCGCCCAGGCGACGAGCCGGAAGACACCGTCTTCGTTCCCGATGACCGCTTCGACCATCTCCCCCGGGCTGCCGTCGCGCCGGGTGAACGTCCGCGGGCTCTCGACGGAGATGAGCCTGACATCGAGGTCTCCCTTCTGTTCGGGAAGCGCGGCGGTTGCCGTCTCCTCGCAGGCGATCTCGCACGAAGCCTCCTGGATGGCGACGGCGGTGACGTCGGGGATCTTCCCGCGGCCCTTCGGCCGGCCGAGGATCTCGAGCACGTCCCCTACCTCGATCTCACGGACGCCCGCGGCCTTCTCGTCCCAGAGGGTCAGCCTGGCCCTGCCGGTCTCGTCGCCCACCGTTACGTTCGCGACAAGACCGGTCGCGCCGTCGGGCCGCTCGAACTCCCTGGGCTCCTCGACGGCGAGCACCTTTGCAAAGAAGCACGCGAGGCTCGGGGCCGCCGCGAGGTCGTGGATACGGATATGCGCCCGTCCGAGGTCTTTGACGACCAGCATCGCCGCCGTCCGGTCGTCGAGGAGGTCCCCCGACTCCGCTACCTTCTCCTCCACCCGGCGCTCGAACTCTCCCTTTTCGAGGAGGTCATCGACCAGAAGGTAGTGAAACTTCACGGCTGCGGCTCCGCTCCTACTCCTGCCAGGGCGGTGTCACCATGGGGGCGGTCAGGTCTTCGATCGTCTCGGCCCGGCGCATCAGGGCCGCCTTCTCGCCCGCGAGGAGCACCTCGGCGCACCGGGGACGGCTGTTGTACTGGGACGACATCGCAAACCCGTATGCCCCGGCATCCAGCACCGCGATGAGATTGCCGGCCGATAGATCGGGGAGCATCCGGCCCTTTGCAAGGATGTCGCCCGTCTCGCAGATCGGCCCCGTGACGGAGTACTCCCGCACCGCGGGTGCGTCTGCCCTGTCTGCCGCCACGATCTCGTGGTAGGAGTCGTACATCGTCGGGCGGACGAGCAGGTTGAACCCGGCGTCGACGTTGGCGAAGGTCGCATGAGCGGTCTTGACCGAGTTGACCCGCGTCAAAAGGACCGTCGAGTCGGCGACGAGCCACCGGCCCGGCTCGACCCAGAGTTCGGGCTCGATCCCGAGGTCGCGGATACCCTTCAGGAAGACCGGCATGACCGCTCCCGCATACTCCTCCGGCGTCGGAGCCCGGTCGATCTCCCGGCGGTAGGGGATGCCGAGGCCTCCCCCGATATCGATGAATTTCAGGTCGACCCCGATATCGAGCAGATCGCGGGCGACACCGATCAGCACCTCGACCTCGCGGGCGAAGGGCTCCACGGCAAGGATCTGCGACCCGATGTGACAGTGGACCCCGACCGGGTTGACATGCTCGGCGGCGAGCGCCTCCCGGTAGGCATCGAGGATCTCTCCCGCCGGGATACCGAACTTGCTCGTGGCAAGACCGGTCGCGATCTTCGGGTGGGTGGGGACGTCGATCGCGGGGTTGACCCGGAAGGCGATATCGACGGTCTTCCCCGCCTTTCCGGCTGCCGCATCGAGCTGCCGGAGTTCGTCGGGCGAGTCCACCGAGACCCGGATGCCCTTCTCTACGGCGAGGGCGAGGTCGGCCGGGGTCTTCGAGCTCCCGTTGAAGAGGAGCGACTCAGGGCGCATCCCGGCGGCAAGGGCGAGCGCGACCTCTCCCGCAGAGAAGACGTCGGCCCCGGCACCCATCGACGCGAGGGTCCGGAAGATTGCCAGGTTGCCGTTCGCTTTCGCGGCGTAGAGTATGCGGACCTTTTTGTAGTGGGCGGTGAGGGCGCCCGCAAGGCGGCGGAAGTTCTCCCGGATCCGCCCTTCGTCGGTGACGTAGAGCGGGGTGCCGAACTGCCGGGCAAGGTCCACCGTGTCGTGCTCGCCGATCCGGAGGTGGCCGTCCCCGACCGAGAGGTGGGAGGGGAGGATCACAGGCCGAGCCCCCGCATCCGGTCCACTGCCTCGTTGATCCGCTCGACCGACCGGGTGATCGCGAACCGGACGAACCCCTCGCCGTTCCTGCCGAAGCCGACTCCGGGAGTCGCGACGATCCCGGCCGAATCAAGGAGCCGTGCGGCAAACGCCATGCAGTCGTCGACAGGCGCCCAGACGTAGAAGGTGGCCTTCGGGGCCGTGACGTCAAGACCGATCTCCGAGAGACCCCGGACGAGCACGTCCCGGCGCTCCTGGTAGATCGAGCAGGCCTGCTGCACGCAGTCCTGCGGTCCGGTGAGCGCGGCGATAGCGGCGTGCTGGATGGCGTCGAACGCGCCCGAGTCGACGTTGGTCTTGACCCGGCCGAGCCCGGCGATGATCCCGGGGTTCCCGCAGGCCATGCCGATTCGCCATCCGGTCATGTTGTAGGTCTTCGAGAGCGAGTGCATCTCGATCCCGACCTCCATAGCGCCGTCCGCCTCGAGGAACGAGGGCGCCCGGTAGCCGTCGAAGGTGATCTCGGAGTAGGCGTTGTCGTGGACGACGACGATGTTGTGCTCCCGCGCGAACTCGACGACCTCCTCGAAGAACGAGAGGGGCGCCGTCGCGGCCGTGGGGTTGTTCGGGTAATTGATGAAGATCAACTTCGCCTGCTTCACGACGTCGGCGGGGATGTCCTCGAGGACCGGGAGGAAGTCGTTCTCCGCCCGGATAGGCAGTTCGTGGACCTTTCCTTCGGCAAAGAGCGTTGAAGTCTTGTAGACGGGGTAGCCGGGGTCGGCGGCGAGGACGACCTCTCCCGGGTTGACGAATGCCTCGGCGATGTGCGCGATGCCTTCCTTGGACCCGATGAGCGCGAGCGTCTCCTTCTTCGGGTCCAGGTCGACCCCGAACCTGCCCCGGTACCAGTGGGCCACCGCCTCGCGGTAAGCGAGCATGCCGGTGTAGGAGGGGTAGTGGTGGTTCTTTTCGTCGCGGGCCGCGGTGCAGAGGGCCTCCACGATATGCGGGGGGGTGGGGAGGTCGGGGTCGCCGACCCCGAGGTCGATGACATCGACACCCTGGCGCCGTTTCTCCTCTTTCATCTCGTCAATGCGCGCAAAAAGGTAAGGGGGAAGGTGATCCATCCGTCTCGAGTACATTATCAGATATTGCGCACGAGACCCTATTTATTTTCTCACTCGCGCTTCCAGGGCTCCCGACGGCTCCCGAACCGGTAACGCTGATACACTCCCGGACCCAACGATGTACCGGACATGAACGACCAGGATCAACGCCCCATATATATGGACCATGCGGCGACGACATTCATGAAACCAGAGGTCATCGCGGCGATGGTCCCGTATTTCTCCCGATACTTCGGCAACCCCTCGTCCCTCTACCGGTTCTCCAGCGAGTCCCGGAAGGGCGTTGAGGAGGCGCGCCGGGAGGTTGGAGCGGCTCTCGGGGCGGGGCCGGATGAGATCTTCTTCACCGCGGGCGGCAGCGAGGCCGACAACTGGGCGATCAAGGGGGCTGCTCTCGCGAACCGGGGGCGCGGCGACCATATCGTCACCTCCTTAATCGAGCACCACGCCGTCCTCCACACCTGCGGGTGGCTCGAGAAGCAGGGGTTCTCCGTCACCTACCTCCCTGTCGACGAGTTCGGCCGGGTGGACCCGGCCGACGTCGAGGACGCGATCACCTCAAAGACCATCCTCGTCTCGGTGATGACGGCGAACAACGAGATCGGGACTGTTCAGCCGGTCGCGGAGATCGGTCGGGTCGCGCACGACCACGGCGTCCTCTTCCACACCGACGCCGTCCAGGCGATCGGGGCGGTCCCGATCGACGTGGAGCGAATGGAGATCGACCTTCTCTCGCTCTCCGCGCACAAGTTCTACGGCCCCAAGGGGGCCGGAGCGCTCTATATCCGGCGGGGGACCCGCATCGAGAATCTGATCCACGGAGGCGCACAGGAGCGGGGCCGGCGGGCCGGGACCGAGAACGTCCCCGGCATCGTCGGGCTCGGGCGGGCGATCGCGCTCGCGACCGCCGATATCGAGGAGCACAACCGCAGGATCGCCGCGATGCGGGACCGGCTGGTCCGGGGGGTTCTCGGGTCGATCCCGGATGCCCGTTTGAACGGTCACCCGACCGAGCGGCTCGCAAACAACGCGAACTTCAGTTTCCGCTACGTCGAGGGCGAATCGATCCTGCTGCTGCTCGACGCCCGCGGGATCTGCGCCTCCACCGGGAGCGCCTGCTCCTCGGCGTCGCTGGAGCCGTCGCACGTGCTGCTCGCGATCGGGCTCCCCCACGAGGAGGCGCACGGCTCGCTCCGGCTGACGCTCGGCGACGCCAACACGGAAGAGGATGTCGACTGCGTTCTTGAAGTCCTCCCCGACGTGATCGGGCGGCTTCGGCAGATATCGCCGCTGACGCCTGCTTCCGCCCGGGCACCGGAGGCCGACTGATGTCTGCCGGAAGAGTGGCGGGGGAGATCCCGGACCCCCGGGAGACCGGATCGCGTGGATGCTCTCGGGGGTCCGGGTGCGTCTCCCCTCCCGAGAACGATTAAATACGGTTGGTACGAAGGTAAAACCATGGTTCTCCCGGAATTTATTCTGGTCTTCTGCACCGCCCCTGCCGGCGAGGCGGGGGAACTCGCGAAAGCGCTCGTCGATGCCCGGCTGGCGGCCTGCGTGAACGTTACCAGTGTCCGGTCCTGCTTCCGGTGGGAGGGCACGGTCAAGAGCGAGCCCGAACAACTCCTGGTCATCAAGACACAGCACCGCCTGCTCGACCCCCTCATCGCGCGGATCCGGGAACTCCACAGTTACGACCTCCCCGAGGTCATCGCCATTCCCATCGTCGGCGGCTATGCCCCGTACCTTGACTGGGTCCGGGAGGAGACGGCCTGATGGAGATCGTCTGCCGCGCCGGGATCCAGGTGACGGGCGACGGTGCGCGCACCGTCCACGACGACATCATCGTCGAGGACCATGTCCGGCTCTTTTTGAACGGCGAGTACCTCACGACCCTGGTGGCGAGCCCCGACCGCCTGGACGATCTCGGGGCCGGGTTTATCGTCTGCGAGGGGCTGGCGGACGGGATCGACTCAGTGGTGGTATCGGGGAAGGACGTGCACATTGCCGCCCCGATCAAAAAGGACATCCGGCTCGAGGTGGAGTCGTCCGGCGGTTACCGCGTGCTCGGCGAGCCTAAAGGGGTTGCCTCGTCGATCACGGTCACGGCGGACGGCATCCGTGCGGTCACGGCGGCGATCGAGTCCGATACCTGGCGGAGAACCGGCGGCGTCCACTGCTCGGTCCTCTTCTGCGACGGCGAACTCGTCACCCGGGCCTGCGATGTCGGCAGGCACAACACCGTCGACAAGGTCGTGGGCTACGCGGCCCTCCGGGGGCTCGACCGGTCGACCTGCATCCTCGGGTGCACCGGGAGGCAGCCGGCGGGGATGGTGGCGAAGGCGGCGAACGCGGGTATCCCGATCGTCGTCTCCCGCGCCGCCACGACCGACCGGGGTATCCTCACGGCAGAGCGCGCGGGTCTCACCCTGGTCGGTTTCTCGCGGGGTGAGCGGTTCACCATCTACACGCACCCGGAACGTGTGCCCGAAGTCCTCAAACAACTGGAGAAGACTCAACCATGACGGAAAACAACGAAAAGACCGCACTGATCCTGCTCGGGTGCCCGCAGGTGCCCGTCCAGACGAGCCTGGCGCTTTATCTGGTGCATGGCCTGAAGCAGCGGGACATCCGGCCGGTGATTGCCGGGACGACGGCGGCACGGAAACTGATGGAGGTGGCCGACCCGGGCCGGTACTACGTTTCGGAGATGACCGATCTCGACGACACTATCGACGAGATCACGGGAAAACAACGAGATTTCGACCTCTGCTTCGTCTTCATCCACAACGATTCCGGGATCGCCTACGCAGGTACTATGGCCTACATCTCAAAGGCACGGCTGTATACGCTCCTCTTCGGGGAGCACGCGGAAGAACTTGCCGGCGAGATCGAGTTCCCCTGCGAGGTTGTCGCGGCAAAGGCCGTGCACAACCCCATGCCGCTGAAGCGGAAACTCGACGAGGTGATGCAATGGGCTGTCTTGAAGCGCTGAAACCCGAGATCATCCTCTCCCAGGCTTCATTTAAGGAGGCGCGGGAGTATATCAAGAAGAACGTCCGGGAATGCCACGAAGTCGAACCCGGCTACAAGATATTCGACGTCCACATCATCGGTGTCCCGCCGCTCTATATCGGCGTCGAGGGCGAACACCTGATCTTCCCCTACACCAAGCCCTGCCACGGGACGTTCGTGGTGAAGGTCCCGGGCGGCGAGGAGCTCGCGCGGCTGCGGGCGAGGAAGAAGTAACCCATCTCAATTTTTCGTATCAAAAAAGGGTGAGCGTTTTATCGCGTCTCACTGTATCAGTCGTAATTCCGGAAGAGCGCCGGGTTCTGCCGCCGCATCCACCAGCGCCGGATCAGGTATCCGGCCCCGGCCAGCACCAGGACGGCCCCGGTGACAAGGGCGATCATCGGAAGCGGGAATTCTGGCGCCGGTTGGGGCAGCACGGCCGTGGTCTGCTCCGCGGTGGGTTCTGCGACCGCACGCGACGTCGTCGTCGCTGCAGTTGGCGTAATAACCGCACCCGCCTGCTCGACTCCGCAGATCGCGAAGAGGGAGAACCCGGGGCTCGTTGCCGTGAAGGTGACCTGCCCGTTTTCGGTGGCCCCGGCCGTCGTCGGCAGGGCGGTCCACGCCGCGCCGTTATGATGGTAAAGCACGATATCCTCCGCCGAGAGGCCGTGCTCCTCGAGCCACGCGGCCGGGACGGAGAAGGTGATCGTTGCCGCGGTGATGGTTGTGTACCGGGCAGGCACGAGGCTGAAGTACTCGTATACGATGCCCGGCAGGGACTGCACCGTGCCGGTGACGGTGAGCCCGCCGATCCCGGTGCCGGTGACGCTGACTTTGCTCACGGGCGAGTTCCCGCCCACGCTCATTTCGACGGTGGTGGGGGTCTGCACGGGGGTGACCGTCGGGCTGTCGCCGCCGCTGTCGTAGATCGGCCCGGGGGTCGGCGTCGGGGCCGTGACCGTGACGTACCCTGCCTCGGAGTGCGTGTCGTCTCCTCCCAGGTTGCCGACCGTCAGGTTGACCGTGTAGGTCCCGGCAGAGGCATAGGTGTGCGTGGGGCTTTTCTCCGCCGCGCTCGTGGTGTTGAACCACTCGCCGTCCCCAAACGACCAGTTCCATGCCATGGGCGAACCGGTTGAGGCGTCGGTGAATTGCACGATCAGGGGTGCGGTGCCGGACGTCGGCGTACCGCTGAAGGCTGCTGTCGGAACATCAGAGGAGGTAACCGTGATGTAATTGACCTCGCGCGTACTGCCGTACCCGGCGGCATTGTATGCCTGCAGTGCTACCGAGTAGGTGCCCGAAGCGGCGTATTCGTGCGTGGGGTTCTGTTCCGACGAGCCCACGGGGTCGAACCGCCATATATCGTTCATATAAACGGAACCGCTCTTGCCGCCAATGAGTACGACGCTGCCGTCCGGCAGCACGACCGCCGTATGTCCATACCGCCCCGACCAGTCGGCACTCTCGTCCACCCGCGTCCACGTTGCGCCGTAATCGGTCGAACGCCACACGTCGTTATTATAGTTATAGCCGTCATCACCGCCCATGAGCAGGATGCTTCCGTCCGGCATCGCGACGCTGCTGTGAATGGCCCTTGCTCCCCACCCGGCGTTACCGGTCTGTTGCGTCCAGGTTGCGCCGCCATCTTCCGACCGCCACACGTCGTTCCTGTAGGTGCCGTTCCAACCGCCCATGAGGACGATGCTCCCGTCCGGCATCACGACGCTGGTGTGATAGGTTCTTGCCGGCCACCCGGCATTGCCGGTCTGTTGCGTCCAGGTTGCGCCGCCATCGTGTGACCGCCACACGTCGTTAAATCGGGTGGTGCTGTTAGAACCGCCCATGAGTACAATGCTCTCGTCCGGCAGCACGACGCTGGTATGTCCATCTCTTGCCGGCCACCCGGTATTCGGTAGCAGGTCCCAGTGAACGCCGCCGTCGGTCGACCGCCACGTGTCATTCAATGAGGGGCCGTGATGACCGCCCATGAGTACGATGCTTCCGTCCGGCAGCACGACGCTGGTGTGGCCGGTTCTTGCCGACCACCCGGCGTTACCGGTCGCCAGCGTCCACGTGGCTCCGCCGTCGGTCGACCGCCATACGTCGTGCAAGTAGGTGTCGCCATGACCGCCCATGAGGAGGATGCTTCCGTCCGGCATCGTGACCGCCGTATAGACATACCGCCCCGGCCACCCGGCACTCTCGTTCACCTGCGTCCACGGCTCCTCGTACGTCTCATCGCCGAAGAACCATGCCCAGCCGGTCGGTATGTCGGTCGAAGAGTCAGTGAACTGCACGGTCAGCGGTGCTGGACCGGACGTCAGGTCGGCGCTGAACGCTGCTGTCGGGGCAACCGGGGCCTCAACCGTGATGTAATTGATCTCGCGCGTACTGTTGTACCCGTCGCCGTTGAACACCTGCAATGCTACCGTGTAGGTGCCCGTAGCGGTATAGATGTGCGACGGGTTCTGTTCCGTCGAGCCCACGGGGTCGAGCCGCCACACGTCGTTCAGGTAGGTAGGGCCATTATAACCACCCATGAGCAGGATGCTCCCGTCCGGCATCGCGACGCTGGTGTGATAGATTCTTGCCGACCACCCGCCATTCGGCAGCTGCGTCCATGCGGCTCCGCCATCGGTCGACCGCCACACGTCGTTTTTATAGGGGTAAGCATCCCCACCACCCATGAGTACGATGCTGCCATCCGGCATCGCGACCGCGGTATAGCCATCTCTTGCCTCCCACCCGGCATGCTCGGTCGCCAGTGTCCATGTGGCTCCGCCGTCGGTCGAGCGCCACACATCGTTCACGTGGCCGCTGGCGTCAAAACCGCCTATGAGTACGATGCTGCTGTCTATCGCGACCGCTCTAGAGGATGAGCGTGCTGACCACCCGGAGCTCCCGTTCACCTCCTCCCACGTTGTGCCGTAATCGTGTGACACCCACGTGTCGTTCAGGTAGGTGCCGTTAGAACCGCCCATGAGCAGGATGCTCCCGTCCGGCAGTGCGACACTGGTGTGACAGTAGCGTGCCGACCACCCGGCACTCGCGTTCACCTCGGTCCATGTTGCGCCGCAGTCGTGCGACACCCACGTGTCGTTCAGGAAGGTGACACCGCTCTTACCGCCCATGAGTACGATACTATCACCGATCACGACCGCCGTATGGTCCAGGCGTGCCCCCCACCCGGAACTTGCGTTCACCAGCGTCCACGTCGTGCCATAATCGTGTGACACCCACGTGTCGTTTTCATAGAGGCTAGGCACACCAGTCTTCCCACCACCCATGAGGACGATGCTGCCGTTCGGCATCGCGACCGTCGTATGACTGTACCGCTCAGACCACCCGGCATTGCCGGTCTGCTCCGTCCAGGCTTCGCCGTAGGTCTCGTCGCCGAAGAACCACGCCCGGCCATCCGGATCGCCGGTCGATTGGTCGGTGAAGTCTACGGTCAGGGGTACGACGCCGGAGGTCGGCGTGCCGCCAAACGCCGCTTCCGGGGCGGCGGCGCTCGCGGTGCCGATGAGCAGGAGGACTGCAATGAACAGGCACAGCGCCATTGGGGGAATGTTCTTTCGACGATCATCCATATAGGAAGAAAAAAATTTTTATTGGGATAAACATTCCGATTTTCAATTCAGGTCAGTAGGGGGTATTCGGGGCCTGATTTGCCCTTTAATGGCCACGGGCCACCGGATGGAGCGTGGTATACAGTTCCCGTCTTATATCGGGTTTCGATCAAAAATGGTTGAATGTTTTCCACGTCATGCCGCGTCAATCGTAGTCCCGGAAGAGCGCCGGGTTCTGCCGGTGCATCCACCACCGCCGGACCAGGTAGCCCCCGGCGGCGAGCACCAGGACGACTCCGGCGACAAGGGCGACGGTCCCGAGCGGGAAGTCCGGCGCCGGCCCGCCGGGCGGAGCGGCTGCGGTCTGCGTTGCGGTGGGCTCTGCGACCGCCTGTACGGTGGTCTGTGCCGCTGTCGGGATCGTCACTTCACCGGCCTGCTCGATCCCGGTGATCGCGAAGAGGGAGAACCCGGGGGTCGCGGCCCTGAAGGTGACCGTCGTCCCGGCGGCATCCACGACCCACGTCGGGAGCGCTTCCCACGCCGTGCCGTTGTAGTGGTAGAGCACGATCTCTTCAGGGGTGAATCCATGCTCCTCCAGCCACGCGGCCGGGACGGTGAAGGTGATATTCGCGCCGGTGATCTCCTCAAACCGGGCCGGCACCAGGTCGACGTACTGATACGGGGTTCCCGGCGCCGGGGGGATCCCGGTCCTCGGGGAGGACTGCTTCCAGCCGGTGACGATGAGCATCTCAAGCCCGGTGCCGGTGACGGTGACCTTGCTCACGGCGGAGTCGCCACCCACGTTATATCCGTCCGGTCCGCCCGTTGAGCCGCCGCCGCCACCGCCGCTGTAGACCGGCCTGCGGGTCGGGGTGGGGGTGGGGGTCTGCGTCGGCTCCGGCTCCGTAACCGTGATATACCCGCTCCGGGAGAGCATATCGGTGCCTACCGCGTTACCGACCGTGAGGTTGACCGTGTAGGTCCCGGCGGCAGCGTAGGTGTGGGCCGGGTTCTGCTCGGTCGAGGTTGCGCCGTCGCCGAAGTCCCAGGTCCATACCGTGGGCGAACCGGTCGAGGCGTCGGTGAAGTCAACGGCCAGGGGCGCTGTGCCGGAGGTAGGGGTGCCGCTGAAGGCTGCCGTTGGGGCGACGGGGGCCGAGACCGTGATGTAATTGATCTCGCATATGCTGTCGTACCCACCGGCATTGTATGCCTGCAACGCTATCGTATAGGTACCCGGAGCATCATACACATGCGACGGGTTCTCTTCTGTCGATCCTGCGGGCTGGAGCCGCCACGTATCGTTCAGACGGATCATGCCGTTGTCCTCACCGCCCATCACGAGGATGCTCCCGTCCGGCAGCACGACGCTGGTGTGAGCGTATCTTGCATCCCACCCGGCGTCGGGCAACGGTTCCCAGGTTGTGCCGTTATCGGTCGACCGCCACACGTCGTTCTTCATGGCTCCGTCATGTCCGCCCATGAGGACGATGCTCCCGTCCGGCATCGTGACGGCCGTATGGAAGGCCCGTGCCGTCCACCCGGCGTGCTCGGTCTGCTGCGTCCACGTCGCGCCGCCATCGTCCGACCGCCACACGTCGTTCAACCGGGTGCCGTCATAACCCCCCATGAGGACGATGCTCCCGTCCGGCATCGTGACCGCCGCGTGGTCCTCTCTTGGCGTCCAGATGGGGCCACTCGTCGCAACTTCCTCCCACGTCGCGCCGTAATCGGTCGACCGCCAGACATCGTTCACCTGGAGATAGGTGCTGTCCCAACCTCCCATGAGTACGATGCTTCCGTCCGGCAGCGCAACGCTGGTGTGCCAGTGTCTTGGGGTCCACCCGGCACTCGCGTTCACCCGCGTCCACGTTGCGCCGTCATCGTCCGACCGCCATACATCGTTCTTACGGCCAACGCTGTCAAAACCGCCCATGAGGACGATGCTGTCGCCGACCGCGACCGCCGTATGACCGTATCGCCCCGTCCACCCGGCACTCGCGTTCACCCGTGTCCAGGTTGCGCCGTTATCGGCTGACCGCCACACGTCGTTCCCGGTCGTAAGGTCGCCGGTGATAGGAAAACCGCCCATGAGTACGACGTTCCCATTCGGCATCGTGACCGCCACAGGGAAACTCCGCCCCGACCACCCGGCGTCGGGCAACTGCGTCCATGCCTGATCGTAGGTCTCGTCGCCGAAGAACCACGCCCACCCGGTCGGGGCGCCGGTGGAGTCGTCGGTGAAGGATACGGTCAGGGGCGCAGTGCCGGACGTCGGGGTGCCGCTGAAGTCTGCTTCCGGTGGAGGAGGGGTGACCGTGATGTAATCGGTCCGTCGCGTGCTGCCATAGCCGTCGTCGTTGTACGCCTGCAGCGCCACCGAGTAGGTGCCCGCGGCGGTATAGGTGTGCGTGGGGTTCTCTGCCGTCGAGCCTGCGGTCTGGAGCCGCCACACGTCGTTCGTATAGGCGCCGTCATCGCCGCCCATGAGTACGATGCTGCCGTTCGGCATCGCGACGCTAGTGGAGCCCCATCGTGCCGTCCACCCGGGACTCGCGTTCACCTGCGTCCATGTTGCGCCGTAATCGTCCGACCGCCACGTGTCGTTTTGATAACCTCCGGATGCCCAACCGCCCATGAGCAGGATGTCCCCGTCCGGCAGCACGGCCGCCGTATGGCTCTCTCTTCCCGACCACCCCGCATTCTCGGTCATCTGCGTCCAGGTTGTGCCGAGATCGGTCGACCGCCACACGTCGTTCCTAAATCCGCCGCTCTGACCGCCCATGATTACGATGCTGTCGTCCGGCATCGCGACCGCTGTAAGGTCGGTTCTTCCCGTCCACCCGGCATTCGCGTTCACTTGCGTCCATGTTGCGCCATTGTCGGTCGACCGCCACACATCGTTCTTAAGGGTGCTGTCAGTACCGCCCATGAGCAGGATGCTGTTGCCTATCGCGACGCTGGTGTGCTCGGTTCTTGCCGTCCACCCGGGACTCGCGTTCACCTGTGTCCAGGTTGCGCCCTTATCTGTCGACCGCCAGGTGTCGTTCAATCTGGTGGCGCCACCGACGTTGGTATAACCGCCCATGAGTACGATGCTTCCGTCCGGCATCGCGACGCTGGTGTGTTCGGCTCTTTTCGTCCACCCGGAACTCGCGTTCATCCGCGTCCAGGTTGTGCCGCCATTGTCCGACCGCCACGTGTCGTTTTGATAACCTCCGGATGCCCAACCGCCCATGAGTATGATGTCCCCGTCCGGCAGTACGACCGCCGTATGGGCTCGTCGTTTCGACCAATCGGGATTCGCATTCACCTGCGTCCATGCCTGATCGTAGGTCTCGTCGCCGAAGAACCACGCCCACCCGCTCGGGTCGCCGGTCGATTCGTCGGTGAAGGAGACGGTCAGGGGTGGGGCCCCGGACGTCGGGGTGCCGCTGAAGGCTGCTTCCGGCGGGGGAGAGGTGGCCGTGATGTAATCGGGCCTGGTTTCCGTGTCCGATCCATCCGGGTTGGTGACCGTCAGGCTGACCGTGTAGGTTCCGGCGGAGGAATAGACGTGCGCGGGGTTCCGCTCAGTCGAGGTCCCGCCGTCGCCGAAATCCCAGGACCATGAGCTCGGCCACCCTGCTGAAGTATCGGTGAACTGCACCGTGAGAGGCGCCGGGCCGGTGGTCGGCGTGCCGGTGAACGCGGCCGTCGGGGGCATCGGTCCGACAGCGCTTGCGGTGCCGACAAGCAGCAGGGCTGCAACGATCAGGCACAGTGCCGTCACAGAAATGTTTATGAAAAAATTTGCCATGAAAGGTTTAAGAAATTCATAAACGATAAGCATTCTGGTTTTTTATTGCGTATTGGGCGGGATTTAGGCTTGGGATACGCATGTAAACGTCAGAAATTGCCGATCGCCGTGCAATCGTGTGTCTTCTCCGCACAGGATCGGGATGGATCGGAAAAAGGGGAGTGTTCCGCTCCCTTTCACCGCATCAGTCGTAGTCCTTGAACAGCGCCGGGTTCTGCCTGTGTTGCCACCAGCGCCGGACCAGGAATCCGCCGCCGATCAACACCAGAGCGCCCACACCGACAACCGCAATCGTGCCAAGCGGGAGGTCGGGCGCCGCCCCGCCGGCCGGAGCGGCTGCGGTCTGCGTTGCGGTGGGTTCTGCGACCGCACGCGCAGTGGTCTGTGCCGCTGTCGGGGTCGTCACTTCACCGGCCTGCTCGATCCCGCTGATCGCGAAGAGGGAGAACCCGGGGGTCGCGGCCCTGAAGGTGACCGTCGTCCCGGCGGCGTCCACGCCCAAAGAATGAGGTATAAATTCCCCGAAGGCGGTACTACAGTAGTGAGAACCCGGCCGCGTGCGGTCAGACCCGCGCGGGAGAGCGGCGAGCAGCCCTGCGGCGGGATGTCCCCCGGATGCGGCGGCAGCCGTCCCCGGCCGGATTACCCGGGTTCACGACCGGTACCGGGGGTGCCGGGCCCTGCATACGAGTGATACCATGAGCGAACCGTTGAGAGTATTGTTGATCGGGGAGAACCCCGGCGATCTCCGGAGTGTCCGGGAGATGCTCGGGGAGTGCGGACGCGAGGTCGAGGTGGCGCACTGCGGACGCCCCGAAGACGGGCTTGCTCTGGTATCGGGGGGTGGAATCGACGTGGTGCTCCTCGACCTCGATCTCGCGGCCGGGCAGGGGACGGCGGCCTTCGACCGCCTGCGCCGGACGGCGCCCGACATCCCGATCATCGTGCTCACCGCGGGGGGAGACGACCCCGCTGCCCTCCGTGCGATGCAGCGCGGCGCGCAGGATTACCTCGTCAAAGAGAAGACCGACGGCGAACTGCTCTGCCGGGCCGTCAGGTACGCACTGGAGCGGACGCGGGTGGAACTCGCGCTCCGGCACTCGGAGACGATGTACAGGAGACTGGTCGAGAACCTCAACGAAGGCGTTCTCGCCGTGAACGAGACCGGTATCATCACCTTCGCAAACCCGCGCATGGAGGAGATCCTCGGTTGCCCTGCCGGAAGCCTGATAGGGTCGCCGATCACCGGGCTCTTCGACGGGACCGTTTCGGCCGCCGGACATCCGTTCTGCTGGCTGACCGACCGGAGGCAGGAGTTCGAACTGGACCTTCTCCACAGCGACGGGAGAAGCATCCACGCCCTCGTGGTCACGTCGCCGATCATCGATACTGCCGGCGCCTTTGGCGGATGTCTTGCCGGGGTGCTCGACATCACCGGCCGCAAAAGGGCGGAGGAGGCGCTCAGGCAGAGCGAGCAGAAGTACCGGCTCGTCGTGGAGAGCCTCAGCGAGGGGATATGGGTGATCGACCGGGACGCCTGCACGTCGTTTGTCAACCCCCGGATGGCGGAGATGCTCGGCTATGCCCCGGCAGAGATGATTGGAAAGTCCCTCTATTCGTTCCTCTCTCCTTCCTGCGGTGCCGCGATGCGGGACCGTCTGAACTGCCGGAGAGACGGCACCCGGGAGCAGTACGAGTGCGAATTCGTCCGGAAGGAAGGCGACCGGATCACCGCGCTGATGATAGCGTCTCCGTTCACCGATGAATCCGGAGAATTCCGGGGCTCTATTGCCGGCGTGATGGATATCACCGAACGAAAACGGGCGGAAGAGGAGACCCGCACCCGGAACGAGCAGCTCATGGTACTCAACCAGGTGGTCGGGGTCTCGGCTGCCTCCCTCTCTCTTGCCGAACTCCTGGAGGAGTCGCTCGAGAAGACGCTCGAATTGATGGGGTTCCATGTCGGCATCGTCTACATGCTCGATGCCGAGCGCAAGCGGGCCCTGCTGCAGCACCAGAGGGGGCTGCCCACATCGTGCATGTCCCGGAGCCGTATCATCAAGGTCCACCACTGGCCGTTCAACTTCATCTTCATCGCCGGCCAGCCCCGCTACATGCAGCGGCAGCCCGACCTGAGTTCCATCGAGGCCAGCATACTCGAGGAGCTCGAGGTATCGGCGCTCGCCTGCATCCCTCTCATCGCCGAATCGGTCGTTGTCGGGGCGGTTTATGTCGGCAGCAGGACGAAGGAATCCTTCTCCCGCGAGGAGATGACGCTTCTGGAGATGGTGGGAAAAGAGATCGGGTCGGGTATCCTGAAAGGGATGCTGCACAAGAAACTGGAGGCGGCGAACCGGGAGGCGAACCTCTACCTGGATATCATGACGCACGATATCAGGAACGCCGAGAACGTCTCGGGTCTCTATGCCGATCTCCTCACCGAGATGCTGGAGGGTGAGGGTGCGCTGTATGCGAGAAAGATCCGGAGCAGCATCGAGAGAAGCGCAGAGATCCTCGGGAACGTCACCACCATCCGCCGCATTCACCACGACTCGCCCGACGTCGGGCCGGTCGACCTCGATCTCGTCATCAGGGAGGAAGTCGCCGCCTTCCCGGACGTTGCGATTGAGTTTTCGGTCAGCCATCGCCAGGTCTGGGCGGACGATCTCCTCTCCGAGGTCTTCGCCAACCTTATCCGGAACGCCGTCAAGTCCGGCGGTCCGGAGGTCAGGATCGCCATCCGGGTGGACGATTACGACGGCGAGAACGTGCTGGTCTCCGTCGAGGATACCGGGCCGGGCATTCCCGACCCCATGAAGGAGTCGATCTTTTCCCGGTTCGAGCGGGGATGGGTCGGGGGGTGCGGCGACGGGCTCGGGCTCTTCATCGTCCGCACCCTCGTCGAGCGCTACGGCGGCACCATCCGCGTGGAAGACCGGGTGGAGGAGCGGCAGGATCTCGGTGCGGTGTTCAGGTTTACTCTCCGCGAAGCCCTCCCTACCGGGGGCGACGAAGACGACGAGTATCCAGACGGGGAGGAATACGAGTGACTCCCCGGCTCTGTCCGAAGAGTCTCCTCGGTCCCGGGTCAGGAGCGGTATATCGTCGGCTTTACGTCGGAGCGAGGGCTGACGTTTCGCACCGAGAGCAAAAGTTTTAAGGCACACGGTCACTATTTAGCGTCGTGGCATCTGTATACGTCCGGGTTACCCAGTTATTTACTTCGATCACGATCTGCCTGCTTGCGGCGCTGATCGGGTCGATCTTCACGACACCAGCAATCCCGACCTGGTACGCCGCTCTTGCGAAACCCGAGCTGAACCCTCCTGCGTGGGTCTTCGGTCCCGTCTGGACGGTACTCTACATTCTCATGGGCATCGCGCTCTATCTTGTCTGGAGCAGGGGGTGGGGACAGAAGAACGTACGCGTCGCTATGGCGATCTTCGGCATCCAGCTTGTCTTAAACGTCCTCTGGTCGTACCTCTTCTTCGGACTCCAGGCACCGTACTTCGCTTTTCTCGAGATCGTGCTCCTCTGGATTGCAATCCTCATGACGATAGCCGCCTTCTACCGGGTATCGGTATCCGCGGCGGTGCTCCTCGTCCCCTACCTTCTCTGGGTGAGTTTTGCGGCCTACCTCAACTACGGCATCTACGTCCTCAACCCGTGAGGACGGTCACTTTTTTTCGATCTGCCGCCAGACGTGGGCGAAACGCTGGAAGGCGGTGTAGTGCCCGAGGACGCCGAATATGACGAGAAGCCACCCGAGGTAGTTCAGACCGTAGATCTCTCCCGGAAGCAGCACCGTGAGCACGCCGGCGATGATGATCAACACCAGGCGGTCTGCCCGGCCGAGAATGCCCCCGTAAAACCTTCCCACCCCGACGGCCTGCGCCTGGGTGCCGAGGTATGAGGACATCAGGACCCCGGTCAGCGCGAAGACGCCGATCGGCCAGGATGCGGCGCCGCCCGCAAAGATCCCGGTGATGATGAAGATGTCGGCGTACCGGTCGATGACATGGTCCAGGAAATCCCCGCGGAGGCCCGCGATCCCCATGTCCCGGGCGAGCGCTCCGTCAAGCGCGTCGAAGACGGCGTTGAAGACGACCATGACGACGCCGAGCACGACCCCCCCGGCATAGAACGCAATACCGGCAAGTATCGAAACAAAAAACGATGCAATCGTCAGCCCGTTCGGAGTGACCCCGATCTTTCTTGCCAGGTTCACCACGGGCTGCACGATGCCCTGCACATGCGGCCGGAACTGGTCCAGTGTCATCTGCCGGGCTCCAGGTAATCGGTCCAGTCGATGGACCCGCAGGAAGGCGGGAGTTCTCCCCGGATAACCTGCTCGATCCGGTCTGCACATTCGCCGACGGAGAGATCGGTCGTATCAATCTCAAAGACGTGATCTTCCGGGTGTTCCTCGAGCGTCTCGATCAGGATGACGTCGAGCGCCTCCGCCTCGACGTTCTCCGCGACCTTCCCCTCCGGGTAGTTCCGCGGCGCGAGACGCTGCCGCAGGATGTCGGGACGGCACCGGAGCACCACTACCCGGTCGCAGGGGAGGAGGTGCGCGAGGTGCCCCTCGACAAGCCCGTCGACCGCCTCGAACTCTTCCACCCACCGGTCGACGTCCACCACCAGCGTCTGGCGGGAGCAGTCCTCCTCGATGATGTAGGGCCGCACCGTATCGGCCAGGCGGACGACCGGGTAGCCCCGGTGCTCGAGTTCGGCCGCGATGGATGTCTTCCCTGTTCCCGGCGTGCCGGTGATGCCCGTCATCATAAGTCTTTGATCGCCTCGAGGAATCGAATGTTCTCCCAGTCTTCGCCGATGCTGACCCTGATGAAACGGTTGCCGAGTCCCGGGAAACCGGTGCAGGATCGGACGAGGACGCCCTTCGCCGCGAGGCGTTCCGTCGCCTCGTCCCCGGTGTGAGGAGCGACGTCTATCATAACAAAGTTTGCGTCCGAGGGATACGTCTTAAACGGGATCTCCTCGAGGAACCGCTGCCTCCACTCCCGGATGTGGTCGCGGGCTTCAAGCACCCGGTCGGGGTCGGTAAGCGCCCCGGCGGCCGCCGCGAGAGAGACCGAGTTCAGCGCAAACGGGGTCGCCGCCCGGTGGTAGAACGGTTCCAGCCACCCGGGGACGAAGGCGTAGCCGACCCGCAGCCCGGCGAGGGCGAAGATCTTCGACATCGTCCGCCCGAGGATCAGGTTCTCGTGCCGCTGCATGAGGGGGCGGTAGTCAAGATCCGCAAAGTCGACGTAAGCGTTGTCGAGGAAGAGCAGCCCCTCCATCCCCTCGAGGATCTCCTCGACCGCTTCCGGCGGGACCGAGTTCCCCGTGGGGTTGTTCGGGGTGCAGAGGAAGGCGAGTTTCGCCCCCCGGCATGCCTCGATGAATCCCGCCGTATCGACCGAGAAGTCCTTCTCCCGGCGGGGGACGCTCACGACCCGGGCACCGTGCGCCGCGGCCGCGAGCCCGTAGAATGAGAAGGTTGGGGTCGAGACGACCACCGTCTCCCCGGGCTCGACGACCGTCCGGATCACCGTCTCGATGACGCCGTCCATCCCTGCGCCGGTGACGAACCGGTAGTCGCCGTGGTAGCGGCGGAGGGCCTCGACGAGCGCCGACGCCCGCTCGTCCGGGTAACGATTGATCGTCCGGAGAGCGGCTGTCGCCGCTTCGATTGCGGCGGGCGAGGGCGGCCGGGGGTTCTCGTTGCTCGCGAGGCGTGCCACCCGGTCGATGCCGTGCTCCCGCGCGACATCCTCCGCCTTCTTGGCGTAGGAGTATCCCGTCGCGCCCGAAAAGCACGCTCTAATCAAGTGCCGCATTGATGACACCGAGAGCCGCGTTGATCTCTTCGTCCGTGATCACCAGCGGGGGGATCAGGCGGAGATTCCCATCGGCTGCGCAGTTGACGAGCACCCCGTGCTCGGCGCAGGTGCGCTGGATCTCCGCGCACCGGTCGCCGACCGTGATGCCGATCATCAGGCCGCGGCCCCGCGGGTTGTGGGGGGCAAGGCCTTT
Organism: Methanoculleus oceani; assembly: GCF_023702065.1. Classification (NCBI taxonomy): domain Archaea; kingdom Methanobacteriati; phylum Methanobacteriota; class Methanomicrobia; order Methanomicrobiales; family Methanomicrobiaceae; genus Methanoculleus; species Methanoculleus oceani. The sequence continues at coordinate 766,490 of NZ_QFDM01000002.1, read as the reverse complement.
CATGAACCGCTCGCCCTTCCGCGCGACATCGGGGAGGACCTCCTCGATGACGCCGATCGTCGCGAGTGCCGCCGCACAGGCGAGCGGCCCTCCGGCAAAGGTGCTGCCGTGCTCGCTCCTTCCAAACTCAAGCCCCTCGCGGGCGACGAGCGCGCCGATCGGAAAGCCGCTTGCAAGCCCTTTTGCGAGCGTGACGATGTCGGGGGTGACGCCGGTGTGCTGGATGGCAAGCCACTTGCCGGTCCGGCCCATCCCGGTCTGCACCTCGTCGACGATCATCAGCGCGCCGGCATCGTCGCAGATCTCCCGGATGCCCCGGAGGTAACTGTCGGGCGGGATCAGGACCCCTGCTTCTCCCTGGATCGGCTCGACGAAGACACCCGCGGTATCCCTATCGACGGCCTCCGCGAGAGCGTCCAGGTCGCCGTAGTCCACGAAGGTGCAGGCGGGCGAGAGCGGCTCGAACGGCTCCCGGATCGCGGGTTTGTGGGTGACGGCGAGCGACCCGCAGGTCCTGCCGTGGAACCCGTGAGTGAACGCGACGAACTTCTTTTTCCCCGTCCGGACGCGGGCGAGTTTTATCGCGCCTTCATTCGCCTCCGCGCCGGAGTTCGAGAGGAACGCTTTGGATAGTCCCGTGATCCCCACCAGTTTCTCCGCAAGTTCCGCCTGGTTCGGGACGTAGTAGAGGTTTGAGCAGTGGATCAGCCGGTGAGCCTGGTCGCAGATCGCCTCTACCACCTTCGGGTGGCAGTGGCCGGTGCTGCAGACCGCGATCCCGGCCACGCAGTCGATGTACTCCCGTCCCTGGTCGTCCCAGACGCGCGACCCCGCACCGCGGACGATCTTCATCGTCCGGGAAAACGCGGGCATGTAGTAGCGAGCATCAAGTTCCCGTGAATCTTCTTCCATGATGTAGTCGCGGGCATTACCCTCCCGTGATTTTTGTTCCATATTCTTCCTCACTCGTACTCGATCGTCGCGGGGGGTTTGGGGGTGACGTCGTAGACGACCCGGGCGACACCGGGGATCTCGGCGGTGATCCTGGTCGCTATCCGGGCAAGGGTGTCGTAGGGCAGGAGCAGGGGGTCGGCGGTCATACCGTCCCGTGACTGGACGGCCCGGACCGCGACGATCCAGCCGTGCAGCCGGATGTCTCCTTTGACCCCGGTCCCGAGGCCGAGGAGCGCGGCAAAGCACTGCCAGGGCTGGAACTTCTCCACCAGGCACTCCTCGACGATGGCGTTTGCCTCCCGGACGATCGCGATCTTCTCCCTCGTCACCTCGCCGAGCACCCTGACGGCGAGTCCCGGTCCCGGGAAAGGCATCCGGTGCTGGATCTCCACGGGAAGGCCGAGCCCGCCGGCCACATCGCGGACCTCGTCCTTGTAGAGGTCGGCAAGCGGCTCGATGACACCTTTGAACTCGATATCGAGGGGCATGCCTCCCACGTTGTGGTGGCTCTTGATGCCCCCTTCGCTCTCGATACGGTCGGGGTAGATGGTCCCCTGCAGGAGCATCGTCGCTCCCGTCCTTTTTGCTTCACGCTCGAAGATCCGGATGAACTTCGCACCGATGACCTTGCGCTTCTCTTCGGGGTCCGTGACGCCTGTGAGCGCCTCGAAGAATTCATCTGCCGCATCCACGACACGGAGGTTTACGTCGGCAAAGAGAGACCGAATCCGTTCGGTCTCTCCCTTCCGCATGAGGCCGGTATCCACGTATATCGGGACGAGTTGGTCGCCGATGGCACGGGCAGCCAGTGCCGCGCAGACCGACGAGTCCACGCCGCCGGAGAGTGCCATCACGACTTTATCAACACCTGCAGTATCGCGTATCTGCCGGACTGCCTGATCGATAAACTTCTCAACGTTTACCATTTTGCTGTCTCACCTGGTATCTGAAGTTGATTTATTCTTTTTGCATGCAGCTACAAAGCCGATGTAGGGCGGGGAGGGGTTTGTGGGGCTCGATCTGAACTCGGGGTGGAACTGTGTCGCGAGGTAGAAGGGGTGATCCGGGAGTTCGCAGACCTCCATCCGGTTCCCGCAGGTGCCCGAGAAGACGAGGCCGGCGTTCTCAAGGTCGGCGATGAACTTCGGGTTCACCTCGTAGCGGTGCCGGTGCCGCTCCACGATCGCGGTCCTGCCGTAGAGGCCGGCCACCCTCGTCCCTTCCTTGAGAACGACGTCGCAGTTCCCGAGGCGCATCGTGCCGCCGAGATCAGAGACCTCCTCCTGCTCGGGGAGGATGGCGATGACGTGCGCCCCTGGTCCCATCTCTTCGCTGGTGGCATCGGGAATGCCGAGGACGTGCCGCGCATACTCGATCACCGAGAGCTGGAAGCCGAGGCAGAGGCCGAGGTAGGGTTTGTTGTTCTCGCGGGCATACTGTATCGCCCGGATCTTACCTTCGATGCCGCGCTTGCCGAACCCTCCCGGGATCAGGATGCCGTCGACATCGGCAAGGTCACGGAGTTCGAACGCCTCCGCATCCAGCCAGCGTATGTTTACCTCGGTGGAGAGCGCCCTGCCTGCATGCTTGAGCGACTCCTTGATGGAGATGTAGACGTCCTCGATCCCGTACTTGCTGACGATGGCGACCGTCGCCCGGTTCGTGTATTCCTGCGAGACGACCCGGTACCACGCGGTGTCCGGCTCCCTGTTATCGAGGGTCAGGTAGTTGCAGACGACGTCCGCAAGCCCCTCCTTCTCCAGTTCCATCGGGATCTGGTAGATGTCGGGGACGTCCTTTGCCGAGATCACGGCTTTTGCCGGGACATCGGTGAAGGTGGATATCTTCTTCTTCGTCTGCGGGCTGAGCACCTCGCGGCTCCTCGCGACGATGATGTCGGGCTGTAGCCCGAGTTCCCGCAGGGCCTTGACCGAGTGCTGCGTGGGCTTGGTCTTGAAGTCTCCCATGGTGTCCACCGGGACCAGGGTGACATGGACCAGGATCATGTCCTCCGGCGCGAGTTCGCCGTGCATCTGCCGGACGGCCTCGAGGAACGGCATGCTCTCGATATCGCCGACCGTGCCGCCGACCTCCACCAGGCAGATCTCGGCTACCCTGTCGCCGTTGATCTGCTCCTTTGCCGCCCGGCCGATGCAGTGCCGGATCTCGTCGGTGATGTGAGGGATGATCTGGACGGTCGCGCCGAGGAAGTCCCCGCGCCGCTCTTTCTCGATGACGTCCCGGTAAACCTTGCCCGTCGTGATATTGTGGATTGATCTGAGGCTGATGTTCAGGAACCGTTCGTAGTTGCCGAGGTCGAGGTCGACTTCCCCGCCGTCGGAGAGGACGAAGACCTCACCGTGCTGGGCGGGGTTCATGGTGCCGGCATCGATGTTCAGGTACGGGTCGATCTTCACCGCCGTTACCTGGTATCCGCGGTTTTTTAAGAGGCGGCCGATGGATGCGGTGGTGATGCCCTTCCCGAGCCCGCTCATGACGCCGCCGGTTACAACGATATACTTCAAACTCTCGTTCCCCTCCGGTTGTTCCAGGTTCTCTATCTTATGTATGTGATCTTGGGTATTGAGAATGTATTGTTCCGGCAGTCCCGCAGAATCCCCGGCCGCGCAACGGGGGGTTCTGCCGGCAGTCCGCCGTGGTGTCACTTCTCGATGACCGCAAACGATGTCGACGTCCGGGCAAGAAGCGTGTCGTCCGCCGCGCTCCGGACCTCTCCGTCTGCAAACGCCACCCGGCGCCCTTTGCGGATGACCCTTCCGGTGGCGGCTATCGTCCCGACGTTGACGCCTTTGATGAAACTGGTGTGCTCGTCGATCGTGGCGATCCTTTCGTTCTCGGCAAGGAGCGTGTAGAGTGCAAGGGCAATCGCCTCGTCTGCGAGCGCCACGTAGATCCCTCCCTGGAGCCACCCGGCACCGTTCAGCATATCCGGTCTGACCTCCATGGTGAGGCGGGCGCACCCGTCGCCGAACTCACCCACCTCTATCCCCATCAACGTAAAGAAGGGATTCGCGTCTCTTCCAACCCGTTTTAGTTCGTCAATGTAGCCCACGCGACCACGCACCTGTGTGCGAGAGGCTTTGAGGTCCGCCGGGATAAACGTTGTGAATATCATGCCTGATGCAGCGTTTCATTCGTGTAACCGGCCGTTTTATCGGTTGAAGGCCGGGGTCGCCGCTGCACCGTACCCGGTCGGGCCGATTCCCTCGCCAGGGTTCCGGCAACCCCTCGCCCGGAACGGTTCCTCTCCTTAACGTGGCGAATACGGGAGCGGATGCTCCTCACTGCCGGATGGGTCCCGGAGATCATATAAAAACAAATATCTCGTTTCGTCCTCTATCTGTACCGGTATGGAAGGTGCATGGCAGCCCGAAGCACTCCGGAACAGGAGACTCGAGCAGCTCCGGGCTACCATGGACGATTACATCGTAAAGCATACCGAACAGGTTGAAGCAAACCTCCCGGTCTTCTTCGGGCACGTTGCCGCCACGCTCGACAAGACCTTTCCCGACCTGGACGACGGGGCCCACGATGACTTCATCGATGCGACCGTCTTCACGCTCATCAACACCACGCGCGAGGCCCCTACTACGGAGTTTCTCGAGAAGACCCTGCGGCATGCCATGGGGAACAAGCGGCGGAGAAAGGGCCGGGTAACCCTCGATGTGATCGTGGGCCTCAAACTGATCGATACCGGCAACTACCATCATGCAATCGAGTACCTTACGCCCCATAAGGCCCATGACGGTCGTATCAACGCCGCAATAGCCTACTGTTACTACGCCCTGTCCCTGGCGAAGAACAGGACGCCGGGTCCCCGTCCCGACGATCTGGAGCTTCATGCCCGCGAGGAGATGCTGAATCTCTCCCGGATCCGCGCCCCGCTCAACCGCCTCGGTTTCTTCGATCGCAAAGAAACCCGGCTGAACTCGATCTTCTGGTTCATGCTGGATCTGGCGTTCACCTGGTTCCCGAGCGAACCGGGGTTCTATCGCATCGGTATCTCCCGGACAAAACACGAAGGGGATGCGGAACGTCGCCAGCACCTCCTTTCCCTTGCTACGGAACGGTTCTCGGATGACAGATTCTTCCTGACCGAGGCGTTCAATACCCGTGTAGAGCTGCGCAACGGGAGCGGTGCCGCCGCTATCGTCAAACAGATGATGCAGCAGTATCCCGACGACCATGAGCCGCTCTATTACGGGATGAAACTTGCGATTCTCGGAGGGCAATCGAGATCCTACGCCAGTTTCCGAAAACTGGCGATCTTGAAAGAGTTCCCCCGGCACCTGCTCCTGATGCTGGATGCCGTGCTCGAGGTCATGTGCAACCACAAGACCGAGAGTTACGTCTGCTTTGAGGAGGCAAAGAAGGCTTCGCCAGGGCGGGATTACTACATCACGGCACTGGAGTACATCCTCCGCGACTTCATCGAGGGAGACGAAGATCGGGCGAAAGGGGCGAGGTCCGCTTTCTTCACGAGCGTCGACCAGTATAGTCTGCGGATCCTGAAGATCAAGGAGACCTGAACGTGACTTCGTATTGCAAAGATCCCCCGGAGATCCCTGGTCGTGGGCGACCCCGCGTCCCCTCCTGGATTCACCCGTTCCCTCCGGGCAGTGTCGAATTTACGGTAATCCTCTGGATGTCCCGTTAAAAAAGCCAATCTCGAAGATAAGACGGAAAGGCATAACGATGAATATATTTATCGCAACAGGCAAAATCTCCTACGGACTGCGCTTACGGCCCAGAATATTCGGATACATCAGGGAGGATCGATTACAATGACGGGAAACAATACTGCTCGAGACACCGTGAGGGGAGCATCCGGCACCCACGACGCCCGGGGATCGCCGCACCTTGGAGAGGATGTCTGTCTCTCGATCCTTCGTGAAGCGCCGGACGGACTCGTTCTGGTGGACGGCGAGGGCGGAGGCCGGTACCTGAACCCGGCGTTTACCCGGATCACCGGGTATACCCGGGAGGATGTACCGACCCTCGCCGCGTGGTTCGAGCATGCCCACCCGAACCCGGGATACCGGCAAAAAGTGCAGGGTATGGTGCAGGAACTGCTCCTGGGCGACCGGAGCACCCTGGTTGCGAGTGCCGTCTGCCGGGACGGCAAGGTGCGCGATATCGAGTTCCGGCGGGCGTCGGTCGAGGGTGGCTGCATTCTGCTCACAATCCGGGACGTCACCGAGCAGACTCTGACCGAGGAGCACCTCAGGCAGGCCACATCCGAACTGACCGCGGCGATCGAAGCCTTCCCGGACCTCTTTATCCGACTGAACGCCGACGGCACGATCCTCGACTCCAGAGCAGGGAGGCTCGCGGAGACGCCGCTTGTATCCCGGGCACTGCTCGGGCGGCGGATGCAGGATCTGCTCCCTGCCGGGGTAGGAGAGGCATTTCTGGATGCACTGCAGCAGGCCGTGCGGACAGGCGCTCCCGCCGCACCCCTGGAGTTCAGCCATACGGAAACCGGAGAGGTCCGGCATTACGAAGCCCGCGTTGTGCCGCTGTACGAGATGCACCTGATGGCCGTCATCAGGGATATCACGGAGCGCAAAGAAGCGGAGCAGGAGCTGCACCGGCATCGCGAGCACCTGGAAGATCTCGTTGCCGAGCGGACCGCCGAACTCGAACGTGCGAACCAGCAGCTCGAGCAGCTTCTCTACTGCATCGAGGTGACCGAGCGGAAAGCCGCGGAGGGGTGGCTGGACTCATCGGTCGAGCAGGGCATCCTGGGCGTGCCTGAACCGGAGGAGGCAAGGATCACCACCGATGCTGCCGGGACGGTCATCATCGTCAGTCCGGAAGCCGAGCGCCTGACCGGCCAGGCCGGAGAAGAACTGACCGGAAAGCCGGTATGGTCCCTCCTCTGCAGCGATACCAGGGAGATTCTCTCGGAGGAAGTGCTGCGGCAGGGCAGGTCCGCAGAGTGCAAGCAGGGTGCGGTACTCGTGAGAAACGACGGTTCAAAACAGGCGGTCCGCATCTCCGCCGACCCGATCATCGATGCCGCGGGTGTCGTGATCGGCATGGTCTGCACGATTCAGAAGTTGTAAGGATGGGGACGCTCAGAGCCTGAAGCCGCAGGACTCGGGGTGGACCGCCCCGGGGTCCTGGGGCGCCACGGTGACCCCCACCTGGTCGGAGTAGAACCCGAGCCCTTCGAGCGCGGAGAGGAGCACCTTCTCTGGCGTGTTATTGATCTCGCTTACGTGGGCGAGCACCGCCATGTGGATGTGATCGGCGAGTCTCTGCAGGCAGCGGGCGGCATCCGGGTTCGAGAGGTGCCCGCGTTTCGATCGGATCCGGCTCTTTAAGTACGCGGGATACGGGCCGTTCTCGAGCATATCGGGACAGTGGTTGCTCTCGAGGAGAACGGCGTCGCAGGATGCGAGCCGGTCGAAGATGGTCGTGGTGACGGTGCCGGTGTCGGTGCAGCACCCGACACGGAGGTCTCCTTCCCTGACGGAGAACCCGCAGGGTTCCCGGGCATCGTGAGAGGCGGCGAAAGGTTCGATCGAGAAGTCGCCCACACAGAACGTCTCGTCACAGCGGCATCGCCGGATCTCCGCCGACGTCCCCCCGCACTTCTCGCGGAACGCCTCAAGCGTTCCGCCGGTTGCGTAGACCGGCACGCCGAGTTTTCTTGCCAGGACATCGACGCCCCGGATGTGGTCGATATGCTCGTGCGTAACGAGAATCGCCTCGACGAGCGATGCATCGGCGCCTGCGCATCTGAGGCGGCGAAGGGTCTCACGAGCGGAGAGCCCCGCGTCGATGAGAAGCGCGCCGCGCTCCCCCCGCAGAAAGGTGCAGTTTCCTTTGCTCCCGCTGGCGAGGACTGTCAGTTCCATTGTAGAAATGGTGGGCCGTGCGGCTATTTAAGGACACGGCGGTGAACCGTGCAAAAAGAGCCCCGGGGTCCGGGACACCGTTACCTGATGAGAGGGCATGAGCGCAACGGAGGGCTCCCGGCAGAGGGAGGTCGGCCGGATCGTCGCGGGTCTTGCTGACGGCCGGGCACGCGTGAGGAGGGAGACAGGCTTCAGTTCCGCGTCGCCCTGACGACGTGGACCGACTCCGCCGTAAACGAGGCGGTAACCCGGCTGCCTTCCCGCAGGTCCAGGTCGTCCACCGCCTTCCAGGAGAGGACTGACGAGAGCGCAAACCCGCAGTCGACCGTCACCCTGCTGAACGGGCCGCGCGGGGAGACGGAGGCCACGATGCCGGGGAGGGCGTTCTTGCCGGGAGTGGCCTTCCCACCACCCGCCGGGGCGATCCGTATATCCTCCGACCGGATGCAGAGGCAGACGTTCTCTCCCCTGCCAAACGAGAATTTTGTTCTGACCCGGACGCCGCCGACGTCGACGACGGAGAAGTCGTTCCCGTCGGCCTCGACTACCCCTTCGACGACGTTCTCGGTGCCGACGAACCGGGCAACCTCGCTGCTCGCCGGTACGGTGAAAATATCTCTCGGGGACCCCACCTGCGCGAACACGCCCTTCATCAGCACGCCGATCCGGTGGGCGAGCCGCTGCCCCTGGTACATGTCGTGGGTCGAAAAAAGGATAGTCGTGCCGAGGTCGCGGTTGATCCGGAGGACCAGCTCCTCGATCTTCTCCACCGAGACCGGATCGAGATTCGCGGTCGGCTCGTCCATTAAGAGGATCTCCGGCTCGATCACCATCGCCCGGGCAAGAGCCACCCGCTGCATCTCCCCGCCCGAGAGCGTCCGGGCCCGCCGATCCTCATAGCCGGCAAGGCCGACCAGAGCGAGGGCGTCCCTGGTCTTCTTGCGGATCACACTCTCGCTCGCTCCCCGGAACCGGAGCCCGATGGCGACATTCTCTGTGACCGTCGAGTTGAAGGCGGCAGGCTTCTGGAAGACCATCCCCATCATCCGGCGGGTTCGGAGGCTCTGCTCCTTTCCGGCGTGGATGTCGACACCGTCGATGCGGATCGCTCCTCCCGTCGGGGTATCGAGGAGGTCGATGAGGCGCAGCAGGGTCGACTTCCCGGATCCGCTCGGCCCGATGACGGCGAAGATCTCTCCCCGCCCGATGCGCGCGGTGACGCCGTCGAGCACCGTCTTATCATCGAATTGCTTTGAGACGTCTGCAAGTTCAATCATGGGGTCACCGGTGCTGTACCGTGGTTATGGCGAGATTCACGCCGAGGGCGATGGCGAGGAGGACCAGTCCGAGTGCGATGGACTGGGGAATGTTCCCCATCGAGGTCTCAAGCGATATCGCGGTCGTCAGGACCCGGGTCGAACTCGCAAACGACGACGCCATGATGTTGCCGCCGACGAGGATGGCCGCCCCGACCTCGGATATCGCCCGCCCGAACCCGACCGCGACGGCCGCGAGGATTGCAAATCGGGCCTCTTTCATGATGTTTACGAGGAACTGGAGGCGGGTCGCCCCGAGCGAGTAGAGGGTATCCCTGACGACCGGGTCGATCCCCGAGAGCGCGGAGATAGTGAGGCCGGTCATGATCGGCAGGATGAGGACCGTCTGCGCGATGACCATGGCGGTCGGAGTGAAGAGCAGCCGCAGGGATCCGAACGGTCCGACGCGGGATATGAGCAGGAATATGAGGAGCCCGACAATGACCGTCGGCAGGGAGTAGAGCGTCTGGATCAGGTTGATGAGACTCTTCCTTCCGGGGAACGTGCCGAAGTTGATCGCGGCGCCGAGCGGGATGGCGATCAGGGTGGCAAAGATCGTCGCGGTGAGAGAGACGATGATGCTTCTCGCGGCGATGGCCATCACGTCGGGGTCGAGCGTGACGATGAGCCGGATCGCCTCTATGAATCCCTCAATGATCTCGTACATGCCTGCACCTGATTATACTCTGCCGAAGGCAAAAAGGGGGTGGGAATAGGGGCCGGATCAGAGGACCGGGTCCTTCACTTCAGCCTCTGTTACGCCGATCTTCTCCCAGTCGTTCTGGGCGGCGTAGAAGAGTGGCTGGCCGTACTGGTCGACACCGAAGGAGGCGATCTCCTCCTGAACATCGTCGGAGATCATGAAGTTGATCCAGTCTTTCGCGACGGTGGTGTTGGTGTCGGGGTACTTCTCGGGGTTGATCTGCATGGCGCAGTAGACGTTGAGCAGGATGTCGCCCTCGTCCACGAGCGTCACGAGCTCGAGGTCGCCCTTGTAGGCGAGGTAGGTCCCGATGTCGGAGAGGGTGTAGGCCTGCTTCTCGTTCGCCATCGTCAGGGTTGCACCCATGCCCGTCCCGGCCTCCTGGTACCAGTCGCCGGAGCCCTGCACGTCCGCGGAGTAGTTGAATCCGGCTCCCTTCCAGATGGCCTTCTCCTTGGAGTGCGTGCCTGAGGCATCGCCGCGCGAGACAAAGACGACATCCGATCCGTCGGCCATTCCAGTCTCCCGGATGGTGGTGAACGCCGCTTCAGGCTGCATGCCCTTGATGCCTGCCGGGTCGGACTCGGGTCCGATGAGGACGAAGTAGTTGTAGGCGAACACGCGCCGGTCGGTACCGTAGCCGTCGGCGAGGAAGGCGTCTTCACGCGCACGGTCGTGCACCATCAGGACGTCCACGTCTCCGTTCTGTCCGTATTCGATCGCCTTACCGGTCCCGGCGGAGACGATCAGCACCTCGGCGTTGTACTGCTCCTCGAAGATCGGTGTGAGGTGATCGAGGAGTTTGGTGTCGTAAAGGCTCGTCGTCGTCGCGATACGGAGCTGCTGCTTCTCTACGGGGGTCGGGTCGGTTGTCGTCCCGGTACAGCCGCAGATGAACAGGAGGGCGACCATGACGGCCGCAACGGCAAAAACGGTTCTTCTTTGCATAATTATCAATCAGGTATCGGAATACTTACATTTAAATGCTATTGGTTTACTCTAAAATCAAGTTTATCAAGTTTATTATGTTGACCTATGGGGGATGTCAACAACAAAAGCGAAATTGAAGGCCGTGGCCTTCCGGCCCGCCTCTCACCCGATCACGAGATCGTGGTACGCGTCGCCGTCGGCCTCGACAAAGAGGACTGCCTTCCCCCCGACACGGGCGGGCTTCGGGAACTTCCGGAGCGCGACTACGCCCTCGCCGACCACCGCCCCGTCCCGGGTCTCTACCCGGTCGACGCCGGAGGCGAGGATTGCAGCGACCGTCTGGTTGCCGCGGAGGTCCCGGGTCGTTCCCTTTTGGACGAACCGGCCGTCGTTGCCCGATGCCGCAAGCCCTATGCCGGCAAGCGCACCGATCACGCCGTCCTCGGTGCCGCCGAGGCCTTCGAGGAGGACTCCCGCCTCCCGGGCGAGTGTGCGTGCCTGTTCCTGCGTCACGATGCTCGTCTTTGCCGAGAAGCCGAAGCGGGAGAGGTCGTTTCCGATCTCCCGGTCGGCGGCGACGCAGATGCCGGGGTCGCTCCCCTCGATGAAGTCGTTGAGCATCAGTTCCTTTGCCGCCGCGAACACCCCGGCCGCGATCCCGTTCCCGGTATCCTGGATGTGGATGACCGCGGAGCTGTTGTGGGAGGTGTAGGGGACGGCGGGATGGACAAAGAGCTGGTGACGGGTCACCCCCGTCACCGTGTACGACCGGGCGAGTTCTGCTGCAATCATGCGGGCGAGCCGTCCGGTTCCCCGGGACTCGCGGGTGTCGGTGTCGTCGATGCCAAGGTAGAGGGTCATAGGATCGCTTACTCGCTATACTGATCCGCACACAAGATTGAAGAAGGCTTCTCCGGGGTTAAAGAAAAGAAGTTGACTCCTGGGCTGTCAGGCCCGGATGATGGTGCCTACCCGCTCCCCGTTGAGAGCCTTTGCAATGTTCCCGGGGACGTGGGCGTTCACCACCTTGATCTCCTTTACGTGGACGGCATCCCGGAGCAGCTCGACTGCCTTGGGTTCAAGCACCATATCCTCCATCTCCATCTCCAGGAGTTCTTCAGCCGTGATATCGGCGATGAACTCGGCGTCGGGGTTCACGAACGGGTTTTCTGTGTAGAGGCCGTTCACGTTCTTCCCGAGGATGCAATTTTTCCCGCCTACCACCTCGGCCATCAGGAAGGCGCCGGTATCGGTCCGGTGAGGCGGGATGCTCCCGAGTTTCGGCGGGTGCTCGTAGAGTCCGTAGGGCGGGGTGCCCTGCACGACGGGGAGCATCCCGAGAGATATGACCGAGGGGAGGTTTAAGAGATCGGCGGTGTGGATCCGGACACCGTTGTACTTCGAAAAGAGGATGGACATCATGATCGCGTTCTGCTCGCTGATCTTGCCCGCCAGTTCCGCAAGCACTCCCGTCGGCATCCCCAGATCGATGCCGACGTCGAGGATGTGACGCACCCGGACGCCGCCGCCGGTGGCGACCAGGATCTTGTTGTTCCGGGAGAGTTCTCCGATCTCTTCGACCAGCGGGTAGATGATCTCCTTCCCGTAGTCGATGACCCCGTGGCCGCCGATCTTGACGACGTTTAAGTCCGGCATGATCCTGACCTGCCGGCCGCTTCTGGTCTCGCGAAGCAGGCTCCGCCGGACAAGGCTCTCGCCGCGGAACCTCGAATCCATCTCAAATCGCTCTGCCATGATAACATCACTTAACTCTGGTGTGAAGGAAAACATTAAGTATCTTTGCGACCACTACCTGCTGGTATACCAATTGGTATGGGATGGGAAAACCATGAAGATCTATGCACGAGAACGCCAGAAAGTCGGCACCGGCGTTAAGCAGCCCCGGTTCCGAGTCGTCGCCGTCGTTGAAGAGCAGGGCGAATCAAAGCACCTGAAGGTGGAGGGAACTCACTTCAGGAAGCTCGAACTCGAACAGATTTCAAAGGACATCGGGGCGGAGATCATCTACCTCGAAGAGATGCCCGAGGAAGAGCGGGGCGAGATGAAGAAGGCAGAAGCGGCATAACCAAACCGACTCTCTTTTTTCCGCCGGACGCGAGTACTGTTACGATCGGATGTCCACGCACGAACATGATGATATCATCGATGCGGCAGTCCGGATCCTCCTCGAAGAGGACCGGTGCGTAACGATTGGTTTTTACCCGGGCGGCATCGCCATACGGTTCCCCACGACCCGGAAACTCGCCGAGCACCTCGGGATCCCGCATTACTACGTCCTCCCCCGATTCGGGGAGATGGAGCGTGACGGGCTGATCCGCAGAACGGAGCGGGTCGGCATCTCCACCACGGCGGCGGGGACAGAGCGGCTCCTCGCGGTCATGGTGGAGCGGCACGGCGAGCGCGCAGAGGAGGTCCTGGGTGTGGGCGTCCTCCGGGCGTTGCAGGCCCGCGTTGGTCAGGCCCCTTCCTGAACTCTGAAGGGTAGACGTGGGCCGCCGAAGGCCGGAAGACGAGATCGCCGGCATCGTCGTCCGGAAATGTGAGAGGAGTTCCGATGCCTCATGAGGACTCCTCATGCTCCCGGAGGTCCTTTGGCGAGAAACTCCGGACCTTTACCTCCTCGATGTGCTTTGCGTCGACCCAGCCGCTCCGGACGTCGTCGCGATGGTCGAACTGGCGGACGTAGGGTTTGATGTCGAGAAGCGGCGTGCCGTCAAGCACGTCAATTCCGCGGACCCGGACTGTGTTGCCCTCGACGGCAATGACTTCGACGAGGGAGATCCCGATCGGGTTCGGGCGGCTGAAGTGGCGTATGGCAAAGATCCCCCGCTCCTTGCTGCCATCGACGAACGGACGCTGGAGCAGGCTAAAGCCGTTTGCCCGGTGAAAGTGGTAGAGGAGGATGATGTGGGAGAACCCCTCGACCCCCTGCAACCCTTCGGCGTATTCGGGAAAGACCTCGATCGTCCCCTCCGCTTCGGAGAAGATGCTCTGGATGGGTGTTGTGTCCTGGTCGGTGAACGGTGAGTGAATGGTTCCGATGATCCGGTAGGTGACTTCCATGCGACTTCTCCCTCTGTCCTGGTATATCAGGGCAGGTGTACTTTCATATGAATAATTACTCAGGAGGACAAAATAAACGTTTATAGATCGGAGCGAATCAACGGTTTTAATTTAACCCACTTGGTTATTGGGAAGCAATAATAAAGTTTATTATAGTCGGGCAGAGACGCACCGGATCGTTCATCAAAAACCCCAGAGGGAGAAGATAAAGGGGTCTCGAAATGGAGGAGAGCACCGGAACGGAGGAGAGCGGCATCAGGATCACCCTCGAGGAGGTCGCCGGAGCCGTCGGCGACTTCGGCACCATCTTCCCCATACTGCTCGGTGTCGCCATCGTCTGCCCGGACGTGAACGTCAGCCACTTCTTCCTCTTCCTCGCTGCCTGGTTCATCATTACCGGACTCTACTACCGCCTCCCGGTCCCCATCGAACCGATGAAGGCGATCGGCGCCATCGTCATCGCGGAAGGGCTCTGTGCCGGCGAGATCGTGGCATCGGGGCTCGTCGTCGGTGCGCTCTTCCTCCTGCTCGGACTCGTCGGCGGCATGACCTGGCTTGGGGACCGGATCCCGAAAAGCGTCATCCGGGGTGTCCAGGCGGGGCTTGCGCTCCTCCTCCTCAGGACGTCGCTCGGCTACATCCTCACCGATCTCCTCGTTGCGGTGCTCGCGATCGGGATCATCGTTGCTTTCTTCATCGCATCGCAACGCACCCGGGTCCCGGACGTCTCCGCCCTGCTGGTGCTTCTCATCGGGCTTGCCGCAGGCATCGCCGTGCAGGGGATGCCGCCGTTCCGTCTGATGCCTCTTCCCGCCCTCATCATACCCGCGCCGGCGGATTTCATCACCGGCACCTGGGACCTCGTCCTCCCGCAGGTGCCGCTCACCATCGCGAACGCCATCCTCGCCACATCGCTCCTCACCTACGACCTCTTCCCGAAGAAGGGCGTGGACCCCGACCGGCTCTCCCGGACCATCGGCGCCATGAACCTGATCTCGACGCCGCTCGGGGGATTCCCCATGTGCCACGGCGCGGGAGGGCTTGCCGCGATGTACCGGTTCGGCGCGAGGACCGGCGGAGCGAACATCGTCGCCGGCCTCTTCATCCTCGTATTCGCCGTCGCCTTCGCCCCGCCGGAGGTGCTGACCCTCATTCCCTTCGGCGTCTTCGGTGCGCTCCTGGTCTTCGTGGCGCTCGAGCTCGGGAAGCACAGCGCGAAGACGGAGTCGTACCTGGTCACGGGAGTCATCGCCGTCCTCACCCTCGTGGTCGGGCTCACGGTCGCGTTCATCGTCGGGATGGTCCTCGCCTACGCCCTGCAGTGGTGGGCGGGAAGGCAGCAGCCCGGGTCCTGACCTGACCCGGGTTTATTTCTTCTGGCGGAGATCTGAGGAGAGACTCATGGACACCGTCACCGCACTCGGTCTTGCCGCCGGCACGCTCACAACGCTCTCGTTCGCACCGCAGGTCATCCGGGCGTGGCGCACGCGGTCGACCGCCGACCTCTCGCTTGCGACGCTCGCCGTCCTCCTCGCCGGCGTCCTGCTCTGGCTCGCCTACGGGGTGGTGAAAGGGGATCCTGCCATCGTTGCGGCGAACGCCGTCACCGCCGCCCTCGTCGGCCTGATCCTGTCTCTCAAGAAAAAGAACGGATGACGTGGATCGCCGTCGCCTTGACGGATAGGGTCACCGGAATCCCCGGGGCAAGGCCGAGTTCCTGCACAGACCGCCGCGTCAGGACCGCGGTCAGTTCCACGCCGCCGTCAACCTTCACCTCGGCCACGGGGCCGTTCTCGGCGATATTGATGACCGTCCCGGCCATCGTATTCCGGGCGCTCGACCGGCGGCCGTCGCCGACGGCGACGACGACGTCGTCGGCCCGGATGCAGAGGCTGACCTCCTCGCCCACGGCGGCGTCCGTCAACGCCTCGAACGTCCGCCCACCGGCATCCACCGTCGCGTGCCCGCCGTCGTTCGCCGTCACGATCCCGTCCAGGATGTTCTCGATCCCGATGAACGTTGCAACCTCGCGACTCTTCGGCGTGTTCAGCACAACCCCGGCCTCTCCTTCGTCCACGAGCGTCCCGTCGATGATCACCGCCATCCGGGTTGCGAGCAGGTGCGCTTCCCGGCGCGAGTGGCTCACCTGCACGATGGTGAGCCCGTCCTCCCGGTGAAGCTGCTTGAGGTCGGCGATGAACTTCTCCTGCGTGACGGGGTCGAGGGCCGAGAGCGGTTCGTCGAGGAGGAGGATATCCGGTTTCACCGCGACGGCTCTCGCGAGCGCTACCCGCTGCTGCTCGCCGCCGGAGAGGGTGCCCGGGTAGCGGTCCGCAAGATGATCGATCCCGAACCGTTCGAGGAGGCCGGCAACCTCGCTCCTGGCCTCACCCTTGTGCATCCGCCGGACCCGGAGGCCGTAGGAGACGTTGCCCGCGACCGTCATGTTCGGGAAGAGCGAGTAGTCCTGGTAGACGAGGCCAACCCTCCGCTTCTCCGGGGGCAGGGTGGTGATCTCGGTGCCCCGGAGGAGTATGTGCCCCCGGTCCGGCCGGTGAAGGCCGGCGATCGCCTCCAGGAGCACTGTCTTCCCTGCCCCCGACGGCCCGACGATGAAGTAGTAGTCGCCCCGGTTGATCGAGAGACTGACGTCGTTCAAGGAGAACGAGCCGAGTGCGAGCGAGACGCGGTCAAACGCGATCATCGTACCTCCCCAGGTACCGGGTCATCCGCCGGAGCAGGTAGAAGACCCCGAAACTGACCAGAATAACCGTAAAAGCAATGCTCCTGCTCGTGTGAATGCCGTCCGTCGTGAAGGAGTAGTAGATCAGCGTCGATATGATGAACGGGTAGTAGGCGATCATGATGACACCGGCAAACTCCCCGATCGCTCTTCCCCATGCGAGGACGGCCCCGCTGTACATGTGCCGGAGGCTCAAGGGGAGCGTGACCGTCCAGAAGGTGGTGAACGTGCCGGCACCGAGCGTGCGGGCGACGTTCTCCAGATGGACGGGCACCTTCTCGAACCCCTCCCGCATGGTGTTGACGAAGAACGGCGAGGCGACGAAGAGCATCGCGACCACCGTCCCCGGGAGTGCGTCCTCGAAGGCGAGCCCGACGTCCGAGAGCGGCGCGCCGAGCCATCCCCGGCGCATGAAGAGGAGGTAGACGAGCAGGCCCGCCACGGTGTGCGGCAGGATGAGCGGGATGTCGACGAGGCTCTCGACGACCCCCTTGAAGCGGGATGGGCGGGACCGCGCGAGGACGTAGGCGAGCGGGGTCCCGAAGAGGATGAGGAGGAGGACGGCGCTCGCCCCCGCACCGAACGTGAGGAAGATCGATCCGATCACCTCCGACGACGCCGCGACCTTGAGAAGGTGAGCCGGGTCGGCAAGTTCCGTCGTTGCGATGTTCGCGAGCGCGAGCACCGTGATACCGACGAGTGCCGCTCCCATGATGCAGAACCAGACGGTGCACCAGTCTACCTGCTGCCTCCTGCGCTGCCTCCACCAGGGGAGAGATACCTCACCTTCACCCTGAAGGATGTCGCCCGACACCGTTTGAGTCTTCATATCCGCACGTTCCCAACTAAACGTTGTACGCGTCCGCTGATAATTGGTGGCATAAAAGAAGGGGAGGGGTTCAGGCTTTCATCTCGACGAGCGACTGGAGAGCGGTCGGGACGTCGCCGTAGCCGCCTGCAGGCACGATCGGGGGCTGGCCGTCGGCGGCGAGGATCTCCTGCCCGGTGGCGCCGATCAGCATCTCCACGAACTCGAGACCGAGGTCGGGGTGCTCTGCGATCTTCGGGACGGTCACGCCGTAGACGATCGGCGAGCCTGCGTAGACCGTCGTGCCGTCGCCCTTCTTCGCCTCGGTCCGGACGGTCGCGTAGTTCTCCGCAAAGTCTATCGACGAGAGGTCGATTTCCTCGGGGAGTTCGAGGAAGCGAAGATCGTTCTGCACGGCAACGCTCCGGTACTCCCAGGCGTAGTCAAGTCCGCCGGCCTGGATCATCTGGACGAGTTCGACACTCTTAGGCCGGATCGTCAGGGTGATGCTGTCGGGCTTCGGGTCGGCGGCGTGGATCGTGTAGACCCCGCCCTCTTCGGTGACGGTGATCTCGCTGTGCTCCCCGACGAGGGTCTCAAAGATCTGGTCGTCCTCATAGTAGGCCTCGGCGAGCTGGATCACCATCGGGCTGCGGTAGCCGCAGGGGTCGGAGTTCGGGTCGGAGAAGCCCCACCGGACGCCGTCGCGGTCGAGGATCTCGTACCAGTTCTCGGCGGTGATCTCGTCCGCGTACATGCTCTCGTTCGAGTAGGTGAGCACCATCCGGTTCTTCGCGAACGTGAGATACCAGTCGGCGTCCTCAGGAATCATCATATCCGGGATGAGCGCGTAGTCGGCGGAGGCGACGACATCGGCGGGTTTGCCGTTCTCGGTCACCTTCTTGATGCAGTCGACGCTGCCGGCGGGCTCGAGGAGCACGGTGACACCGGGATGTTCAGTTTCGAATTCCGCTTTCACCTTCTCGAACGGCCCGGTCAGGCTCCCGGCGTGGAAAACCTTTACCTGAACGTCTTCGGCAGCAGCTGCCGTCGGTGTGGGGGTCGTCGTCTGGTTGCCTGCACCGGGCACCGAATCGGTGTTCGTCGTCCCCGTGCAGCCGCAGATCAGGACCGCGGCAGCGACGATGAGATAGATAAAAGCAGATAGGCGGGTTAATTTCATAAAATAACTTTTGAGAATGCTCGATTGTTAAAAGTATTCGTTCCGGCAAGAGTTAAACAAAATCGGTTTACTCGGCGTTCCCGGGCGGGGCAGCAGCCTCAGAATTTCCGCGTAATATGGATTCGGGGCTTCATCCGGGTCCATTTCGGGGGATCAGGTGGACCGCCTTCGCCTGGAGGGAGACCCAGACCTCCAGACCCTCGTGAAGTCCGAGGGTCTCCGCCCTTCTTGCGGTCACCAGTGCGACAAGATCGCACCCGCAGTGCACCGTCACGTTCACGAACGGCGCCGTGGGCTCGATGCCGGTAACCGTGGCGGGGAAGAGGTTCTCCGCCTCCTCGTGCGCCGGTTCCCTCCGGTGCAGGGAGATGTCTTCGCCCCGGACTATCATCTCGACTTCGTCGGCGGGCGGCGGGGTCGCCGAGAGGATCTGTTTCCCCCTCACTTCCACCACGGTGAGTCCCTCTCTTTGCGCGACGACCCGACCGGGGGCGATGTTCTGGACGCCCACGAACCGGGCGATCCTCCTGTCTTTGGGCTCGTGGAATATCTCGCGGGACAGTCCCGTCTGGGCGATCGTGCCCTCGATCATCACCCCGACCCGGTGGGCGAGACGCTGCCCCTGCATGAGGTCGTGGGTGCTGATCACGACGGTCATGTTGGCCTCGCGATTCAGCCGTGTCACGATCGCCTCGATGGTGGCGGTCGATGTCGGGTCCAGGTTCGCCGTCGGTTCGTCCAGGAAGAGGATCTCGGGGTCGGTCACGAGCACCCTTGATAACGCCACCCGCTGCTGTTCGCCGCCGGAGAGATCGAGCGCCTTGCTCTTGACGTAACGAGAGAGCCCGACGGCCTCGAGGGCTTCCTTCACCTTTCGATCGATCTCGCTGCCGGAGGCATGGCGGTAACGCAGCCCCATCGCGACGTTGTCGTAGACGGACGAGTTGAAGACGATCGGCCGCTGAAAGAGCATCCCCATCCGGCGGCGGAGGTCGAGCCAGCGGCCGTGCTCCTCCACCGTGTCGATACCGAAGACCGAGAGTTCCCCCTCGTTCGCGGGCTCGATAAGGTCGAGGATCCGGAGAAGCGTGCTCTTCCCCGACCCGCTCGGGCCGATGAGCGCGAGGATCTCGCCTTCCCCGACCGAGAGGTCGACGTCGTGCAGAACTTCAAGGCTGCCGTAGGATTTTTTGATGTTGTGTGCCTCGATGATCGCCATGGTGTCACCGCCGTTGTACGAGAGAGAGGGCTATGTTCACCCCGAGCGCCACCCCGAGGAGGATGATCCCGAGTGCAATCGAGAGGGAGTAATTTGCCATCGATGTGTTGAGCGCGATCGCGGTTGTGAGGACGCGGGTGGCGCCCCGGATGTTGCCGCCGACGATCATCACCGTCCCCACCTCGGCGATAGCCCGCCCGAAGCCCAGGAGGACGCCGGCCATGACCGCGAACCGGGCCTCCGCGATGATGGTCATGACCGTCTGGAGCCTGCTCGCGCCGAGCGCGGTGATCGTGTAGCGTTTGTCCCGGTCGATCCCGGAGAGCGCCGCGACCGTCAGCCCCATCAGGAGCGGGATGATGAGGATCGTCTGGGCGGCGATCATGCCGCCGGGGGTGTAGAGGAGACGGAGGAACCCGAAGGGACCGATGTTCGAGAGGAAGAGGAACACGAGCAGGCCCACGATGACCGTGGGGAGCGCGTACAGTGTCTGCAGCGTGGAGACGACCGCGTGCTTCCCCCGGAACTCGTAGAAGTAGATGAGCGCCCCGATAGGGAGGGCGATCAGCGCGGCAAAGAAGGTGGCGGTGAGGGAGATGTAGAGCGAGCGGATGGTGATCTCCACCACCTGGGGGTTGAGGGTGATGATGAGCTCGATAGCCTCGATGAACCCCTCGATGATTGGGTTTCCGTTCACCACGGGTTCTCACCCCCCGGACTCTCTTCCTCCCTTCCAATCACCTCGTCCACATCTCCCCGTGTCCTCTCCCGATGCTTTTCACGTTGTTATCGGCTCCGCGCAGGTGCAGTTGAACGGGGGTTCGGTGCACTCGGGCGCGTAGAGAGGCGTGAAGAGCGGTTTGCCGAATTCCTCGGCCCCGAACTCCCCGATCATCTCCTTTGTCTCATCCTCAAGAAGCCAGTTGATGAAGTCTGCGGCACCCTCTGCGTTCACGTCCGGGTGCTGTTCGGGGTTGACGGCGATCGCGCTGTAGCGGTTCAGGAGTTCCGCGCCCTCCGCGACGACCGGGACTAGATCCAGCCTGTCCGCAAACGAAAGGTAGGTTCCCTCATCGGAGAGGGTGTATGCCTGCTGCTCGTTCGCAAGGATCAGGGTGTCTCCCATGCCCTTGCCGGCCTCGACGTACCAACCTCCTGCGTCGATGATCTCGGTGTCGTAGTCGTAGCCCGCCTCTTCCCAGAGTACCTTCTCCTGGGCGTGCGTTCCGGAGTTGTCGCCGCGGGAGACGAACGCGACGCCCGCCGTCTCATTCGTGCCAGCCGCGTAGATCGTCTCGAAGGCCTCCACCGGGGTCATGTTCGCGATCCCCGCCGGGTCGGACTCGGGGCCGACGATGATGTAGTAGTTGTAGGCGATGCACCGTGGGTTAATCCCGAAGCCGTCGTCGATGAACTGCTGCTCAAGGTCCGGAGCGTGGACGAGGACGAGATCGACGTCGCCGCGCCTGCCGGAGTCGATCGACTGTCCCGTGCCCTGGGCGATGAACTGGAGGTCCATCCCGGTCTCTTCCTCGTAGACCCGTTCGAGCTCCGCGAGCAGCCCGGTGTTCTCCAGGCTCGTCGTGGTGGCTATCCGCAGGATGTTCCCCCCGCCGGCGGGAGCGGTCGTCGCCGTGCCGGCAGGCGTCGCGTTTCCGCCCGGCGCCGGACTCGTGCACCCGGCACAGAGGGCGAGGATGAGCAGGATCGTGATGATGCCTGCCGCCAGATGGGTCGCATTTGTCTTCATAGCAGCGCGTCAGAACGACCTTCCACAATATATAATTATCTCGTTTGGTCTGTTAATTAAACCAGGTTAATAGGACGGGGAGCGGTCAATAGATAAAGAGGTCGAAACCTTAACGCTCCGACCCGCCGACTCTTCTCCTCATGTGGCAGGCGCTGGATATCGAGACCTGGCTCGCCGGACGGCGGTCGGACCTCGACCGGGTGAAGGGACCGGTCTTTGAGATCATCGGGAGGGTGCGGGCGGAGGGCGACGCCGCCCTGCTCGACCTGACGAAGAGGTTCGACGGCATCGATCTGGAGGAGATCGCCGTCTCCGACGAGGAGCGGGAGGCGGCCTACGATCAGGTGGACGCACGGCTGGTCGAGAGCCTCGTGGAGGCGGAGGAGCGGATCAGCCGGTTCCACGAGCTGCAGCGCGGGCGCGACCTCTGGCTGCAGGAGGTGGAGCCCGGGATCACCCTCGGCGTCAGGACGACGCCCCTTGCGAGGATCGGAGCCTACGTCCCCGGCGGGCGGGCGGCATACCCCTCGACGGCGTTGATGTGCACGATCCCGGCCAAAGTCGCGGGGGTCCGAGAGATCTGCTGCTGCACCCCGCCGCCGACGAGCCCGATCACCCTCGTCGCGCTCGACATCGCCGGGGTCGACGAGGTCTACCGGGTCGGCGGCGCCCAGGCGATCGCGGCGATGGCAATAGGGACCGAAACGGTCCCGCGGGTGGAAAAGATCGTCGGCCCGGGGAACGTCTACGTCACCGCCGCGAAGATGCTTCTGCGCGACGAGGCCGAGATCGACTTCCCCGCGGGTCCGAGCGAGATCGCGATCCTCGCAGACAGCACGGCGAACCCGACCTTTGTCGCGGCCGACATCCTCGCCCAGGCCGAGCACGACCCGAACGCCGCCTGCGTACTCGTGACGACCGACGCGGCCATCGCCGATGCGGTCGGGGCCGAGGTGAAGCGGATGGCCGGAGAGGCGAAACGCCGGGAGATCGTCGCAAAAGCCCTTGAGCACTCGGGCTACATCGTGGCCGGCGACCTCGACGAGGCCGTGGCGACGGTCGACGGCATCGCCCCCGAGCACCTCTCGGTCCAGGTGGCCGACCCGCTTGCCGTCATCAACCGCATCCGGAGCGCCGGGTCAATCTTCGTCGGCCCCTACGCGGCGGTGGCCTGTGGCGACTACGCGTCGGGGACGAACCACGTCCTCCCGACTGCAGGCTACGCCAGCCTCTACTCCGGGCTCGACGTGAACCACTTCTGCCGCCGCTCGACGGTGCAGATGATCACGCGGGAGGGGCTCGAGGCTATCGGCGACGTGGTGGAGACGATCGCCGACGCGGAGGGGCTCCACGCCCACGCGGAGTCGGTACGGGTCCGGAGAAGGGGATAAGAAGATCCTTTTCGAGCATCCCCGCAAAAAATAAGAAGAATCTTCTTACCGTGACGTCGGCGGGGACGGCTCCGCCGGCATCTCGCCCCGGACCATCTGGATCTTATCGATCGCGTCCTCCGCGACGCTCCTTACATCCTTATCCTCGTCCAGGGTGAGGTCCCGGAGCGCGTCGATCGCCCGCGGGTCGCCGATGTACTTGAGCGCACCCGCCGCGTAGAGCCGGACGTTCCGGTCGGCATCCTTCGTCGCCGCGACGAGGGGGTCGACCGCGGCATCGCCCATCCGCATGAGGGCGCCCCCCGCCGCGCCCCGGACGTCATCGTTCTCGTCCCGGAGCGCCCCGATGAGCGGCTCCACCGCCGAGGCATCCCCGGTATCCCCGAGGACGCCGGCCGCGACGATCCTGGTATCTGGGTCCGGGTCGGCGAGCAGTCCCGCGAGCGGCCCCACCGCCTCACGACCGAACTTTGCAAGGGCTCCCGACGCCTGGCACCGGAGATCGTCGTTTTTGTCGTGAAGCGCCCGGGCAAGCGGTTCCACCGCGGCGGGATCGCCGATCTCGCCGAGGATGGCGGCGGCATAGACCCTCCGGAGGTCCCTCCGGGTCTCGATCTCCCAGGTCTGGCCCCCTGGTCCGGTCACGGTCGCCGGCCTCCCGGCAGCCGTCGACTCCTCGTACTTCCCCGACGCCTCCGGGCTCTCGATGAGTTCGACCAGCGGCCCGACCGCCGCGCCCCCGAGCATGGCAAGCGAGTCCGCCGCCGCTTCCCTGACCGCCGTCATCGGGTCGCCGAGCGCCCGGATGAGCGGTTCCGCCGCCCCCGGCCCGCCGAGGTCCCCGAGCGCCAGGGCGGCCCGCTGGCGGGTCAGGCCGCCATCGCTTCTCAATGCCTCGATCAGGCCGTTTACATCTTCCTCAGCCCGCAGGAGATCGATGTTATACCTTCTTTCGCCCCGCTGCTCTGCGAGAGAACTTCCTCCTTGCTCCAATCGTTTCGCCTCCGGATCCGGCATATGGCGCCTACTCGATATAATAACCTTGCCGGGACAGCGACCCGGCCGCACGGGACCGCCATCCGCAGTACGAAAAAGAGGATAAGTCCCTGGCATCAGCGGGACGTCGGCGGGACGGGCATGGCCTCGCCCCGCCTCTCCCGATACCGCGCCATCCCGTCCTCGGCCGCCCTCCGGACGGCGGGATCGGTATCGGAGAGCGACCGGCTGAGAGCACCCTCCGCCCGCGGGTCGCCGATCTCGCCGAGGATCACGGCGGCATAGGCCCGCCGCAGCCCCCGGCCCGGTGGAACGGCCTCCGGCACGATGCCGGCCCCCCTCGCCCCGGGGAAGAGCGCCTCGTGCTCCCTTGCGCCCTCCGGGCCGCCGAGGAGGTCGTGCTGGGCGAGTTCCCGGTGCCGGACGGTCTTTTTCGTCCCGACATCCTCCGGGCCGCCGAGAAGATCGTGCTGGGTGATCTCACCCTCAGTGTCGCGGGACACCTTGCCTCCCGCCCTCCGGAGATCCTCCGGCCCGCCGAACGCGTCGTGCTGGGCGAGTCCCGGTTCCTCATCGCGGGCCCTTCCGGCCCCCGCCTCCCGGATATCCTCCGGGCCACCGAACGCATCGTGCTGCCTGATGCCTCCCCTGTGCCGGAGAGTCCTCTTCGTGGGCGGTATGCCATCGGGTCCTCCGAGGAGATCGACCTGCGTCAGCCCTTCCCCGGGCGCTTCCCGCGGCGCCGCATACGCTCCTGCAGCCCCGGGACGCTCGAGGAGATCGATCAGCGGTTCGACCGCCGGTGTTCCGACCATGACAAGCGCGTTCGCCGCCCCCTCCCGGACGGCCTGCACCGGGTCGCCAAGCGCCCGGATGAGCGGGTCAACCGCCCTCCATTCCCCGAGCGCACCGAGGGCGAGGGCGGCGCTCCGGCGGACCGTCGGATCGCTGCTCTGCATCGCGTCGGTCAGGCCGTCGATATCCTGTCGCGACGCCATATGGCTGACATCATACCGCTTCTCCTCCTGCACCTCTTCCGTTATAACATCCCTTCTCTGCACCACAATCACCTCTGGATAGGGCGATTATACCGGGCCTTGAGTATAATAATATTGTGTATAAAAATCGACACATAGAATGGCGGGGATCCGGCCCGTTGCCGGGAGCGATCGCACCGGGAACCGTGGCCCGGAGGTTACGGATATTTAACCCCGCACGGTAAGGAGAATATCATGCCGGAGGAGAAGAGGAAGGCGGAACTGAAGATCTCCGGGATGCACTGCGCGTCCTGCGCCCTCAACATAGAACGCGCCCTCCAGGATCGGGAAGACGTCTACGATGCCCGTGTCAACCTCGCGGCCGAGACCGCCGTCGTCGAGTACGACCCGACGAAGGCCACCCTCGCCGACCTCGAACGGACGGTTTCCGACGCCGGTTACGAGGTTATCAGGAATGAGGCCACCGTCCGGATCGGGGGAATGGTCTGTGCGGCCTGCGCTCAGGTGATCGAGGCCTCGCTTGCCGACCTCGACGGGGTCTACGAGGCCCGGGTCAACCTCGCGACCGAGAACGCGCACGTCGTCTACAACCCCGCGCTCGTCACCACATCAGACATCCGTGCCGCCGTCGAGGATGCCGGCTACCAGTACCTGGGGCTCGAGGAGGAGGTCTCCGAGGACGTCGAGGCCCGGATGCGGGAGGAGGACCTCCGGGACAAGTTCCGGCGGTTTACCGTCGGGTTCGCGGTGAGTATCCCGCTCTTCTTCTACATGCTCTTCGGGATGCCGGGGATGGGAGCCCTCCCGGTCTCGATCAACCTTGTCATGCTTGTCATCACCCTGCCGGTCTTTCTCTACGTCAGCGCCCCCATCTTCAGGGCGGCCGCCGCGGCGCTCCGGAACCGGGCGCTGACGATGGACGTGATGTACGCGATGGGGATCGGTGTCGCATACGGCGCAAGCCTCCTCGGGACGTTCGGGGTCGTCCTCACGGCGGACTTCAACTTCTATGAGACCGCGGTGATGCTCGCCTCGTTCCTGACGCTCGGGAGGTATCTGGAGGCCCGGGCCAAGGGAAGAACGTCGGAAGCCATCAAGAAACTCGTCGGTCTGCGGCCGAAGACCGCGACGGTGATCCGGGACGGCCAGGAGGTCGAGGTTCCGGTCGAGGCTGTGGCCGTCGGCGACGTTCTCCTCGTCCGGCCGGGGGAGAAGGTGCCGGTAGACGGGACGGTCGTGGGCGGCGAGAGTTCGGTCGATGAGTCGATGATCACCGGCGAACCCATCCCGGCCGATAAAAATGAGGGCGACGGGGTCGTCGGCGGCACCCTGAACGTGAACGGCGTCCTCCAGGTCAGGGCCGAGAAGATCGGGAAGGATATGGTGTTATCGCAGATCATCAGGCTCGTCCGGGACGCCCAGGGCTCGAAGCCGCCGGTGGAGCGGATCGCCGACGTCGCGGTCTCCTACTTCATCCCGGCCGTGCTCGCGATCGCAACCGCCGCCTTTCTCGTCTGGTACTTCGGGCTCGGTGCATCGCTCCTTTTTGCGCTCACGGTGTTGATCTCCGTCCTGGTCGTCGCCTGCCCCTGTGCGCTCGGCCTCGCCACCCCGACCGCCGTGACCGTCGGGATCGGCCGGGGCGCCGAACTCGGGGTGCTGATCCGGAACGGCGAGGCGCTTGAGGTCTCGGAGAAACTGACCGCGGTCGTCTTCGATAAGACCGGGACGCTCACCCGGGGAAAGCCGGACGTCACCGATATCGTCCCCCTCGCTGTGCCGGAGGACCGACTCCTCGCGCTCGCGGCGGCGGTCGAGCACAACTCGCAGCATCCGCTCGCGGCGGCGGTCGTGCGGCGGGCGGAGAGTGCCGGTGTTGCGGTCCCGGCATCGGAGCGGTTTACGACCTTCGGCGGCAGGGGGGTCAGCGCCGTGGTGGAGGGCGAGGAGGTGCTGATCGGCAACCAGCCTTTCCTCGAGGAGCACGGCGTCGCCGTCCCCCCCGAGGCGGAGAGGAGGATAACCGCCCTCCAGGACGAGGGGAAGACCGCCGTACTCGTCGCCGCCGGGTCCGGGCTCGCGGGCATCTTCGCCATCGCCGATACCCTCAAGCCGACGACGAAGGGCGCCGTTGCGGACCTCAAGCGTATGGGCCTCTCTGTGACGATGATCACGGGCGACAACGAGCGGACGGCGAACGCCATTGCACGCGAGATCGGGATCGAGGACGTCCACGCCGGGGTGCTGCCGCAGGAGAAGGCGCTGGAAGTCCGGGCGCTCCAGGACCGGGGCGAGGTCGTGGCGTTTGTGGGCGACGGGATCAACGACGCCCCGGCGCTCGCGCAGGCTGATGTCGGGATCGCCATCGGGAGCGGGACCGATGTCGCCATCGAGAGCGGGGACATCGTCCTCATCCGCGACGACCTCGTCGACGCCGTCGCGGCCGTCGAACTCTCCCGGAAGGTGATGAGCCGGATCAAGCAGAACCTCTTCTGGGCGTTCGCCTACAACTCCGCCCTCATCCCCCTCGCCGCGGGTGTGCTCTACCCCTTCTTCGGCATCGCCTTCCGGCCGGAACTTGCGGCGCTCGCGATGGCGCTCTCGTCGGTGACGGTCGTCTCGCTCTCCCTGCTGCTCAAGACATATATACCTCCGGCGAAGAGAGGTCTGTCGGAGGGAGATGCACGTGGCAGTTGATCCGGTATGCAAGATGGACGTCGACGAAGCGACCGCGAAGTTCACGTCCGAGTACAGGGGCAAGACCTACTACTTCTGCGCCCCGGGGTGCAAGAAGCTCTTCGAGCGGGACCCCGAGGCGTACCTGAAGGAATCGTAACCTTTTTTTGCGGCGGGGGGCCGCGTATGGGCACACCGGGCGTAAACCATATGGTGCTATATCAAAAATGTCAGTAATTATTGCCCCGTTTCGAGAATACTGTATTATCCTTTGAGTATATGGGCCTTGTGATCTCCGCCGGGTGTGGCCGCTCCCGGAGCGTCGAGCGTGCCCATCCGGGACGCCCCGCCCCGGAAGGGAGGCGGGCCCGTCAGAACCGGTAGACCGCCTTCCCGGTCCGTGCCCCCTGCCGCCCCTCTCCCGGTCCAAGGTCCGCGGCGTCATCGCAGACCCCCCGCAGGAAGGCGCTCGCGTTGTCGGCAAAGTGGACCGCCCATGCCTCCGGTGTCCGGGGCTGGACCTCGCCGTGGGGACCGTGGTGCGCCATCAGGATATGGAGGATGTGGCTGAATCGCGCAGGATCGACCCCGGCGGAATGCTTCATGAGCGCGGCAGCCCCGATCGCCGTATGCCCGACGAGCGTGTATTCCGGGAGCGCGACGAACGAGAAGCCCTGGCGGCGGAAGCATGACGCTTTCCCGACGTCATGGAGGAGGGCCCCCGCAAGCAGCACGTCGGTATCCATCCCCGCCCGGCAGACGGTGCCGGCGAGGGAGAGCGCAATCTCGGCGGTCTCGAGGGTGTGCTCCGCAAGGCCGCCGATGTAGGCATGGTGGTGGCGTTTGGCCGCGGGAGCGTCAAGGAATCCCGCAGTGGTGTTCATGACCCCGGAGACGAGTGAAGATATGCCGGGATCTTCGATCTTCGCGGCCATACGCGCGAGCCCGCGCCGGACGCCGTCGCAGTCGACGGGTGCATAGACGAACAGGGACGGTTCGAACGCCTCCGGCGGCACCGGGGTTGCGAGGCAGGTGATCCCGTCGTTTACGTTGACCTCGCAGGTGCCGTTGAAGACCTTCGCATAACCCTGGATGCGGTAGATCTCGCCGGGCCGGATCGCACGGCAGAACGCCTCGACCTGCTCCACGCTCAGCTCGGACGTCCCCCATACCTTGCAGGTTCCCCGGCCGGTCTTATCGGAGATGGTGAGCTGGATGTACTTGCCGCCGTCCCGTTTCTCCCTCAACCCTGCAGCATCCACCACGAAAGGTGCGTCGACCTGCGCTCCCCCGTTAATCTCCTCCACGAAGACCGTCTTCTCAAACACTGTGACCCGCGCTCCTGTGAAAGTCTGTTCGCCCGGAAAGCCTTAAAACCCGGCGGTTTGTTCCGGGTGCGACGCGTGCCCCGCTAGGGGCAGGCGGAGCTTGAGAAAACGCGAAGCGTTTTCGAGTGACGACGTTCCGTCAGGAACGGAGTTCGAGCACTGTCAGGTGCGAGTGACGACGTTCCGTCAGGAACGGAGTTCGAGCACTGTCAGGTGCGAGTGACGACGTTCCGTCAGGAACGGAGTTCGAGCACTGTCAGGTGCGAGTGACGACGTTCCGATAGGAACGGAGTTCGAGCACTGTCAGGTGCGAGTGACGACGTTCCGATAGGAACGACGCTCCGGAGGAGCGGAGTTCGAGTTACGACAGTTCCGTCGGGGGAGACCGTCACCCGAACCGGAGGCGGAGCATCCCGCGAAGCATCTCTTTTGCATCCGACGCCATCACCTTCGACTCGTCCCGGTTCTCCCAGGTGATCGGGACCTCCTCCACCCGGTAGCCGCTCTGCGCGAGCCGCCAGAGGAGTTCGACGTCGAACTCGAACCCGGTCGACCGGGTGGAAGAGAGAACCGCATCGACCGCCTCCTTCCGGAAGGCCTTCGCACCGCACTGGGTGTCCCGGTAGTCGAGCCCGAAGAGCAGCCGGACCAGGAGGTTGAAGAGACGGCTCTCGGCCCGGCGCCGGAAGCCCTGTCTCACCGTCAGGACGGAGCCGGGGACCCAGCGCGAGCCGATGGCGCCGTCCGCGGTTGCCAGGCGGTCGAAGAGGCGCTCCATCTCGGACAGGGACGTCGAACCGTCGGCATCCATGTAACCGACGAAGGGTGTTGTCGCCGCCTTCATGCCGGCAACAACGCCTCCCCCTTTTCCGAGGCGGGCCGGAAATGTCAGGCACCGGATACGGAGCAACGGGTGATCGGCCGCAAACGCACCGATGACGGCGGGTGTGGCATCGGTCCCGTCGCAGACGAAGACGAGGTCGCCGGCAAATCCCGAGATGTCCTTGAAAAGCGACCGTATCCGCCGTTCTTCGTTGTATGCGGGGATTACCAGGGTGCAGTCCGCCCGGTTCACCTCACCGCCTTCTGTATCGTTCAGCATTCCAGTTTCGTGATGATGGTATCGGCGAACTGTGCGGCGGCACCGGGTCCGTTCGCGGTCACGACCTGCATGTCGGCGACGACGGGAATCTCAAGGAGGTTTGCCCCGGCCTTCTTCATCTCCCCTACCGCCGCCGGGCTCGGGTATACCGTTGCCTGCCGCCCGGTGAGGATACCCGCCCGTGCCAGCACGACCGGCGCGAGACAGATGGCGGCGACGACCTTGCCCTGCTCGAAGAACGACCGGACGAGACCCCGGAGCCGTTCGCTTCCCCAGAGGTGCTCCTGTGAACCGGCGCCGCCCACAACCACGACCCCGGCGTAGTCGTCGGGGTCCGCGTCGTCAAACGTCATGACCGCCTCCGCAGTGCCCCCCAGCATCCCCGTGCACATGCCGGCGGCCGTAGAGGCGATATCGACGTCGATCCCCGCCTCCTCAAAGGTTCGTCTAGGGACCTCCAGTTCCTCGTCCCTGAACCGTTCCGGTGCAATCACAAGCAAGAGTTTCATGCACGTCTCCTATCAAGGTTTGTTCATAAGCGTATTGATGGTTGTGGGCAGAGGGTCCCGGTCATCCGGCGCCGTCGCACCCGCAGGGCAGGGCCGTGCCCCTGAACGGGAGGCCGGAAGGCAGCCGAACCGGTGTATCCCCATCCCCCGGGAGGATCGCGAGATGCCCCGGTTCCCGGGCATCCGGACACTCGAACCACCACCATACTCGTGTTTTGAAATAAAATTATTATAATAATGGCGCTATTGAAGTGCAGACCCCGCGATGCTGCGGGACCAGAGGGCCTCTGCAGGAAGCCGGGCCTTCAACGAACAAACCCGTGTCTGGCGGTTCGCCGGAAACCCCGGGGATGGGGGAATGCCGGCAGTTCACGGCGCGGACCGCAGCGTGTTCCCGGGGTGAAGACGAGGAGAGGCAAACCATGCAACGCGGCACCTATTTCGGGATCATTCTCCTGTCGGCACTCGCGCTCATTGCGGCCGCGGGAGCACAGACAGGAGACCCTGCAGTTATCTGGAACCGAACGTACGGAGGATTGGATACCTCCGATGCGGCATATGCAATCGTCACGGACCCCGGAGGAGCCGGGTTCTTCCTCGCCGGGGAGACGGCATCGTCCGGATCGGGGAAGACGGACGCCCGGGTGATCAGGCTGACGCCGGAGGGCACCGAGGAATGGAACAGGACCTATGGTGGGGAGGAGGCCGACACTGCGCGTTCCATCGTCCAGACCGATGATGGCAACCTCCTCTTCGCCGGGAACCTCACCCTCGTCACGAACGGGACGCGGCTGGATACCGATGCGTGGATTGTGAAGATAGACCCCTCAGGCAGCGAGGCCTGGAATCGAACCTACGGCGGTCCGGGCGTCAATGCCTCGGCAAACGCGGTGACCGGGACCGATGACGGCGGCTACCTCTTCGTCGGCTCCATCGTGCCATGGGGAGGGAACGAGGCCGCTGCCTGGGCGGTCAGGCTGAACGAGTCGGGTATGGAGGTCTGGAACAGGACGTTCGGCGGCGCGGGGAACGAGACCGCGAACGCCGTCACCCGGCTTCCCGGCGGAGACTTCGTCCTTGCCGGCAGTACCGAATCCTCGGGAGCGGGCATGGCCGACGTCTGGGTGGTCAGGCTGAACGAGTCGGGGGATGAGGTCTGGAACCGGACGTTCGGCAGCCCCGACGACGATGCCGGCCGGGCGGTGATCAACACCTCGGACGGTAACCTGCTCGTCGCCGGGACCTTCACGGAGAGGCCCGATAACGCAACGGTCGATACCGACGCCCTCCTCATCAAACTCACGCCCGATGGGGATATCCTCTGGAACTGGATCTACGGGGACTTCGGCGTAGATGAGTCGGCGGTGGCCGTGATCGAGACCGCAGACGGCGGTTACCTCTTCGCCGGGGAGACCGGGTTTCCCGGGGTGGACGATACCGACGCCTGGCTGGTCGCGACCGACACCGAAGGAGCGGTGGCGTGGAGCAGGACCTTCGGGGGTGAGAATCCCGGCGACCGGGCCGCATCCCTCCTCGAGATAGCGCCGGAAGAGCATGTCTTCGCAGGAACCTTCAATGCTACCGAGAGGGGAGGGCCGGCGAATGCCGATGCCTGGGCGGTGAGACTGGGGCCGAAGCCGACACCGACGCCCACACCGACCGCAACTCCGGAGCCGACATCGACACCGACCGCAACCCCGACGCCCGAGCCCACGGCAACACCCATCAAGCCCCCGAAAGCACCGGTCGTACCCCAGAAGCCGCCGGTAACGTCAGTTCCGGGTCCGACCCTGACCCCCACACCGGCCCCGACCCCCACACCGACCCCGACTGTAGTTCCGACCGAGACCCCGACGCCCGGACCCACCCGGACTGCGGAACCCACAGGCACGCCGACGGTAACGGCCACCCCGACCCCGACGCGGGATAACCATAACGATGATGACCACGATGACGACGACCACGATGACGATGATGGTGATGCCGGGAACAGCAATTTGCTTTCGGGGATGGTCTGGTACGACCTGAACGCTGACGGCATCCTCGACCCCGGCGAGCCGGGCATCCCCGGTATCAGCGTGCGGCTGATCGGTGAGCGGACCATGTTTGATTACGTGGTCACCGGCCCGGACGGGTCGTACCGGTTCTCCACCCTCCCCACCGGGGGCTACAGCGGCGTCGAATTTCTCCTGCCGGACGGCTACTCCTGCACTGTCTCCGGTCGAGGCAGCGACGCCAGCCCTATGGATGCGACCCTGGCATTCGCTGAAGGCGGGGCCAGACGGCAGACCCTGAATGCGGGCTTCATCGGGAGTCATCACCCGGCGACTCCGGCAGAGGCCTATGGGTGGATCCTCGGGACGACCTGGAGCGACGGTGACCAGAACGGGGTCCGGGATGAGACCTATGGCCTGACGGGCGTCGAGGTCCGCCTCCTGGATGAGGGCGGAAACCAGGTGGCATCGGCCCGCACTGGCCACCATGACTACTACACCTCTCTCTACCTCTTCGGTCCCCTCCCGCCCGGGGAGTACACCCTCGCGTTCACCGCGCCGGACGACTACGCCTTCACGAGCACCGGCGGTGACAGCTACGCCGACCCGTCGACCGGGACGACGACCCCGTTTACGGTTGGCGGAGGTGATATGGTCGTCAGGGATGCGGGGTTGATCCCCGCCCCGGCCCCGACCGCGTCTCCGGCCTCATCCCCTGCTGGACAGGGAAGTGAGGTCGTTGCCGCGGATGCGACGGGTGGCGCCGGAGACGGAGCGGATGAAGAGCGGGAAGACCGGGACGATGAGGCTGCCGGCGGGAAGACGAGCGACGACGATGGCGACGGCCGGAAAGCAGTAAAAGAGGATGATGACGACCGAAAGGCGGCAAAAGAGGATGATAACGACGATCGGAAAGCAGTAAAAGACGATGATGACGATGACCGGGATGACGATGACCGGGATGACGATGACCGGGATGACGATGACCGGGATGACGATGACCGGGATGACGATGACCGGGATGATGACGACCGGGAAGAGGACGACGGCAGGTCAGGAAAGGACTGAGCAGAACGGTGCCCGGCAGGGGGCGTGCGCGCTCCCCCTATGGTTGCCTGCATGCCGTGAATTCCCGCTTCCGGTCGTTCCGGCTTGCAGGGGCCGGGTTTCTTTTTGTTTTCATGATTGGATCCGCATGGGCCGCTCAAATGATGTCAGGTTCCCGGGGAACTTGATCCCGGTATTATAAAAAAATTAATATAATATAATGTCTATTAGGTGTCCGAACCCCGGGCCGGTACCGGATCGGAAAAAATTCCGGATCACCCGGCCGCCGAAAGGTGACACAGGCGAGCACTGTGGTCTTTCGCAGGGGTTACGCCCCCGGGGCCCCACACGGCGCCCGGGAACATGAGGTGAACCGATTGAGATATATCAGCGTTCTTGTAGCAATCATAGTATCAGCGTTCGTCTTCGGTTCGATCGCAAGCGCCGCAGTCCCGGCGGAGCCGGGCACAGGATATGAAAAGACCATCGGCACGATCGGAGGAACAATCTTTCTGGACGCCGACGCAAACGGCATCCAGGACTCCGGCGAGTGGGGTATGAGCGGCGTTGCCGTCCACCTACTCAACGCCGCGGGGGAGAGAATCGCGACGGCGGAGACGTTCGCCCACGCATGTGAAGGGCTCTACATCTTCAGCGGCGTCCTCCCTGGTAACTACACCGTCGAGGTCGTCCTGCCGGAGGGGTACGCCTTCACCGTTCCCGGCCAGGGAGCACCCGGCGCGACCGCGAGCACCGTTGATGCGGTCAACGCAACGACCACCGTCATCAACCTGACGGAAGAGGTGATCGAGGAGACGGACCTCGTCGTCAGGGATGCGGGACTGGTGCCGGTCGAAGGCTGACGGCGACCGAACCGCCTATTTTTTCTACTGGTGTTCTCCGACGTGCTGCCGGAGCATCGTGCCGGGCTTGTAGCGGTCGGCGATCGCGAGCGCCGTCGCCCGCAGGGCCGCGTGCTCGGCGATGCAGGTCTCAGGAGGGGCTGCCCTCCGGAGGATCTGGGAGGTGTTCTCGGTGATCTGGACGAGCTCGGTGGCTATCAGGGCATTGAGCCAGAGGAGGTCCCGGAGCATCTCTTTCGTTTCTTCGTCCTGGTGCATGTATAGGGGTGAGCGGTGCTCCCACATCAATCGTGCCGAACCGGCCGCGGCCGAACAGAAGGGTTGATTGACCCCGCCGGGAAATACTTCAGGAGATTATGGGTATGCAGTTTCTGGAGTTCGCCCGCGTCTGCGAGCACCTTGAAGGGACCCCCGGGCGCCTCGATATGATCGAGCAGGTCGCCGCCGTCCTCCCCCGGCTCGACGACGAGGAGCTCCCCGTCTTCGTCCGGTTCGTCATGGGCAGGGTCTTTCCCGACTGGAGCACCAAAAAACTCGGCGTGGGCCCGAACCTCCTCTACGAAGCCGTGGCCTATGTCGTCGGGACGAAGAGGGAGACCGTCCGCGAGGCGATCAACGCGACCGGCGACGCCGGCCTCGCCGTCGAGGGACTCCTTGCAAAGAAAGAGCAGACGTCGTTCTTCATCCAGGAGCTCGATCTCCTCGAGGTCTACCGGGAGTTCGAGCGGATGGCGGCCGCCGAAGGGCAGCGGTCGCAGCGGGAGAAACTTCGCGTGGCACAGGGTCTTTTCGGCAACGCCCGCCCGCTGGAGGGACGGTATCTCGCACGGCTGATGCTCGAGGAGCTCCGGATCGGCATGGGCGAGGGGAACGTCCGCGATGCCGTTGCGCGGGCCTTCGAGGTCGACGTCCGCCTGGTCGAGCATGCCCACCAGGCGATGAACGACCTCGGGGAGGTGGCTCTCCTCGCCCGGCGGGACCCCGAAGAACTCTCCCGCGTGACGATCGAGCCCTTCCGGCCGGTGAAGATGATGCTCGCGCAGGCGGGCACCATCGCCGCGCAACTTGAGGATCACGGCGAGGTGGCGGTCGAGTACAAGTACGACGGGAGCAGGTTCCAGTTCCACAAGGTGGGCGGCGTCTCCCGGATCTACTCGCGAAAACTGGAGGAGGTCACGGGGAGCCTTCCCGACATCGCGAAACTTCTTACGGATGCCACGGATCATGACGTGATCCTGGACGGGGAGGCGGTCGCCGTCCGCGACGGGAGGCCCATGCCGTTCCAGTATGTGATCCGGCGGTTCCGGCGCAAGCACGAGATTGACTCGATGATGGAGAAGATCGAGCTCGTGCCGAGGATCTTCGATATCCTCTACCTGGACGGTGAGACGCTGATGGATAGATCGCTCGCAGAACGGCGCAAACTCCTCGATGAGGTCCTTCGCGCATACGTTGCCCCACAGTTTCTGGTCGGCGACGCGGCCGCGGCGGAGGCGATCTACGCCGAAGCCCTCGCCCTCGGGCACGAGGGCGTCATGGTGAAGGTTCCCGACTCGCCCTACACCCCCGGCGTCCGGGGCCGCCTCTGGGTGAAGGTGAAACCCGGGGTCGAGACCCTCGACCTCGCGGTCGTCGGGGCCGAGTGGGGCGAAGGCCGGAGGGCCGGGACGTTCGGCTCGTTCCTGCTCGCGGTGCAGGACCAGGGCAGGCTCCTCCCCGTGGGGAAGGTGGCGACCGGGATCACGGACGAGGTGCTCGCCGAACTTTATGCCCTCTTCAAGGACAGGGTGATCGCCCGTTCCGGAAAAGAGGTGACGTTCGAGCCGGAGGTGGTCTTCGAGGTGGGCTACTCCGAGATCCAGACGAGCCCTAACTACGAGAGCGGTTACGCGCTCCGGTTCCCGCGGTTCGTCCGGGTGCGCGAGGACAAGAGCGTCGACGAGGCCGAGACCCTTGACTCGCTCGTCGAGCGCTACCGCCTGCAGAAGAACGGGCAGGATTCCTTCTAAAATTCAAAGAGCGTCTTCTGTGTCGTGAGTTCCGGGATGAGCCGGCTGTGGGGACGCCAGCGGTCAAAGCCGATGAGCCGGGAGGCGAGGTCGATCGCCTGCTTGAGGTCGGCACACGGGGTCTTCCCCCCCTGCATGGCGTTCCGCGTCGCCTCCCGGACAACCCAGGTGCCGAGCGGCGCCCAGTACTCGCTCGTGACGTTTCTGAGCACAAGCACCCTTGATGAGCGGCGTACGCTCTCCAGGTACTCCGCGACCGCGAGACGTGCCGAGTAGTAGGCTCCCGCGAGCGGCGAGTAGCCGGATTTGGTGAGCCCTTCGCCATCGCGTGCGATCGTCTCGCTCCCGCCGCCCCAGAGCGACTGCTTCCCCCAGACCTCGATCATCTCGAACTTCCAGTCCCCGGGGACGAGGAGGCAGACGATGTGGTTCCCGTAGAGCGAGGCTGAGAAGACCTGGATCTCATTCAGCGGCGGATACCGGGCGATCTTCTTCCTGAGCCGTTTCGAGACCGTGTCGTCGACCGCCGTGATCGCCCACCGGGTGGGGACGACGTGCCGCTTCTTCCCGAGGAGGCCGGCGGTGAGGAGCTGGGTGATCCGGTAGACGTCGGTGCCCGAGGCGTTGAGGATCTCGCAGGCATCGGTGGCGGAGAGGTCGGTATCGGACGTCGCCCGGTCTACCGCCCGGTCCACCCGGGCGTTCCCGAGGACGTCCATCTTTTTGATGGCGCCGGTGAGCCCGACGGGGGCGATCGTCCCGTCGAACCGGAGGTCGAAGGAGACGGGTTTTGTAAAGCGCACCTCCACGTCGAGCGGCTGGCTCGAGAGCGCGATCTCCTGGATGCTCCCGGCAAGCCCCTTCGCCTCGCCGGCGCCGCGTATCGTCCGGGCCCGGAGCCCCACGATATCGTCGATCTGAAGGCCTCTGGCTACCCAGTCCGGCGGGTGGTCGGCGTCGTCGATCATCAGCGGGCCCCCCGCCACCTTCGGGTAGCCGTAACTCCCTACGAAGACCGACGGCGCGGCTCCCTGGTAGCGGTCGCTCGGCCGGACCGGGAGCCGGGCGTAGAACCTGCTCATGATCGGGCAGCGTTCGAGGCCGCAGAACCCCCTCCCCTTACACTCGGCGCATTGCATGCGTTATTCTCCACGGAGGTCGAGGACGATCCGAACCCTTCCGGCGAGGATACGGAGCGTCTCCTCGACCCATTCCTCCCAGCGGGCGGCATCGAGGTCCCGGACGGCCGCAAGTTCCCTGCCGATGTCGTCGTCCCGTCCGTCGACGACCTCGACCACCACCGACCCCGGAGCATACCCGGGCTCCACGATGGCGTCGGCGTCCCCGTCGACCACCCCGAAGACGGGGATGCCTGCATGAGAGCAGATGTGGCCGCAGACGGCGGTGGTGTCGTCGCCGACGGCGAGGACGCCGCAGACATCCTCCCCGATCTCCTGGTAGAGGGTGTGGCCGCAGTGGTCGATGACCGCGATCCGGCCCCCGCGGGAGGCGCGCCCGGCCTGCCGGGGGGGTTTCGTCCGCACCGGCCCGCTCTTGCACCAGGCCGCATCGAGGTCCGGGAGGCCCGCCCGGAGGAGTTTCTCAAACCCGTGGGGTTTCGGGTCGAGGCCGGAGACGGCCCGGAGTCCCCCGTCTCGTGAGGAGAGGACGACCGTCTCCGCCGTCGCTGTCCCGATCACGATCCCGTTCACGAAGACCGCCTCCCCCGGGATGCACCCCCGGACCTCCCGCACCCCTTCACACCGGGCGCCGGTGCTCTTTGCGTGAACGAGAGCGTACTCTGTCCGCCTGACAATCTCCTCCGCGAGGCTCTCGTCGCCACGGTTCCAGCGATAGACGGTTTCGCTCGAGGTCTCCACGTGGACGAGCCCCGGGAGCCGGCCGGCGACAACCTCGCCGAATATCCGCCCGGATTTCGGGGTCTTCCCCCGGTTGACCAGGCACGCCCGCCCGGAGAGGGCGGCGAGGACCACGCTCGGCCGCTCGTCCGTGCAGACGACCGGGAGCCCGGACTCCTCGGCGGCGGTCCGGGCCATCACCCCCGCGACAAGGATCTGCCGCGGGGAGAGGAGCCCGATCAACCGTTCGACGTCCCCGGCATCGAAGGCCTCGGGGCCGTGCACGACCATGACGAGGTTCATCAGGTACTCCTGCGACGCCGTGGACTATCAGGTTACCTCTGCGGGGCTCGTGGGTCATGAACGAGAAGGCTCCCTTCGTACGGGGGGATGGAAGCGGCGCCCCACCTTCGGGACCGTACGCTTTCACCCTGGACGGCTCGCTCCCGCCGGGGAGGGGGATGAAGCAGGAAGCCCCATCCGTAAGGGTAGGGTAGTTCACCGTCCCGACGAGTTCTGGACGGGGAGGTAGGGCATCAGGGCGCTCGCGAGTTTTGCGATATCCATGGACTGCAGGACGACACGGCCCGGTCCGGTCAGCGTGGTCAGGAAGAGGCCCTCGCCGCCGAAGAAGACGGTCTTCACGCCGCCGGCGAGCGCGATGCTGTAGTCGACGGTGCTCTCGAACCCGACCACGAGGCCCGTCTCCACCCTGACCACCTCGCCGGGCGCAAGCGTCATCTCCATGATGTCCCCGCAGCAGTGGAGGAACACCGCCCCCCTGCCGGAGAGCCGCTGCAGGATGAATCCCTCACCGCCGAAGAAGCCCGACCGGAGTTTCTTCGTGAATACGATATCGAGGTCGACGCCCTGTTCGGAACAGAGGAACGCGTCCTTCTGGGCGATGAACTCACTGTCTGCGAGGTTCAGCGCGAAGATCTTCCCCGGGATGTTCCCGGCGAAGGAGACGAACCCGTCCCCGCCCTCTGGGGTGAACTCGGTCATGAAGAGCCCTTCGCCGGATACCATCCTTTTCAATCCCTTGAAGAGCCCGCCCTTCATGTTGGTGGTCATCTGCATGTTCCCGCTCATGTTGACCATGGCGCCGGCCTCGGCGCAGATGCTCTCGCCCTGGGCGAGACGGAGGGTCACCATCTGCAGGTTGTCTCCGGTAATCTCGTAATGCATACCGATGCATTTTCTGTCGCAAAGTAATAGGTTTTTCCTTTATTTCGCGGGAATCCCCCCGGTTCCGGCGTTCTTGCGCCCATTTCCCGGGCTTGTTCTCCGGAGATCGCTCTTTTGGAATTGTTCGCGAAGCGGGGGTTTTTGCCGTCGTTAGAAGTGCCGCAGGAAGCCGTTATTGCATTTTTAATGGATTTTTAGCGGTGCAAATCTCCCTGTTGGTCCTGATATCCCGGTTCGCTGTCTGCCTGCTGCCAAAAGGTTTATCATCCGGAAAATTAATTTCTCCGGGTGGTAAGCGAGCGCGGAGCATCGGTAGCGGCGCATGGTGACGATGCGCTTATTTCGGGGGCATACATCACGGACGAAGCCATGCAGACCGTCCTCGAACGGCAGTGCCACCGGTGCGCCGGATGCAACGCCCCGCTCAGTTCCGACGCAACGCATTTCGACCTCCGGGAGCCGGCGATCTGCGGCGGTTCCCACACGCTCGGGAACTTCGAAGCCCTCTGCCCCTTCTGCCACCGGAACCGAATGCGCCGGATCCGGGAGCAGTTCGCCGATATGATCGGCCATAAAAATAAGTAGTACGCGGGGCCACACCCTGTTATTATGCCCTGCGGGCGAAGAGTAACGGAAGTGGGAGAGTGGCGGTCGACGGCCATGCAGGCGGCGAGCGATCTTGCCGGGAGGTTCGTGCTCCCCTCGTCGCCACCTCCCCGTGAATGGCGCTCCTGCACGATGCGGACGCTCGATGCCGTCGTCACCCCCGGGACGACGGCCAACACCGCGGTCTCCCTGGCGGTGACGATGTTCGTGATCCCCCGGATCCCGAGCCGGGCCATCGCGGTGGCTGCCGGGTTTGCCGCGGGCTCTATCCTGGGGAGATAATCTCTATTTCGTCCGCCCCTTTCTCTTCGCAGCGCCTCTTTTCGCCGGGACAAGGCACCGCCACGCACTCCCGATGAGGTCCTCCCTCCCGGCCGCGCGGAGCCCCTCGCAGACCAGGGCGTAGTTCTCCGGGTCCCGGTAGTGCATGAGGGCCCGCTGGACCCGCTTCTCCCGCCCCTTCGGGACGTAGACCTCCTCGAGGGTGAAGGGGTCGAGCCCGGTGTGGTAGATGGTCGTCGAGATGCTCATCGGTGTCGGCGTGAAGTCCTGGACCTGTTCGGTGTAGAGATTGGTGTCCCGGACGTACTCGGCGAGTTCGACCATATCTTCTATCGTGCAGCCCGGGTGGCCGGACATAAAGTAGGGGACGAGGTACTGCCGCTTCTGCTTCCCTGCCTGGAGGGCCTCGAACCGATCCCTGAAGGCATCGAAGGCCTCGCGGGGCGGTTTTCCCATGCATGCAGAGACCCGTTTCGAGACGTGTTCGGGGGCGACCTTGAGGTGCCCGGAGACGTGGCGCTCGCAGACCCCGGCGAGATACTCCCGGTCCTCCGGAGGGATCAGGTCGTAGCGGATGCCGGACGCGATGAAGACCCGTTTTACGCCCGGAATCTCGCTGATGCGCCGGAGCAGGCGGAGTTGCTCCTCGTGGCTGCGGTCGAGCGCGGGGCAGTCGATGCAGCGCCGGTCGGGGCAGGTGCCGGCGGTCTCCCACCGGCCGCAGTGGATGCCGTACATGTTCGCCGTCGGCCCACCGACGTCCTGGACGACGCCCGCAAACTCCGACATCGCCGCCATCCGCTCCACCTCCCGGACGATCGAGTCGATGCTCCGGCTCTGGACGATCCGTCCCTGGTGGTGGGTGAGGGCGCAGAACGAGCAGGACCCAAAACACCCCCGGTGGCTGACGACCGAGAACCTGACCGGTTCGAGGGCCGGGACCGGCTCGGTGTAGGAGGGGTGGGCTCTCCGTGCGTAGGGGAGTTCGTAGATCCGGTCGAGTTCATCCCCCGAGAGCGGCATCGCCGGCGGGTTCTGGACGACGACGGTCTTCGGGTGTGGCTGGGCCACTCTCCTACCCCGCAGCGGGTCCTGCTCGGTATAGTGGAGCGCAAACGCCCTGGCGTAGGCGTAGCGGTCCTCTTTCACCTCCGCGTAGCCGGGGAGGACGACGTACCCCGTATGATCCATGCTCCGCCAGGTCTTCAGGTCGACCCGGTAGGCTGTGCCGGGGATATCGGTGAGGGTGCCTGCGGCTTCGCCGGCGGCGAGCCGGTCCGCGATCGCGACCACCTGGCGCTCGCCCATGCCGAAGACGAGGAGGTCGGCCGGGGCGTCGGCGAGGATGGCCTGCCGGACCGAATCGGACCAGTAGTCGTAGTGGGCGAAGCGCCGGAGGCTCGCCTCGATCCCGCCGATGACGACGGGAGTCTTTGGGAAGAGGGCGTGGACCCGGTCGGTGTAGACCAGGGTCGCCCGGTCGGGCCGCAGCAGCCTCCCTCCGGGCGAGTAGACGTCTGAGTGCCGGCGCTTCAGGTTCGGCGTGAAGGCGTTCACCATCGAGTCGACGTTCCCGGCCGAGACCGAGAAGAAGAGCCGGGGCTCTCCGAGGCGCCGGAAGTCGGTGTCACCCCGCCACTCGGGCTGGGCGATGACGCCGACCGCGTAGCCGGCGTCGACGAGCACCCGCCCGATCAGTGCGGTCCCGAAGGAGGGGTGGTCGACGTAGGCGTCGCCGGTGACCAGGACGACGTCGAACCGGTCGATGCCGAGCCGCTCCGCCTCCTCCATCGACATGGGGAGGAACTCCGGCTGGCCGGTCATGGGAGTGTCCGGTCGAAGACCGGGAGGCTGACGCCGGTCTTCTCGTCGGGGAGCCGTCGTGCGGAGATGCCGACGAACTCCGTGACGATCGCCTCGATCACCAGGTAGACCTCCGCCTTCTCCCGGAGGCACCCGGCAAGCGACCTTATTCCTTTCCCTGCCACCGTGTGGATATGGATGGACGGCTCCTCCTCTCCCGGGTAGATGGTGGCGAACCCGAGGAGTTCCCAGCCCCCGAAGATCTCTTCGCGCCGGGGGACCGGCGGGATGACGGGCTCCTTTGGCCCCGTCACGACTTTCGCGGACCGTACAGCGCCGAGAAAGTGGATCATGCCGCTCTGGATGTTCATCGCCGTTACAAAACGCTGGATCTCCCTGATGAAGTCCTCCCCGTCGTCGATCCTGACGGTAAAGACCCTGCCGACCTGTCCTTCCGAGTACTGCATGGGACTCCCTCTCCTGATAGATGGTGTCTTCCGGTATTATAGTGCTTGACCGGTCCCTTCCGGGTGACCCCCGGCGGCCGTCGGGCAGGGGTTCATATATACCTGCCTGCAATCCTGTAGTGCCCGGCGGGCGATCGAGAGGTGTGGCTGCGGTGGTCTGGTTTTCTGAGGTCGAGTACCTGCGGGGGTTTGCTGCCCTCGCCGTG
Source organism: Methanoculleus oceani (assembly GCF_023702065.1). Classification (NCBI taxonomy): domain Archaea; kingdom Methanobacteriati; phylum Methanobacteriota; class Methanomicrobia; order Methanomicrobiales; family Methanomicrobiaceae; genus Methanoculleus; species Methanoculleus oceani. The sequence continues at coordinate 723,589 of NZ_QFDM01000002.1, read as the reverse complement.
ATCGCCGTCCACGTCTCCATGAACTTCACCCGGATCCCCGGCGTGAACCTGCTCGCCCTCGTAAACGTGGTCGTCTACGTCCTCGCCCACTTCGCCGTGCCGGTCTTCATCTTCATATCCGGCTGGGTGCTCGCGGCGCGGTATTCCGGCGCGTATTCGCTCCCGGACTTCTACAGCCGCCGGGCCCGGACGATCCTTCTCCCGTACCTCTTCTTCACCGCTCTCTATCTCCTGGTGACGGTGGAGGGGATGATAGGGTTCGCCGGCGTGCCAACGCCTGAGAGGGTGGTGGAAGCCCTCCTCATCGGGAACGCCGCCTACCACCTCTGGTTCTTCGTGCTGATCATCCAGCTCTACCTCCTCTTTCCACTGATCGCGAGAGGCTACGACCGGTTCGACCGGGGCGGTGCGGCACTCTTCCTCCTCCTCGCGCTCCTCTTCGTCCAGATCCTCTGGAACGTGGGCGCCCATCTCACGGGAGCGTTTGTGGGCCCGGAGTGGTACACGGTGCTGATCCGCCTCTTTCCGTCGCACCTCTTCTACTTCGTCCTCGGGATCTACGTCGCCCGGCATACGGACCGGTGCCGGTCGGCGCTCCGGTCCTTCTCCCCTGCGGGGGTGCTCGCCGCGGCCGGTGCGGGCGCCGTCCTCCTCGGCGGCATGTGGGCGGCGAGCGTGCTCCACTACGGGAGTTTCTCCGGCTCTTCTCTCGCCGTCTTCTGCATCTACCGGATCCTCGAACCCTTCTACTACGTCCCGGTCATCGCCGCGCTCGTCCTCGCGGCCTGGCGGCTGGATGGGGGAGGGGGGAGGACTGCGGGCGCCTCCCGGTCCTTCGGGGAGCACTCCTACGGGATCTACCTCGTCCACCCGCTCGTCATCGCCGCCGCCGCGGCTGCCTGGTTCTCCCTCACCGGGCTATCGTGGGCAGACCGGACGACCTACCCGGTGATCTTTCTCGCGGCAGCGGCGGCGAGCTACGGCGCGGTGCGAGGGGCGTCGGGGGTGCCGTATGCGGGGTACCTGGTGGGGGAGTCGCGGGTGCGACGGGGGTAACCCGTGACCTCGTCGAATGGTCCTCCAGCCGGATCGAAGCGTTCAAGAGGATAGTTGCCTGATATAACCACTATGAGGGCTCGCTCCGGATCGGTCCGGCCCGCACGTGCCACTATCTGGGATTGGTTCGCAGAAGACAGAGGATCCAGGGTGATACATTGACCATAAACTACCAGAGGTTACTCGAAGACTCGTTTGATTACACAGGGGACGCCCTCAGGGGAGGCTGGATGCACTGGCTCCGGCTCATCGTCTTCACCATCGTCTTCCCGCTCATCTACGGCTACTTCGTGCGCATCATGCGGGGGGACGTGCCGGCGCCGGACCTCGGCGGCTGGGGCAGGCTCTTCGTCGACGGCCTGAAATTGCTGGTCGTATACCTTGCCTACATCGGGCTCATGCTCCTCGTCGCGATGGGCCTGATGGGAGGCGCCGGCATCCTGGCCGGGCAGAACGGCCTCGTGGCCGGCATCGTCGCTCTCGTATCGTTCGTCCTCCTCATCCTCATCTGGCTTGTGGCGCAGATGGCGGCGGTGCGGTTCGCGAAGATGGAATCGTTACGAGAAGCGTTCAACATCCCCGCCGTCCTCGCTCAGATCCAGAGGATCGGTTGGGGATCGTACATCTTCTCCCAGGTAATCCTCCAGATCGTTCTTATGCTCTTCATGATGGTCCTGGTATCTCTCGTCTTCCTCGTAACAGGCCTCATCGGGCTCGTCGCGGGCATTATCGGGATTTTCCTTCTCCCCGTCCTTATGCTCGCGGTATCTCTGGTGGTCTACATCTTCCAGTACCGCTACAACACCCTCGTCTACGAGAGCGGGGCGGCCGGTTCTCCGTCCGTGACGGTAGCCCCGTAGGCCGGGACTCCCCGATCATCCTTCCCGGTACGGGTTGACGACCGTGATTCCGGGGATGCGCAGGAGGTGGGCGTCCTCGGTGATGATCGTGTCGATAGAATGCTCGATCATCGTTGCGGCAAGGAGGGCGTCCCAGAAGTGCACATGGTGGCGGTCCCGGATCTCGTGGGCGGAGAGGATGGTCTCGCTGCCATATCCGACGACATTCCAGCCGTCGAAGTCCTGGATGGCCTGAATGAAGCGCTGCACATCCTCCACCGGCATCGGGTTTGCGACCTTCTCGGTCACGACCACTGAGAACTCGGCGAGATTCTGCGCCGAGACCGAGTAACGCGTCTCCGACCGCCAGCATGCCGTAACGAGGTCCTTTGAGATGCGCTGCTTATCGGGCGTGTCCGCATCGAAGAGGTAGACGAGGACGTTCGTGTCAATAAGCGGTGGGTTACCGATCATACAGGTCCTTCCTCGACGTATACCTCCTTGCTCCGAAGTGGTATGCCTTCCCGGTCAACTCAAGAGCGTCCCGTGCGATCTCCTCCTGCGTCTTTTCGCGGATCCAGATCCTCATCGCCTCGGTCGCCGCTTCGCCGAGGGCTCCTTTTCGCCTCCCGAGGATCTTCTCGACCAGTCTCCGGAAGTCTTCCTCTGTCCGGTCGTCGATGCTCAACGTGATCGTGCCCATGTTTCTACGTATATTTTTTAAATATTTAAATATTTAGTGAATTTAAATACAATTTGTGGCTAGCAACGATCCCGGACCCCCGCAATGTTCGGGCAGCACGGCGAAACCGGGTCGGTCGTCGGGCGATGCCGCTCTGAGGGACAGGAACGGACCGGCGAGAGCTCTTCCCGGGCCAGAGGGGGCAGTCGCGGGTGCAAAAAAGACAGGGGAGGTGGGGGATGCAGCCGCCTGAAGGGCGGGAGTTTGAGCACCGCCCTCTCACAACACCGCTTCTTTAAACTTATCGAAGCCGACCCGCTCGATCGTTGCTCCCAGGCGTTCGGGCGCCTGCCCGTTCTCCCGGTAGAACGCGATCACCTTCCGCGCCAGCGCCACAGCCTGATCCGCGGTCAGGCCATCGGCGAGTTCCCGGCCCACCTTTGCCGTCCCACCGCCCTTGCCGCCGACGACCGCCTTGAACCCGTCATCGGTGCCGAAGAACCCGAGGTCTTTTAACCAGGCATCGCTGCAGCAGTTGGGGCAGCCTGAGACGCCCATCTTGAACTTGGCGGGCGCCGGTTTGCCGTAGAACTCCGCATCAAGGGCAAATCCCAGTCCCGGGCTGTCCTGTTTGGCACGTTTGCAGGCCCGGGTGCCGGGGCACATCTGGATGCTCCGTATGGTCAGGCCGATGGCCTTGGAACTGTCGGTGAACTCGGCCCATGCCGCATCAAGGTCCTCTTCACGGACGCCGATGATGGCGATTCTCTGGGCTCCGGTGAGCTTCAGGTATTTGGCGCCGTACTTCTCCGCCACGTCCGCGATCTTCCGTAGAAGCGCCGGATCGGCGAAGCCCCCGGGGATGTGGGGCGAGATTGAGAACGTCTCAAGGTCTCTCTGAACGATCGCTCCCTTTGCAGGAATGTTTGCCTTTGCCATGATGTTAACCCGCTTTTATTTGAAATGGTCATTGTTCCCTCTTATAATATGCGAATTGCATCCGGGATATCCCATCAATTTGGAGTTCATCGTGTGATTTCTGCCGGAATTATGCCGCCGTTTTCCTGCTGAAGCGTTCCTGCGGCGGTTCTGCAGCACGGCCGATAACCTATAACATGGATGACGTCAGTGAGAGGGGGCGAAAGGAGATGGATAGAATGGCAGAGCAATCACACAGAAGTGGCGAGCAGGCCTTAAAAGAGAGGAACCCCACCCGGATCACGGCAGAGCCCGGAAAACAGGAGCTGATCGTTGTCCGGGAGTTCGACGCTCCGCGAGAACTCGTCTTCCGGGCCCACACCGACCCGGAACTCTATAAGCAGTGGATCGGCCCGCGGGGTTACACCACGAAGATAGAGACGTTCGATTCCCGGAACGGGGGCAGCTGGCGGTATATCCAGATGGACAAGGATGGCAACGAGTACGGGTTCCACGGGGTGAACCACGATGTGACGCCCCCCGAGCGGATCATCCAGACCTTCGAGTACGAGGGGCTCCCGGAGTCCGGCCATGTCATCCTCGAGGAAGGGAAGTTCGACGAACTGCCCGGCAACCGGACACGGTTCACCGGCCGGTCGGTCTTCCTCTCGGTGGAGGACCGCGACGGGATGATGCAGTCCGGTATGGAAGAAGGTATGAAGGACTCCTACTCACGGCTGGACGAGCTCCTGGAGCGGCTGCAGAAGTAGGGGCGACAGGGGGGAATCCCCCCTCCCGTTCATGAGCCCGGCTCCCGGTCACCCCGGCGGGCCGACCGTCGCGGCGGAGAGCTGCATCGCCTTCTCCTCGATGGTCATCTTTTGGAGCAGCTCATCCGCGCGCTGCATCGGGGTGAGCGAGACGGCTTTTTCCGCCGATCTTTCCGGTGTTGCAATCTCTTGTGCCATATCATCCTCTCCCGCCGGGATCGGTCAGCTCCCGAACACCCTCCCGGATAACCGGGTATCGCCTGTCAATACCAGATCCGTGGCAGATCCCCCGACCGCCACCCGGTGTGTTCCTTCTGCAATGCGCCACCTGCCGATCTCTCCGTCGAACCGTGCAAGCAGGCGGGGGTCGGCCTCGATCGTCACCTGCCGTTTTTCACCCGGCCCGAGCAGGACGCGCTGGAATCCGAGAAGCCGCATCCGCCCCGGTCTCGACCGCCCGGGCATCGGCCGTCTTTTGCCCGGGCTTAAGCACTTGCGCGGTGGTCATCTCTTCTTCCCCTCCCGGAATTCCCCCGCCCAACGGGCGGGGAACCGTGCTGTGGTGAGGGACGACACTGATGATAAATGCTTCCGCAAAGAAGGGAGATTCGATGACGGCGACAGCATCCGGCAGCACCGGTTCCGGTGCGAAACCGAAGCAGAGTCCCTCCAACTACACCGTGGACCGTGCCGGCGGTTTCCCCCGTTCCCGAGGGGTTTCGGGACTGAACCGGTGAAAGAGGCGAGGAGATTCTCCCCGGTTCACTCCAGCCCGCAGCCGTCACTCCGGGAGGAGGCGATCCCGGAGCATCGCCCGAACCAGATCCCGATACCGGTTCACGACCGGAAGGTCGTCCTGGAGCACCCCGTAGACCTCGTCCAGGTCCAGCCGGCAGTAGAGGTGGACCAGAACATTCCGAAAACCCGCGAGGTCTGAGAGCCGGGCCCCGAGGTCTTCCGGGATAAGCCCCTCATCACAGAGAATAGTGAAACTCTCCCGGTAGGTTTCGGGTCGCCGAGGGCTGCAGGCCGCGACCAGATGATTGGCGACATCGATCGATGCCTGAATGCTGACGAGGAGCGCATGCAACACCATATTTCTCTTATCGCGGTCGGTCCTCAAGTCTTCAAGGGTGACGGACCGCTAGCGTTCCCGGTCTTCAACTGCCTCGTCCAGTTCCCGGAGGTGAGTGAGGACCCCTTCATCCCTGACCATTTCAGGCCCTCGTGAGCAGAACCCGGTCGAACCAGTCGAGCGTATCCGCATAGTCGAGGTACAGGGAGAGCACGCCCGCCTCGTACCTGACCCTCTGCGGAAGAGTTCCGACGATCAGCGCCGGGGCCGGCGGGGTGGTGACGGTGATCGTGAAGGTGCTCGGCGGAGGGTGAGGGAAGAACGGCCATCCGGAGTCGCGTGCCGGCTCCGGCCTCGTCTGTGCGCGAGCCGGAGCGTACCCCGATCCGCCGGTCTATCGCCCGAAGTCCGGACGGCATCTCCTCTGGCCCCGGGCAATGGACACGGTGTGGATGTATAAAAACGATGGGAAAACACATCTGAACGGTGAGCACAGACCGCCTGTGAAGAAAGGATCTATCTGGCGTAGCGCCTCAGAAAATACATCCCTCTCTACGGCGGCTGCACGAACTATCTGGATTTAGCCTCCCATGCGGGAGATATCTCTCTCCAGAGATAATTTTATAAAATCAATCGTTTCAAAAACGGTGATGGGCTCGCTGAGATTCGAACTCAGGACCTCCGCCATGTCAAGGCGACGTCATAACCAGCTAGACCACGAGCCCGTGTCTGCCCGACGATCAATAAGGTTGGTGCTCCGGGTATAAAATTATTGCCACGCGCCAAAAACCGCCCCGTCCCGGCTTCGCCGCATCGGGGGCCGGCACGCGGTGCAAAAAGGGGGTGGTGATCCGACCGATCAGATCTCGGCGTGCTTTGCGGTGTGGATGCCGTCGATCTTCTTGATCTCTTCCATCGCGTCGGCCGGCACGGCGGAGTCGACCGTGAGGACCATCAGCGCCTCTTCGCCGGGCTTGTGGCGTCCCACCTGCATCCCCGCGATGTTCACGTTCACCCGGCCGAGGATCGTCGCCGCCTTGCCGATGACGCCCGGCTTGTCGGTGTGGCGGGAGATGACCACGTGGCCGGTCGGGGTCAGGTCGGTCATGTAGCCGCCGATGCTCACGATCCGCGCGCGGTTCGGGCCGGAGACGCTGCCGCTCACCGACTCGGTCATTTTGTCGGTCTTCGCGGTGATGCTGATGATGTTCCGGAATCCCTGTGCTTCCTCCGTCGTCGTCTCGCTCATCCGGATACCGCGCTCTTTTGCCACGAACTCCGCGTTCACGATGTTGACCGGCACCTGCAGGATCGGGTCGAGCAGGCCTTTCAGGATGACGCGGGTGACGAACTTCGTGTTCGGCAGCGTTGCGGCCTCGCCGCCGTAGGTGATCTCGAGCGATTCGAGCCTTCCTTCGATGAGCTGGATGAGGAGGCTGCCCATCTTCTGTGCAAGCATCGCGTAGGGCTCGACCAGCGCCTGCTGCTCCGCGGGAATCATCGGCGCGTTCACCACGTACTTCGCCGCACCGCCCGATAGAACGCTGATGCACTGGTTCGCCACCGAGACGGCGACGTTCTTCTGCGCCTCGACCGTGCTCGCCCCGAGGTGCGGGGTGACGATAACCCTATCCAGATTGAGAAGCGGGGAGTCCGTCGGCGGCTCGTTCTCGAAGACGTCGAGCGCCGCACCGGCGACCTTGCCGCTTGCAATCGCGTCTGCGAGAGCCTTCTCGTCGATGATCCCGCCGCGGGCGCAGTTGATCATCCGGACGCCGTCCCTCATGGTGGCGATGGTCTTATCGTTGATCACATGGCGCGTCTCCTTGATCAGCGGCGTGTGAACCGTGATGACGTCGGCCCTCCGGAAGAGCTCGTCGAGCGGCACCATCTCCACGCCGAGGCTTGCAGCCCGCTCCCTGGTGATGAAGGGGTCGTAGGCGATGCACTTCATCTGCATTGCCTGTGCACGCTTCGCCACCTCACGTCCGATACGCCCGAATCCCATGATACCGAGCACCTTGTCGTTCAACTCGACCCCCATGAACTTGGAGCGCTTCCACTCGCCCTTCTTCAAGGATGCGGTTGCCTGGGGGATATTGCGCGCGAGCGAGAGCATCATTGCCATCGTGTGTTCGGTGGCCGCGAGAGTGTTTCCTTCCGGGGCGTTCGCGACGACGATGCCCCTGCGCGTCGCCGCCTCGGTATCGATATTGTCGACCCCGGCACCGGCACGGCCGATGAACTTGAGTTTCGTTCCCGCGTCGATGACCCGCGCCGTCACTTCGGTTCCCGAGCGCACCAGCAGGGCATCGTAGTCTCCGATAATAGCGACGAGTTGATCCTCGGTTAGCCCGGTATTGACATCCACATCGCAGAATTCCTTCAGGATGTCAATCCCTTCCTCTGCCAGCGGGTCGCTGACCAGCACTCTATAGTTCACAGTTCAACCCCTATCTAGTTCGACATCATATGTATTGATGCTTTTTCCTCCGAAATCTTTTATGTAATGGTGAGAAGTATATGTGTGGTGCGAGCATGAAGGAAATGCCCAACGTTCTGTGGCTCGAAGAAATAAAGAAGGAAGATATCATCTCCGTAGGTGGAAAGGGGGCTTCTCTTGGCGAAATGACGGCCATCGGCCTTCCCGTGCCGAAGGCGTTTGTGGTGACTGCCCAGGCATTTCGCAAGTTCCTCGTTGAGACCGGGATCGAAGATGCACTCTTCCGCAGGCTGGAGCGCCTTGATGTCGATGACAACGGAGCGCTGGAATCGGTCTCCAGGGACGTGCAGGACCTCGTCCTGAGCGTCGAGATGCCCGACCTGATCCGCGAGGAAGTCGTCGATGCATACGCCCGGATGGGAGCAGACGGGACGGTCGTCGCCGTCCGGTCGAGCGCCACCGCCGAAGACCTGCCGGATGCCAGTTTCGCCGGCCAGCAGGAGACGTTTCTCAATATTCTCGGGGAAGAAGCCCTCCTCGACGCGGTCCAGCGGTGCTGGGCCTCGCTGTACGGCGCGCGGGCCATCTATTACCGGGCGAAGCAGGGCTTCGATGACCGGAGCGTGAACATCGCCGTCGTCGTTCAGGAACTCATCCGGTCGGAGAAGTCCGGCGTCATGTTCACCTCCCACCCCGTCACCGGCGAGCCCCTGACAATCGTCGAGGGCTCCTGGGGGCTCGGCGAAGCCGTCGTCTCGGGCAGCGTCTCGCCCGACAACTACGTCTTTGACCTGCGCTCCGAGCGGGTGGTCGACCGCCTGATCGCCGAAAAGGAGATCATGATCGTGCCGGAGGGCGAGCACGGGACGAAGATCGTCGAGCTCTCCGGCAAACAGCGCACCGCCCCGGTCCTCTCCGACGCTGAAGTGGCGCGCCTCGCCATGCTCGGCAAGATAGCCGAGGACCACTACGGCATCCCGCAGGACGTCGAGTGGGCGATCGTCGGCGACGATGTCTTCATCCTCCAGTCGCGGCCCATAACGACCATCCGGCGCCCGGAGATCCCCCGTGCCGGAGCCGGACCGGCGGAGAAGGCGAAAGGCGTTCTCGGCGTGGTGCTGGTGGAAGGCCAGGGCGCCTCTCCCGGCGTCGCGAGCGGCCGGGTCGTCATCGTCCGGGACGTCAAGGACACGAGCGCCGTCAAGGACGGCGACATCCTTGTCACCAAGATGACCAACCCCGATATGGTGCCGGCGATGCGGCGGGTCAGCGCCATCGTCACCGACGAAGGCGGCATGACCTGCCACGCGGCCATCGTGAGCCGGGAGCTCGGGACGCCCGCGGTCGTCGGGACCAAGAAAGCAACGAAGGTACTAAAAGAAGGACAGATCATCACCGTCGACGGCGAGAAAGGCCTCATCTACGAGGGAGCGGTCGAGGCGCCGGCAGCGGCGGCACCCGCAGCCGTACCGGCGGCGGCAGCACCCGCCCCGGTCATCACCGGCACGCTCGTCAAGGTGAACGTCTCCCTCCCCGAAGCCGCACAGCGGGCCGCCGCCACCGGAGCGGACGGCGTCGGCCTCCTCCGGATCGAGCACCTCATCCTCGGCCTCGCGAAGACCCCCGGCTGGTACATCGAGCACGGCGAGGAGGAAGAGTTCATCGGCGAGCTCTACGGCGGCATCAAGACTGTTCTCGACGCGTTTCCGGGGAGGCCCGTCTGGGTCCGGACCCTGGACGCCCCGACCGACGAGTTCCGGAATATGGAGGGCGGGCAGGACGAGCCGATCGAGCACAACCCGATGCTCGGCTGGCGCGGCATCCGCCGGGACCTCCAGAGCCCCGACCAGTTCCGCATGCAGGTGGAGGCCTTCAAGAGGCTCTGGGCCGCAGGCTACGACAACCTCGGCGTGATGTTCCCCATGGTCAACCACCCCGACGAGTTCGTCAGGGCCCGGGCGATGATGCAGGACTGGGGAGTCGACGTGGAGACAGCGACCCTCGGCGTCATGATCGAGATCCCGAGCAGCGCCATCCTCATCGAAGACTTCATCAAGGCCGGGATCCGGTTCGCCTCGTTCGGGACGAACGACCTCATCCAGTACACGCTCGCCATCGACCGGAACAACGAGCATGTCGCCGACATGTACCAGCCCAAGCACCCTGCCGTGCTCCGGCTGATCGACTATGCGATCAAAGCCTGCCGGGAGCACGACGTCGAGTGCTCCATCTGCGGCCAGGCCGGCTCCGACCCCGATATGGTTGCGTGGCTTGTCGGGCACGGGATCACCAGCGTCTCCGCAAACATCGATGCGGTCCCCCGCATCCGTGAGGCCGTAGCGCGGAAAGAGCGGCAGATTCTCCTTGATGCGGCGAGAAGAAATGCGTGAAGTTGGATGCCCTGAGGAAGACCTTTTCTCCTTCCTCCTGTCGAGACGGCAGGAGGACCTCGGCTACCGCAACATTTTAAGTTCGATGTGCACGCCGCCCCACCCGGTCGCGGCACGGGCGCACGCCATGTTCCTCGAGACCAACCTCGGCGACCCCGGGCTCTTCCCCGGGACGGCTGCGCTTGAGGAGCTCCTCGTCGAGAGGCTGGGGACGCTGATGCACTTCCCGAAAGCCGGCGGGTACGCAACAAGCGGGGGAACCGAGTCGAACATCCAGGCGTTCAGGATCGCAAAGAAACAGAAGCCGGTGAAGTCCCCGAACGTCGTGGTCCCGGCGTCGAGCCACTTCTCGTTCCAGAAAGCCTGCGACATCCTGGGGCTTGAAGCGCGGACAGTTCCGCTTGATAGTGAGTTCCGGATGGACACGGAGGCGCTCGACGGTCTCGTGGACAAAAACACGGTCTGTATCGTCGGTGTCGTCGGGACGACGGAGTACGGGGTGGTCGATCCCATCGCCAGCCTCTCCGACGTTGCCGAAGACCGGGACGTCTTCCTTCACGTCGACGCAGCGTTCGGCGGGATGGTCGTCCCGTTCCTCGACCGGCCGGTCCCGTTCGACTTCCGGCTCCCCGGCGTCGCCTCCGTCTCCGTCGACCCCCACAAGATGGGAATGAGCACCATCCCGGCAGGCTGCCTCCTCGTCCGGAACCCGGAGCACTTCTCGTGCCTCAACGTCGATACCCCGTACCTGACGGTGAAGAGGGAATGCACCCTCGCCGGCACCCGGCCCGGTGCATCGGTGGCCGCTGCCGTCGCCGTCCTCGAGTACCTGGGGATGGACGGCATGCGGGCGGTGGTCGCCGGGTGCATGGAGAACGCTCGAAGGCTGATCGACGGGATGGAGACGCTCGGCTACCCGCGGGCGGTGACCCCGGACGTCAACGTGGCGACGTTCTCCTGCGACCGCGTGCCTGCCGGCTGGCGGGTCTCGAGGACCCGGAACGGGCACATGCGGATCGTCTGCATGCCTCACGTCACCCGCGACGTGATCGAGAACTTCCTCAAAGATATGAGTGATACGAATGCTTGAACGGTTGATTCATTCGCTGGAAACCTCCCCGGTCATGAAGCGGGGAGAGTACAACTACTTCATCAACCCGATCACCGACGGGGTGCCGCTCCTTGAGCCCGCGCTCCTCCGCGAGATCGGGTGTGCCATGGTGCGGGTTCTCGACCTCAAAGACGTCGACAAGATCGTCGTCTGCGAGGCGATGGGCATCCACATCGGTGTCGCCTTCTCCATGATGACTGACATCCCGCTGGTGGTCGTCCGGAAGCGCTCCTACGATCTCCCCGGGGAGGTCGCGGTGCACCAGACCACCGGCTACTCGAAGGGAGAGCTTTACCTGAACGGCGTCGGCGCGGGCGACCGGGTCGTGATCATCGACGATGTCTGCAGCACCGGGGGGACGCTCCGTGCCCTCATCAGCGCGATCGAGCAGGTGGGTGCCGAGATAGCCGACATCTGCGTGGTCATCTCCCGCGGTGACGAGGATATCGGCCGGCCGCTCAAAACCCTGGTCCGGATCGAGGTCTCCGAGACGCAGGTGCGTGTCGTTGATACCTGTCTCTGATCTCATCGGGAGGCTCCGCGAGCGCGGGGTGCGGAGGGTCGCCCTCCAGTTCCCCGCCGGGCTCGCGCGGCAGGCTCCGGGGACGGCCGTCGCCCTCCGCAACGCGGGGTTCGAGGTGATCGTCAGCGGCGACCCCTGCTACGGCGCCTGTGACCTCGCACTCGATGCCCTCGCGTTCGCGGACGTCCTGGTCCACTTCGGCCACGCGCCGGTCGAGGAGCGCCCGGACGTACTCTACGAGCCCGTCCGGTTCGATTTCGATGTAAACACGCTTGAAAAGGCTCTTCCTCTCCTGACCTCCCGCCGCATCGGCCTCGTCACCACGGTCCAGCACGTTCACCTGCTCGGTGCGATGACGGCGTTCCTCCGCGATCACGGCATCGAGGCGGTCGTCGCCCCCGGCGACGGGCGCACGCCGATCCCAGGGCAGGTGCTCGGGTGCAACTTCGCCGCCGCACGGGCGACGGGGGCGGACGAGATCCTCTTCGTCGGGACCGGGGTCTTCCACCCCATCGGCATCCGGCTTGCGACCCGCTCGAGGGTGGTGGCGCTCGACCCATACACCCGTGAGGCGCAGGAGGTGGACGCCGACCGCCTGGTCCGCCGCCGCGCCGCGGTGATGGAGAAGGCGGAAGGTGCCGCGAATTTCGGGATCATCGTCAGCACGAAGAGCGGGCAGCAGCGGATGGACCTTGCCCGGCGGCTCGTCGCCCTCTCGGATCGGGCTTTCCTCGTCGCGATGCGCGAGGTCTCGCCTGCTGAGATGCTCGACCTCGGCTTTGGGGCCTACGTGAACACCGCCTGCCCCCGGCTCGCCTACGACGACCAGATCCGGTTCCCCGTCCCGGTGCTGACCCCGCCGGAGTTCGAGATCCTCTGCGGGGCCCGGGACTGGGACGACTACACCATCGACGAGTACCTCGCACCATGAACCTGCGGCAGCTTGAGATGCGGCTCGAACGCCTGGAGGGCTTCGAGCGGCCGACCGCCCGGCTCGAGCAGTACCAGACCCCGGCGCCGGTGGCGGCCCGCCTCCTCCACCACGCCGCGATGCAGGGGGCGATCGAGGGGCGGGCGGTCTGTGACCTCGGGTGCGGGACGGGGATCCTCGCCTGCGGCGCAGCTCTCCTCGGGGCATCGGCCGTGACCGGGCTCGACATCGACCCGGCCGCGATCGACGTCGCCCGGCGGAACGCGGGGATGCTCGGCGTTTCGGTCGAGTTCCTCGCCGCCGATATCCGGAGCCCCGACGTCGACTGGGCGGGCCTGGCCTGCGACACCGTCGTGATGAACCCACCGTTCGGGGCGCAGAAGGCGCACGCCGACCGGCCGTTCATCGACCGGGCGCTCGAACTCGCGGCCGAGGTCTACGGCATCTTCAACGAGGGCTCGACACCGTTCGTGGCCTCCTACACCGAAGGCAGGGCGACGATCGAAGAAGTGATCCGGTGCGCGTTTCCCATGCGGCGGACGTTCGCCCACCACCGCAAAGAGCGAGTGGATATCACGGTGGAAGTCATACGGTTAAGACGGATCTGACAAGTGTGACTGTTGATACAAAACCGGTCTGGGGACTCTCCGCGGCCCACCTGGTGACCGACCTCTATTCTCCGGTCCTCCCTGCAATCCTGCCGCTCCTCATCGCAGAGCAGGGTTATTCGTTCTTCCTTGCCGGGCTGATCGTCACGGTCTACAACCTCACGTCGTCGTTCGTGCAGCCGCTCGTCGGCTGGCTCTTTGATACCCGTGGGCTTGCCGTCCACATCAGCGTCAGCGTGGCTCTCAGCGCGATCTTCATATCCGTGATCGGCCTTCTCGACAACTACTTCCTCGTCCTCGCATCCGTCGCCGTCGCGGCGCTGGGGCACGCCTTCTTCCACCCGAGCGCGCTCGGGACCGTCAGCCGCCTGACCCGGGACGCGAGCCGGGGCCGGATCACCTCCTACTTCGTCATCGGCGGCAACCTGGGCTACGCGATCGGCCCCATCTGCGCGGGCGTCGCCGTCGGCCTCATGGGCCTTCCCGGCCTCGTCGTCCTCGCCGTCCCCGGTATCGCGATGGCGGCGGTGCTCCGGCGTATCCTGCCCGCTCCCGATCGCCGCTCCGTCCCGGAAATGCCCGCCCCGGCCGAACGGCCCGCGTACCGGGCGATAGTTCTCCTGGTCGCGGCCTCGGGCCTCCGGGCATGGGCCATATTCGGCTCGGTCGCCTACCTCCCTACCATCCTCACCCTGCGGGGCATCGACCTCGTGACCGCAAACCTGCTGGTCTCGGGCATGCTCGTCGCCGGGGTCGTGGGGCAGGTGGTCGGCGGAATACTCTCCGACCGCTACGGTCGCAAAGAATACACACTCATCGGGCTCGTTGCCGCTATCCCGCCGTTCGTCATATTCCTCACGGCCGGCGGCATCGTCTCCCTGGTCGCGCTGATTGTCTTCGGGTTCATCCTCTGGTCGACCTTCGCCGTCACCGTTGCCATGGCCCACGAGATAGCCCCGGGGAACGTCGGGCTGGTCTCCGGCCTGATGCTCGGGCTCGCGGTCGGCGTGGGCGGGATGGGGGTCGCGGTCACGGGGTGGATCGCCGACCTGACTACGCTGACGCTCGGGCTCATGACCATCCCGATCGCGATCGTCCTCGCCGTTCCGCTCTTCCTGATCGTTCCCTATCCCTGGAAGACCCTCGTGCGGAGCCGGCTTTCGCGGGGATGATCCGGCCCCATCTCCTTAAGTACCGGGAGTGCAGATTCATCCCCGATGGTCACCCGGTTCCAGCGCTACCGGCAGATCGCGGATGTGCTGGTCAAGTACGGTTTCGGGATCCTCGTCGAGGAGGTCATTCCCGGGGGCGAACGGCTCAGGGCGTTCAGGAAGGCCCCCGAAGAGAAACGGTCGGTATACGAGCGTATCCGGCTTGCTATCGAGGAACTGGGGCCCACATACATCAAGTTCGGCCAGATCATGAGTACCCGCCGCGAACTTCTGCCGCCCGAACTGATCGAGGAACTGCAGGTGCTGCAGGACCGGGTTGCTCCGGTCCCGTTCGCGGATATCCGGCCGGTGATCATGAAATACTGCCCGAATCTCGAGGAGTGTTTCGATATCATCGAAGAGGAGCCGGTCGCGGCGGCCTCGCTCTCGCAGGTGCACCGTGCGGTGACGAAAGACGGGCACATCGTCGCCCTCAAAGTGCAGCGTCCCGGGATCGTCGACCTGATCGAGACCGATCTCCTGATCCTGCAGTCGCTCGTGACGCGGATGGATTCGATCTTCCCGGACCTGCGGGTGTACAACCTGCGGGGCATGGTGGAAGAGTTCTCGGCCCAGATCCGGCGCGAACTGGATTTCACCCAGGACGGAATGAACGCGGAGCGCCTCAAGCGGAACCTGCAGGACGTCCCATGCGTGAAGATCCCGGCCATCCACTGGCGGATCTCCGGCCCCTGCCTGCTCGCGATGGACTACATCGAGGGGGTGCGGATCGACGACGTGGAGGCCATCCGGAGCCTCGGCCTCTTCCCCGAAGAGGTTGCCGACATCGGCTTTTCCGCCTACGTTAAGCAGATCTTTTCCGACGGATTCTTCCACGGGGACCCCCACCCGGGCAACCTCCTGGTGACTGACCTGGGCGAGATCGCCTTCCTCGACTACGGCATTATCGGAGTAATCCGCCCGGAAAGAAGGCGCGTCTTCGTCGATCTCCTCCTCGCCATGACCCGGACGGACGTCGCCGGGGTGATCACGGCGCTCGGGAAGCTCGACGTGCACATCGGCCCGGCGGACCTCGATGCCGTGAAGGACGACCTCTACGTGGTCCTGCTGGATTACCGGGAGATGAAACTCGAGCGGGTGAACTTTGCGGTCGCGATCCGGGGCCTGACCGACACCCTTCGCCGGTACCATATCCGGGTCCCGTCCGCCCTGATGCTGATGATGAAGGTGATCGTCATGGTGATGGATATTGGCACCCGTCTCGACCCGTCGTTCAACTTCGACCAGCAGATCCGGCCGTACCTGATAGAGATCGCCGCACAGCAGCGGCTGTCCCCGGATAACGTGACGGGCGCGGTACGGTCCCTGGTTGACGCCGCGGAGGGCCTGCTTGCCATCCCCGGAAACGTGAACGAGACTCTGAAGACTCTCTCGGAGGGGACCGTCACGATCGAGCTCGAGACCCGCGACCTCAACGAGATCGTCGGCGTCATCGACCGGACGAGCGACAAGATCATCGTCGGGCTGGTGGTCGCTGCGGTCGTCGTCGGCTCGTCGTTGATCCTCCGGGTAGCGGATCTCCCCGTACCCGGGTACGTCTCGGTTCTCGCAACCGCGGGCTACGTGGTTGCGGTGCTCGTCGGGTTTTATGCAGTCTACCGCGTCCTCAGGTACAGCCGCGGGCTAAGACGGTAAACGACTGTCCGCAGGAGCGGAGTTCGAGCACCGCAGGTGTGAGTAACGACGTTCCATCAGGAGCGGAGTTCGAGCACCGCAGGTGTGAGTAACGACGTTCCATCAGGAGCGGAGTTCGAGCACCGCAGGTGTGAGTAACGACGTTCCATCAGGAGCGGAGTTCGAGCACCGCAGGTGTGAGTAACGACGTTCCATCAGGAGCGGAGTTCGAGCACCGCAGGTGTGAGTAACGACGTTCCATCAGGAGCGGAGTTCGAGCACCGCAGGTGTGAGTAACGACGTTCCATCAGGAGCGGAGTTCGAGCACCGCAGGTGCGAGTAACGACGTTCCGAAGTGCGACTGGCCGGAGATGCAAGCTGTGCGGTACGACTGCCGGAACACAAAAAAGAAATTATTCCGATTTCTTCTTGAAGAACAGCCTGCAGTGGCAGGTTCCTTCTTCTTCGATCTCTTTCTCGTGGTAGATGCAGGGGCAGACGATGATCCGGTCCTTCTCGGGGTCCCCGCTCCGGAGCCTGCAGGGGCAGTATGCCTCCCCGAACCGCTCCTTGTTCCGGGCGAGCCCGCGAAGGACGGCCGAGAGTTGCTTCTCGTCGACATTCAGTACGAAGTCTTTCTCCTTTGCGTACACCTTTGCTTTGGTCCGCGCCTCTTCAATCCCTTCTTCACTCATAACAAGACTCCAGTTATATAGCTCCTCTAGGCCCGTACTCTTCGATGTAGGCTATCATCGAGTTAAAGATTTTGACACCGTCCTCCAATCCGGGCACGGACTCACTCGCCCGCTCGGGGTGCGGCATCATCGCGAGCACGTTTCCGGCCTCCGAGAGGACGTCGGTGATGTTCTCCGCCGACCCGTTCCCCGCGGTTCAGCCGTGCTCGGGTCCTCGGTCGGGAACCCGGGGTTCGCGAGGGCATGCTGAATGGCACGCGCTTCGGGATCCAGCATTCCCTCTTTGAGTCCGATGGTGATGGTTACGCCGTACTTCATGCAGACCCGCCCCAGGGCGGGGAGAGTATTCGTTTCGCGACGCCGGCGTAAGTCTCCATGACATCCCCCTTACCGAAGCGGTAAACGTCCTTGTCGAGAGACGCCCCGGTCTCGTTGTCCCAGAGCCGCATCGAGTCCATGCTGATCTCGTCGCCGACGACGATCTCTCCGTCGTAACGGCCGAACTCGAGTTTGAAATCGACCAGGGAGATGCCGCGCAGGTCAAGGTAATCCGAGAGCACCTCGTTTGTCGCGAGCGCCATGGCCTTGATCTGATCGAGTTCCTCGGGCGTTGCAAGCCCGAGAGCGTAGATCAGGTCGTCGTTTAACATCGGGTCGTGGTGAGCGTCGCTCTTGTAGTCGATGACGATCACCGGCGGGTCGAGCCGTTCCCCTTCCTGGAACGGGTACCGGCGCACGATGGATCCGGCCGCGATGTTCCTGACGATCACTTCGAGCGGGATCATCCTGAGGGCCCGCACCGCAATAGTGGCTGGTTCGATGCTTTCGAGGTAGTGGGTCCTGATCCCGTTCTCTTCCAGGTACCTGAAGAGGAAGGAGGAGACCTCCGAGTTATATCTCCCCTTGCCGCCCAGGGTATCCTTCTTCTCGCCGTCGAACGCCGTGATGTCGTCCCGGAACTTCATGATATATACTTCCGGGTCGTCGGTGCGGTAGACGGACTTAGCTTTCCCTGTGTAGAGGAGGTCAACCTGTTTCATGGCGAAATCTCCTGATATGTGTTGTCGGGATAAATGATGAGGTTATGCACCCTCGCCCCGGCCGGGTGCGGCAATCTTCTCCGCGAGCCGCCGGATCAGGGGTTCGAGCTGGGGAGAATACCAGCCTTTCTCGATGTACTGCGGGTAAATGCAGAGCCGTTCGCGAAGTTCGGCGTCCCCGGCCACCCGCTGGAGTTCATCGATCTGCGGCCAGGGGTGTTCCGGGTTGACGTAGTCGATGGTGAGCGGGGAGACCCCGCCGAGGTCGTCCACGCCGCACCCGACGAGGTGCTCTGCGTCCGCGAGGTTCGGGGGTATCTGCACCGCCACGTCCGCCGGGAGGACCTCCCGGGCAAGGGTTATCGTCGCGCAGATCTCGCTCGTGCCGGGCACCGGCGCATCCGCCATCGGTGTCGCCGGCTTCGGGCAGAAGTTCTGCACGATCACTTCCTGGATGTGGCCGTAACGGCGGTGGAGGTCCCGGATGACCCGGAGCGACTCCTCGCGGTCCTCCATCGTCTCGCCGATCCCGAGCAGGATGCCGGTCGTGAACGGGATCGAGAGTCTTCCGGCGTTCTCGATCATCTCGATCCGGACCGCCGGATCTTTTCCGGGCGAATCCGTATGTGCGGCGACGTCCGCGGTCGTCTCGAGCATCAGCCCCATGCTCGCGTTCACCTCGCGGAGCCGGTCGAGTTCCTCGTAGGTGAGGATGCCGGCGTTGGTGTGCGGCAGCAGATCCCGTTCGATAGCCGCAAGAGATAGGTCGTAGACGTAGTCGAGGATATCCGCGTAGCCAAGCCGCCCGAGCATTTCGGCAAAGCCGGGCACCGCGCCCGGTCGTTCCCCGAAGGTGAAGAGCGCCTCCGTGCAGCCGAGGCCGGCACTCGCGTCCAGGGTCCGGATCGCCTCGTCGGGAGGCATGATGCACCCCTCCCGCACCGATGTGCGGAAACAGCAGTAGCCGCAACGATTTATGCAGACCGTTGTCAGGGGAAGAAACGCGTTCCTCGAAAAGGTGATCACGCGGCGGTGCATGGGTATATGTCGGCACCCCCCCACATGAAGTTTCGGTCGTGAGGGCGAGATGGCCTCGCGCAAAGTGCGATGTTCCGGCAGGAACGGAGCATGAGCACCGGAGGTGCGAAGTGCGATGTTCCGGCAGGAACGGAGCATGAGCACCGGAGGTGCGAAGTGCGATGTTTCGGCAGGAACGACTGCCCGTAGGACAGGAGTTCGAGCACCGGAGGTGCGAGGAACGGAGCATGAGCACCGAAGAACGATGTTCCATCAGGAACGGAGTTCGAGCACCGAAGGTGCGAGGTGCGAAGAACGCGAAGGACGGTTCTATAGGTGGCTTCTCTACGATGCCCCCGTAAATGTCCGGTTGCCGCCGGGGAATGCGATATGACCGGATGAGCAGCTCTCGATTTGACCCGGGCCTGCCTTTCCCCGACACACTGGAAACGATGCCTTTTTGATACTGCCCTGACAACGGTTTCACAATGTACTTTCACGCGCTCATCCCCTTTAAGCCCACAAACCCCAAGACGCGTCTCTCCTGCATCCTCAACCAGGAGGAGCGGGAGGCGTTCGCCCGGGCCATGCTTGAAGACGTGATCGCCTCCGTGCTGAAGTCCGGGTGCAGCGCCACCCTGCTCTGCACCCACCCCTTCAAACACGAGAACGCGCTCATTGCCGTCAGGAAGGAGTCGTTGAACGAAGCGATCAACTGGGCGCTCGGGCAGTTTCACTGCCCGGCGCTCATCATCATGGCCGACCTCCCCCTGGTGACGGCCGGGGATATCCAGCGGCTGATCCGTACCGAGAAGGACATGGCCATCGTGCCGGGCCGGGGCGGCGGGACGAACGTCATATTCTTAAAGAAGCCCAGATGTTTCCATGCCGACTTTTACGGCGCAAGTTTCCTCGACCACCTGCGGATCGCAGAGGAGTGCGGCTTCTCCGTCGATGTGATCGACTCGTTCCGGATGTCGACCGATGTCGACGAGAAGGAAGACTTGGTCGAGATCCTCATCCACGGAAAAAAGAGAAAGAGCCGGGAGTTCCTGGAGAGTTCAGGGTTTTCTATCGTCATCGACGAGAAGGGACGGGTCGGCGTGCAACGCGACCCCCATAAAGAGACACTCTGAAGCATCGATGGTGGCGACCCCGGCGTAGTCGCCGACGGGAAGCCCGATCCCCCGCACCACGGCCGCGGGGACGCACTCGCCCGCCTCTCCCATCACGAGTTCGGCAGCCGAGGCGATGCAGTCCGCCACCGCCCGCTTCGTCACCTCGAGTTCGCGGCCGAAGAGATCTTTCTTCCCGCGCTCGTCGATCACCGAGGGGATGCCCGAACACCCGATGGCGACCCCGCAGCACCCGAGCCGCATCGCGTGCGTCCGGGAATCGATGACGATGACCCCGACGTCGGCCCCCGACCGCTCTCCTATCGCGGCGCGTAGCCGTGCAGCGGACGCATCCGGGTCGACGGGCAGCAGGACGACGGAGCCGTGAGGGGCGTTCGAGGCGTCGATCCCCGCGTTCGGGAGGAGCGTCCCGTTCTTCATGCAGAGCAGGAACCCCGGGATGCCCCCGACGACCCGGTCGCTCTCCTGGAGCACCACCTCGACATGGCGGGGATCCATATGGTATTCGTCGGCGAGCCGGAGAGCTTTTCCCGATGGTTCGAGATCGGCCAGTCTCACGACCCGCCCTTCGGCGGTGGCCACCGCGGACTCCGCAACGACCACGACATCCCCGCCTTCAAAGCCCCGGCACTCTGAGCGCTCTGCGGCCGAAATGAGGTGTTCCGCGACGTCGTCGCCAGGGTGGATCAGGGGGGTCGCAAGCCCGTAAACCGAGAACGATGGTGGTGTCATGTCTCCCTCATCTTTGCGTAAACCCGCAGGAGGTCGGCAGTCTCGGCGACGTCGTGGCTCCGCACGATGGCTGCTCCCGCCGCAACAAGCATCGTCGTGAGCGCGAGGGTGCCCGCGAGCCGGTCTTCGGGCTGACGGCCGAGCAGATCCCCGATGAACGTCTTCCGCGAGACCGCGGCGAGCACCGGGCGGCCGAAGGCCGAGAACGACTGAAAGTTCCGGCAGAGTTCCCAGTCGTCCTCGCTCGTCCGCTCCGGGACCCATCTCCCGACCGCGGGATCGAGGACGTACTCGTCGATCCCGAGCAGCGCGCACCGGGTCACGACCATCCCGAGCGCTTCCCGCGTTGCGGCAAGGCCGGCGGCGTCGCCGGGCTCCCTGAAACTCGCCATCGCGAATACCGGCAGCCCGGAGTCGGCGACCGCCCGTGCGTAGCGCTCGTCGGCAAGGCCGGAGATGTCGTTCACCGCATGAATGTCGTGGCGGAGGCAGACCTCGAGCACCTCCGGGTGCCGGGTGTCTACCGAGAGGGTGATCCCGGTCCCGTCGAGTTCCGAGAGCGCCGCATCCACCCGTGCCGCTTCTTCGGTGACGGTGATGGGGGGAGAGCCGGGCGCCGTGCTCCGCGCCCCGAGGTCGATCATATCGGCGCCCGCTTCAAACATGGCAACGGCCCGGTCGTATATCTTCCCGGCCGGGATGTAGGAACTCCTGTAGAACGACTCGGGGCTGCAGTTGATGACTCCCATCAGACGGACCGGCGCACCGCCGCCGATCCGGAGGTGGTTTACCGTACAGTATTGTTGAAGCATGTCCTTAGGTTGGCCGCCCGGAAGGTATTCTCCATCAACGTCGCGATCGTCATGGGCCCGACGCCCCCGGGGACGGGGGTTATCGCTCCTGCGTGCCCGCGCACCGCCTCGAAGTCGACATCGCCGCAGAGCTTGCCCTGCTCGTCGTAGTTGATCCCGACGTCGATGACCGTCGCACCCTCTTTCACCATCTCCGGTCCGACAAACTTCGCTCTTCCGACCGCGCTGACCAGGATATCGGCATTTCTCATCTCGGCCTCGAGGTTCCTCGTCTTCGAGTGGCAGACGGTGACGGTCGCGTCGGCGTTCAGGAGAAGGACGGCCATGGGCCTGCCCACGTCGATGCTCCGGCCGACGACGACCGCCCGCCGCCCTTCGGTCGGGATCCCGTACTCCCCGAAGATCGTCATGATCCCCTGCGGGGTGCAGGGCGCAAAGACCGGGGTTCCGGCAAGAAGCCTTCCGAGGTTGTAGGGGTGGAACCCGTCCACGTCCTTTTCGGGCGCGACCGCATCGATGATGCGGGTGGTGTCTATCCGGGAGGGAAGCGGTAGCTGGACCAAGATGCCGTTGATGTCCGGGTCGTTGTTGAGCCGCGTGACCGCTTCGAGCACCCGTTCGGTGGAGGCGTCCTCCGGGAGCTCGATCCCGACCGACCCGATCCCGACACGCTCGCACGCCCGGTGCTTCATCCTGACGTAGAGTTTCGACCCGGGGTCTTCGCCCACGATGACGGTCGCAAGGCGTGGGTAGAGTCCGGACTCCTCTATCTTCTCCTTGAGGAGCTCGAGCCTCTTCTCCGAGACTGCTTTGCCGTCGAGTATCATGCTACGTCGGGGTGAAGGGGATACTTGTTCGCGAGAGCAATAACCTCTTCTCTCACTTCGGTGATCGCCTTCTTCGAGGTCCTGTCTCTCGCGATATCCTTTACGACCCGGGCGATCCAGTGGCCGATCTGCTTCATCTCCTCCTCTTTCATACCGCGGGAGGTGACGGCCGGCGTGCCGATGCGTAGGCCGCTCGTCACGAAGGGGCTGAGCTGTTCGCGGGGGATGGTGTTCTTGTTCACGGTGATGCCCGCCTCGCCGAGCGCGACCTCGGCCGCAAGGCCCGTGAGGTGCTCGCCGTTCGCGGAGACCCCGGTCAGGTCGAGCAGGATGAGGTGGTTGTCGGTGCCGCCGGAGACGAGGTCGAGCCCTTCCTGGCCGAGAACGTCGGCCATCGTGCGTGCGTTCCTGACGACCTGTCCGCAGTAGTCCCTGTACGCGGGGGTCAGCGCTTCCTTGAAGCAGACCGCCTTAGCGGCGATGGTGTGCATCAGCGGGCCGCCCTGCATGCCCGGGAAGATGGACTTGTCGATGGCGGCGGCATCTTCCTTGCCGCACATGATGGCCCCGCCGCGGGGGCCGCGCAGGGTCTTGTGCGTCGTCGTCGTCACGATGTCGACGACGCCGACCGGGGAGTTGTGGTATCCGGTCGCGCAGAGTCCGGCGATGTGGGCGATGTCGGCCATGCACCGCGCGCCGACGGCATCGGCGACCTCCTGGAACGCCTTGAAGTCGATCTCGCGGGGGTAGGCGCTCGCACCGCAGACGATCATCTGCGGTTTGACGATCCGTGCCATCTCCTCGATGACCGCGTAGTCGAGCGTCTCGGACTCGGCATCGACGCCGTAGTGGAAGATGGAGTACCAGCGCCCGGTGATGTTGACCGGCGAGCCGTGGGAGAGGTGGCCGCCCTGGGTGAGGCTCTGGCTCATGATCTTGTCTTTGTAAGCGAGGTAGGCGAAGTAGACCGCCTGGTTTGCCTGACTCCCCGAGTGAGGCTGGACGTTTGCGTGCTCCGCCCCGAAGAGTTCACACATCCGGTCGCGCGCCAGGTTCTCCACGACGTCATGGAACTCGCAACCTCCGTAATAGCGCTTGCCGGGGTACCCTTCGGCATACTTATTGGTCATGATAGAACCCATCGCCTCGAGAACCGCCTTGCTGACGACGTTCTCGGAGGCGATCAATTCCAACCCATTGATCTGACGCAGACGCTCTTTCTCGATGAGGCCCGCGACTTCTGGATCGAAGTTTGCCAGACTAGACATGCAGAAAAAAGGTTACTTTAGTGAGGTAATATTCTTTCTTTTATACGTGGTTGTTCATACGGTCGCCTGCCCGGTGCTGCCGGTGATTCTTCTGCCGCATCCCGGATAAAATGTAATAATTCTTCTTTTGAGGAATCTATAGTAATATTATTACGTAATTATTATCAAGGATTAATTTGAGGGAGAGTCATGGCGCAGAAAGATGCGAGGATACGATTTCTTGAGCGAGAACTCGCGGAGCGCGAGAAGGAGATGGAGACGATGAAAGAATATAAGGAACCGCCGATACCGGAGGCGGGAGATGAGCGCCTGCGCGATCTGGAGCGGAAGGTGCGGGAGCTCGAGGCCCTGGTGAAAGGCCTGACGGAAGAGGTTCTGGACGTCAAGTCCGTGGCGATGAAACTGTCCCGCGACGTTGAGGAGCGCCGGAAAAAGCCTGCGGCGGCTGAAGAGAGGAAGGCCGGGGCCATGCTCCAGGCAGAGCCCCGAGCCGCCGCCGAATCCAGGCCCGTGCGTGCCGCCGAACCCCGGAGCCCCGCGCGTCCGGCAGAGAAGCGGCCGCCTGCCCCCGCTCCGGAAGAAGAGAGGGATCTCGAACTCATCATGCAGAACGACGGGACGCTGAAGCCGGAGCCGAGGAGAACCTCGGAGTACATCGTCGCCAGCACCGGAACCCGAAGCGTCCCTGCGAAGGGCCGGGGGAAAGGCGGCAAGTCATCGGAACGGAAGCTTTTCGTCGAGCAGAAGACGCGTGAAGTTGACGACGTCATCCATGCTGAAGAGGATGACACGGTCGATCTCGATCGATAGGTAAAGGGAGTCTCGTCCTTGTACATCACGCAGCTTGAGATCGACAACTTCAAGTCTTTCGCCAGAAAGACGAAAATTCCTTTTTTTGAAGGATTCACTGTCGTTTCAGGCCCGAATGGATCCGGAAAGAGCAACATCATCGACAGCATCCTCTTTGTCCTGGCCCTCTCGGGTGCGCGGGGGCTGCGGGCCGAGAAGTTGACCGACCTGATCAACGTCAACTCCGGGAAGAACACCGCCGAGGTGACGGTCACGTTCTCGGACGGCACGACGATCCGTCGCCGGATCAAGCGGACGCCGACGGGATACTACAGTTACAACTATTTGAACAACCGCCTCTGCAAGCAGGGCGAGGTCATCGAGTTCCTCGCGAAGATCGGGATCAAACCGGAGGGCTACAACGTCGTGATGCAGGGGGATATCACCCGCATCATGGAGATGAGCGACGGGGAGCGGCGAAAGATCGTCGACGAGATCGCAGGTGTCGCCGAGTTCGATCACAAGCGCGAACAGGCGTTCTCGGAGCTCGAGGTGGTGCGGGAGCGGATCGAGCGCGAGGAGATCCTCCTAAACGAGCTCGTGGCGCGGCTGGATGCGCTTCAGCACGAGCGCGAGCAGGCTGTCGAGTACCGGCGGTGGCAGGAAGAGCTGGAACACCTCGGGCAGTGCCGGGGTGCGGCGCTCGTCCGGCAGAAAGAGCAGGAGATCGGCACCCTTCATGGCCTGATGCACGACCAACAGGCGGCGCTCGAGCGCAACGCCGGCGAGGTCGAGGCTCTCGGCACAAGCCTCGAGGAGGCGCGCGGGCGCCAGCATGCCGTCGACGAGGAGATTAATCGCAAGAGCGGCCCCGAATACCTCGAACTCGTCGGAAGGCTCGAAGAGGCGCGGGGCGGGATCAAGCTCGGCGAGAAGACCGTCGAACGACTGAAGGTCAGCCGGGAAGAGAACCTCGAAGCGGTCCAGCGGGTCTACATGGACAGCAGGCGCGCCGAGGCGAAAGTCGAGGAATGCGCCGGGCAGATCCGCAACCTCTCGATCGACCGGGCGAACCTCGCGATGGAACTCTCGACGCAGCGCGACCAGATGACGGCGGTCGAGGCGCGTATCGCAAGCGAGAGCAAGGAGGTCGAGGGAGTAAAGGACCAGCTCTTCGCCCGGCTGCAGGACCTCGAGAGCCGGAAGGAACTCCGGGCGAAGATCCTCCGCGAACAGGACCTCTTCATCGAGAAGAGCCGGATGCGGACGTCGGAGCGGGAGCGCCTGGATGCGCGCATCCGCCAGGTCGAGGAGGAACTGGAGAACAAGCAGGCGCAGGTCACGGACTATTCTTCCTGCATGGCCGACTGCGAGGCACAGAAGCGCCAGATCGAGCGCGACCTCTCCGAGGCCGAGAGTACGCTCTTTGCGCGGCGGTCGGCGCTTGACCGGCTGAAGAAGGAGATCCGGGAGAACGAGCAGAGCCTGATGCGCTTTGAGGCGCAGCAGCAGGCGCACGGCGATGCTGGCGGGAAGGCGATGGACGTCGTCCTCGGGATGGAGGGCGTCCACGGCACCGTTGCGCAGCTCGGGCGGGCGCCACCGGAGTACGCGACCGCGCTCGACGTGGCGGCGATGGGCCGGCTCCGCTGGGCGGTCGTCGATACCGATGCGGTGGCGGCCGATGCGATCCGCTACTTAAAGGAGAACCGTCTCGGGCGGGTCACCTTCCTGCCGCTCAACAAGCTCCGGCCCCCGATCCTCTCGCCGCTCGAGGCGGACCCGGGTATCGTCGGCTACGCGGTCGACCTCCTGGAGTTCGACCCGGCGTTCGACCGTGCCTTCCGGGTCGTCTTCGGCGCGACGGTGGTGGTGGACACCCTCGAACGGGCGCGGCGGCTGATGGGCCGGTACAAGATGGTCACCCTGGACGGGGACTTCGTCGAGAAGAGCGGCGCCATGACAGGCGGCTCTCAGGCAAAGAAGGTCCGCGGGTTCGGGGTGGCGGTCGACGACGAGATCATGCGGGTCCGTGCGACGCTTGCCGGCCTCGAGGCGGAGGCAGGGGAGATCGAGGCGTCCATCGGCCGCCTTGCCGTGGCTGCGGAGGCGAAGCGGGCGGAGCGGAGTGCGGTCGACGAACAGGTTGCGCGCTACCGCATGCTCGTGGAGGAGTTCCAGAAGCGCACCGAGGTGCTTGCGGGGGAAAAACAGACCCTTGAAGCGACCCTGCAGGAGATGCTCGAGAGCGCGAAGACCGGCGGCGAGGAGCTTGCGCGGCTCGAGACCGATCTCGAGCGGACTGCCGGCGAGATCGCGCGGATCTCTGCAGAGGTCGACGACCTCAAGAAGAAACTCAACGACACCGAGATCCCCGTTCTCACCGAGCAGTACGAGCTGCTCCGTAAGGCGGTCGAGGATATCGAGCGCCGGCTCCGGAATAAGGATGCAGACATCACCGACGCCAAACGCGAGCGCCAGCACTTCGCAAACCGCATCGAGGAGCTCGCCGCGGAGCGGAGCCGCCTGGAGGCAAAGAACCTGGAGATCGACGGCGAGATCACGGCTACAGAGGAGCAGATCGAGAGCCAGCGCCGCCTGATCGTCCAGTTCGAGGCGCGTCAGAAGGAGTTCTCCGACGAGCTTGCCGGCCTGCACGAAGAGCGGGACCGGATCCTCGACGAGATCCGGGTGCTGGACCAGCGTGCTCTCGAACTCTCGGGTGCGATGGAGCGCATCCGGATGCAGATCGATGCACTCGCGGAACGGGAACGCTCGCTCTTGGCGGAACTTTCGATGCTCCGGGAGCAGGCCGGCGACGTGGAGACCGACCTCGACCTCGCTGCGATCGATGCCGGAATTGCGGAAGCCGAGCGTGCGCTAAAGAAGATCGGTGCGGTGAACATGCTCGCGATCGAGGAGTGCGACCGGGTCGCGGCGCGCGTCGAGGAGAGGACCGAAAAGAAGGAGGTGCTCTCGCGGGAGCGGATGATGCTTCTCGAGCGGATCGAGAAGTACGAGAAGATGAAGTACGATGCCTTCATGACGGCCTTTAACGCGATCGATACGAATTTCCGGGACATTTTCGCGCGTTTGACCGAAGGGAGCGGAAGACTGATCCTCGATAATGAGGACGATCCTTTCTCCGGCGGCATGACGTTTGCAGTGCAGCCGCGTGACAAGAAGGTCCATCTCCTCTCCTCACTCTCCGGGGGCGAGAAGTCGCTCACCACGCTCGCGTTCATCTTCTCCATCCAGCAGTACATGCCCGCGCCGTTCTACGCGCTGGACGAGGTGGATATGTTCCTTGACGGGAACAACGTCGGCCGGATTGCTGCCATGGTGAACGAACTCTCAGGGAACGCGCAGTCGATCATCGTATCGCTCAGGAAGCCGATGATCGAGCGCGCCGACCGCATCGTGGGAGTGACGATCCGCCCGGACAAGAGCACGTACGTGACCGGTGTGCAGAACAATGGATGAAGAACCTGTCGAGATCCTGGCGGGCATGGCCGAGCGGGGAGAGGTCGATCCCTGGAACATCGATATCGTGGATGTGACGGATCGGTTTCTCGCCGAACTCGACCGCCGTAAGGAACTGGATCTGCGGGTCTCGGGGAGGACGCTCTTTTATGCCGCGTGCCTGTTGCGCCTGAAGTCGGACTATCTCGACGGGTGGGACGGCGATGAGGACGAGGAATCATTTGCGGACGAGGAGGAGGAGTCCTTTGCCGATCTCGGCTTCGACTTCGAGTCGGCCGGCGAGCTAGAGCCGATGGGCCGCCTGGAGCGGGAGATCCAGCGTCGCCTGGGGCGAAAGAATCTGCGGAAACGCCCGCCGGTCACGCTCTACGAACTGATCAAGCAGTTGAAGACGGCAGAGAAGGAGCAGCGCCGGAAACAGCGCAGAAGGGCAACTGTCGCCCGGGAACCGGATCTCGATCTCAGTGCCGGAGACGTGGTGGCGGTAGCGCACGATGAGGGCTACCAGAAGGCGGTCTCGATCGTGATGGAGGAATTCCGGCGGGCTGCGCAGAACGGGGATATCCTGACGCTCGGCGACCTGTCCGGGGCAATGGGGCGGACCCGTCGCGAGGTCTACATCCCGCTCCTGTTCCTGATGCTTGAGGGTAGGCTTGCCCTCTGGCAGGATGAGTTCTTCGGTGAGATCTATGTCGCCGACCACATCCCCGAGGGTGGCGACGAAGAGGACGGCCCCGCCGCGGCATCCGCGGCGCGGTGAGCAGAGACCGGTCTGCTGCCTCCGATCCTTCGATTTTGTCGAGAAATCTGCTGTATCCCGAATCGGTGACGCTGCGCGCGTGGCAACATCTCCTGCGCTCCGGGTGTTCATTGCAGTCCAAACAGCAGCAACCCCGGGCAGTTCTGTGCCGGGATGCCGTTTTTGTCTGGGTGCGGGGTAAATGTATAAATACCTCCGCCATCAACATGTAATAGTCAAGTTGGGAGCAAATTTCGTGCTCGATTCTGCATCCGAATGCAGAATGCCCGATGTCCCCAACGAATATGGGGGTCCAAGTCATGTGCTTGGATCCGACGAAGCAGGGAAATGTATATATGGCATTGACGACAACATTGTAAGGCTGTGTTGTCAGGGCGTCAGACCGTGCAGCCCGTTCCGGGTGGTCTGGTCTGGTGCCCCTTCAACCGTTGTGAGGTCCCGGGCGTCGACCCGGGACTGATACGGGTTGACAATGTTTATATGTCTGGAGATTCAACGTATATTCTCACAAGATGTATCGGCGCTCGCACAATTCGGGCAGCCTGGTACGATCGGACCGGGAATATACGATGGATTCCCGGTTCGAATCCTGAAGCAGGAACGTAATGTTTATATGTGATTAATCGCAAACATTAATTCCCGCACAGGTGAAGCAGGGGGGTCGGAACGCTGTGTTCTGACCCGGTTCTGTGATCGGGCCGGAGATTCATTCTGAATTTCCGGAATGACTCCTGAAGTAGGATGAGAACGTTTATATGGAATGAAATACAAACGTTAATTCCTGCGCAGGTGGAATGTCCCGGTTCGATTCGGGCCAAGTTTCCCTGTATTCAAAAAAGGACATGAAGATCCGAGTTATCAAAAACTCGAATCCGATACAGGAAACATATGTTTAAGTACTCATAAACTAAACATTGTTTTCCTGTTGATGGGGAATCAACGCGACCGCACAAGAGCGGGTTGATTCTGACGTTGGCATTGGCAATGCGGAAATTTGTTCAGTAACCGCTAATTCCTCCCAAGTTTACAGTAGTGTGCATACTTCAAATTCTGGTTGATCCTGCCAGAGGTCACTGCTATCGGGGTTCGATTAAGCCATGCGAGTCGAGAGGGTTCGGCCCTCGGCGTACTGCTCAGTAACACGTGGATAACCTGCCCTAAGGAAGGGGATAACCTCGGGAAACTGAGGATAATACCCTATAGGTTACAGATGCTGGAATGCTTTGTAACCCAAAGTTCCGACGCCTTAGGATGGATCTGCGGCCGATTAGGTTGTTGTTGGGGTAATGGCCCAACAAGCCAGTAATCGGTACGGGTTGTGGGAGCAAGAGCCCGGAGTTGGATTCTGAGACACGAATCCAGGCCCTACGGGGCGCAGCAGGCGCGAAAACTTTACAATGCGGGCAACCGTGATAAGGGAACCTCGAGTGCCTGTATATGCAGGCTGTCCAGGTGTCTAAAACACACCTGAAGAAAGGGCCGGGCAAGACCGGTGCCAGCCGCCGCGGTAATACCGGCGGCTCGAGTGGTGGCCACTTTTATTGGGCTTAAAGCGTTCGTAGCTGGGTTGCTAAGTCTCTTGGGAAATCCGACGGCTTAACCGTCGGGCGTCTAAGAGATACTGGTAATCTTGGAACCGGGAGAGGTGAGGGGTACTTCGGGGGTAGGAGTGAAATCCTGTAATCCTCGAGGGACCACCTGTGGCGAAGGCGCCTCACCAGAACGGCTTCGACAGTGAGGGACGAAAGCTGGGGGAGCAAACCGGATTAGATACCCGGGTAGTCCCAGCCGTAAACGATGCGCGTTAGGTGTATCGACGACCACGAGTCGTCGAGGTGCCGAAGGGAAACCGTGAAACGTGCCGCCTGGGAAGTACGGTCGCAAGGCTGAAACTTAAAGGAATTGGCGGGGGAGCACCACAACAGGTGGAGCCTGCGGTTTAATTGGACTCAACGCCGGAAATCTCACCGGATAAGACAGCGGAATGATTGCCGGGCTGAAGACTCTGCATGACTAGCTGAGAGGAGGTGCATGGCCGTCGTCAGTTCGTACTGTGAAGCATCCTGTTAAGTCAGGCAACGAGCGAGACCCACGCCAACAGTTGCCAGCATGGTCTCCGGACTGATGGGGACACTGTTGGGACCGCCTCTGCTAAAGAGGAGGAAGGAATGGGCAACGGTAGGTCAGCATGCCCCGAATTATCCGGGCTACACGCGGGCTACAATGGGCAGGACAATGGGTATCGACACCGAAAGGTGAAGGCAATCTCTTAAACCTGTCCGTAGTTCGGATTGTGGGCTGTAACTCGCCCACATGAAGCTGGAATCTGTAGTAATCGCGTTTCAAAATAACGCGGTGAATGTGTCCCTGCTCCTTGCACACACCGCCCGTCAAACCACCCGAGTGGGGTTTGGATGAGGCTGCGGTTGTTGCCGCAGTCGAATCTAGGTTCCGCAAGGGGGGTTAAGTCGTAACAAGGTAGCCGTAGGGGAATCTGCGGCTGGATCACCTCCTAATGAAATTACTTGGGGCAAGCGGTTGCTGAACAAAACGTAAAATTGCCGATGTCAACGGAGAGACTCGGGCTCATAGCTCAGTTGGAAGAGCGCCGCCTTTGCGAGGCGGAGGCCGGGGGTTCAAATCCCCCTGAGTCCACTGGGCGGGACGGATTCGGTCCCGCCTTCAATGCACCCGGAGATGAGAGTCACCGGGGAAGGGCTGAAGGTCTTTGACCTGAAGAAGCTGTGTATAGGTGCGTACTCTGGACGTTAAATGAGTTCAGCGGAATGGCGATATGCCTATCAGTGGATGGCTCGGTTCGAGTGCCGAAGAAGGGCGTGCCAAGCTGCGATAAGCTCCGGGAAGACGCATGGAGTCTACGATCCGGAGATTCCCTAATGGGACATCCCAACACTTCGGTGTTGATCCGTAAGGATCGGGAACCCCCCGAATTGAAACATCTTAGTAGGGGGAGGAAAAGAAATCAACCGAGATGTCGTTAGTAGAGGCGATCGAACACGACAGAGTTCAAACCGAATCCCGCAAGGGAGATGTGGTGTAGTAAGCCTACCGTCTGGGTACCAAGGTCAAACGGAAGTCCTCTGGAATGTGGCACCAAAGAGGGTGATAGTCCCGTACGTGTAAGCCAAGGTATCCTGGTAGTGTCTTGAGTACCGCGGGTCGGAATTCTCGCGGGAATCTGGGGGTCATCAACCTCCAAAGCTAAATACTACTCGAAACCGATAGCGTATTAGTAGCGTGAGCGAAGGCTGAAAAGTAACCCTTGAAAGGTGGTTAAAAGCGCCTGAAACTGATAGGTGATGGTGAGTTACGGCGCCAAAGGATCTTCCACGTGAAGGAACCCGTCGCGAGGCGGTAGTACGGGCGTGGTTGCCAGTGTCGTAACGTACGTTTTGAAGAACGGGCCAGAGAGTTTATTCTGTAGGCGAAGGTTAACCCAAAAGGGGAGCCGAAGGGAAACCAACAGGTCCGTAGCCCTCGGGCATGGGACGACGTATTAAAAGTGCGTGGAGTCTGCAGGATAAGACCCGAAGCCTAGCGATCTATGCGTGGGCAGGTTGAAGCGTGCCGAAAGGCGCGTGGAGGACCGCAGGCGGTTTTGATATGCAAATCATTCGCGTGACCTGCGTATAGGAGTGAAAGATTAATCGAGCTGGGCATCCGCTGGTTCCTCTCGAAACATGCCGTAGCATGACCTGGCTGGAGATAGACGGTGAGGTAGAGCACTGATTGGGGGAGCTGGGGGAGAAATCCCTCACCCCCCTGTCAAACTCCAAATTCCCCGTCGTCGAAGAAGGCTGGCAGTCCGCATTACGGGGTAAGCTTGTAATGCGTAAGGGAGACAACCCAGACCGTGGTTAATGTCCCTCAATGTAGGCTAAGTGTCAACACTGAAAGGCGTCCCAGGCCAAAGACAACTGGAAGGTGAGCTCAGAAGCAGCTATCCTTTAAAAAGTGCGTAACAGCTTACCAGTCGAGGTTTGGGGCACTGAAAATGGACGGGGCTAAAGCCTACTACAGATACCACGGACCACGCGCAAGCGTGATGGCGTAGAGAGGCGTGCTGCCTGGGCAGAAGCAGGGGCGTAAGCTCCTGTGGACCGGGTAGTATTGAGAATTCTGGCATTAGTAGAAGCAAAGTTGGGTGAGAATCCCAACCGCCGGAGGGGCTAGGTTTCCTCGGCAATGTTCGTCAGCCGAGGGTTAGTCGGTCCTAAGATGTGTCGTAATTCGAGCACGTCAAAAGGGAAACAGGTTAATATTCCTGTACCATTCATCCGTAGCGTTATGCCCTGACGCTTCGGGATATGCCGGGCAGGGTCGTCGCCCTGTCCAAGCGTTCAAGCTCGTGGAGTACCGCCATGGTGAGAAGCGAGTGAAGGCGTGATGGGGTAACTCGGCAAATTCCTGGAGCCCGTGAAAAGGGGGATGAATGTCCGTACCGAGATCTGACACAGGTGCCCCTAGCTGAAAAGGCTAAGGCGTGTCGGTTTAATCGTGTTAAGGGAACTCGGCAAATTGGCCCCGTAACTTTGGGATAAGGGGTGCCTGCCTGGCGATCAGGCAGGTCGCAGTGACCAGGGGGCTCTGACTGTCTAATAACAACATAGGTGACTGCAACTCGGAAACGATTAGTATAGTCACTGATTCCTGCCCAGTGCGAGTATCTGAACACCGGGTTCAACCGGACGAAGGACTCGTAAACGGCGGGGGTAACTATGACCCTCTTAAGGTAGCGTAGTACCTTGTCGCTTAATTGGCGACTTGCATGAATGGATTAACGAGAGCCCTACTGTCCCTAACACGAAGCCGTTGAACATTTTATCCTAGTGCAGAGACTAGGGACTCCAGATGGGAAGTGAAGACCCCGTGGAGCTTTACTGCAGCCTGTCGCTGTGTTACGGTATTCCTTGCGCAGTGTAGATGGGAGGCGTCGATCCATCCCTTCCGGGGGATGGGGAGCCAACAATGAGACACCATCCTAGGTTTACTGTAACACTAACTCTCTTTGGAGAGGACAACGGTAGGTAGGCAGTTTGGGTGGGGCGCCACACCCTCGAAAAAATATCAAGGGTGCCCTATGGTCAACTCATGTGAGTCAGAAACTCACAGGAGAGTGTCAAGAGCATAAGTTGGCCTGACGCGATTTCGCATAGCAAGAAATCGCGAGAGGAAACTCGGGTCTAACGAACCAATGAGCCTTATTGATGAGGGCCATTGACGACAGAAAAGCTACCCCGGGGATAACAGAGTCGTCGCCGGCAAGAGCACATATCGACCCGGCGGCTTGCTACCTCGATGTCGGTTCTTTCCATCCTGGCCGTGCAGCAGCGGCCAAGGGTGAGGTTGTTCGCCTATTAAAGGGGATCGTGAGCTGGGTTTAGACCGTCGTGAGACAGGTCGGTTACTATCTATCTGGAGTGTTAGGAGTCTGAAGGTAAGATGGAAATAGTACGAGAGGAACTTTCCGTCGTCGCCTCTGGTCGATCGGTTGTCCGACAGGGCAATGCCGAGCAGCTACGCGATAAGGGATAAAAGCTGAAAGCATCTAAGCTTGAAACCTGACCTAAAAAGAGACTCCGTTGAGGACATGGGTAAAAGACCCGTTTGATAGGCTTGGGATGTAAGCACGAAGGCAACGACGTGTTCAGTCCGCAAGTACTAACGTCCGATGCCTTCCGCTGAACTCAGACGAAATCCGGAGTACGCACCTATAAACGCCTCATGGCCGGATCTGGTAAGGGTGTAACCCTTAAATAGATTGGGCGACAACATAGTAAGGCAACACAGCTTGCCAAGGTGGCGGAGCGGCCACGCGGTTGACTGCAGATCAACTACACCCCGGTTCAAGTCCGGGCCTTGGCTTCCATTCGGGCGCGTAGCGGTCGATGGGGGAGAAAACCCCGCAGGGGTTTTCGACTCGATTGACGCATCATGTCCGGATGACACTGGTAATAGCGGCCATAGCAGAGGGGAAACACCTGGACCCATTCCGAACCCAGAAGTTAAGCCCTCTCACGTGCTGTATTGTACTGAGGTGCGAGAGCCCTCGGGAAGTGCAGCTCGCTGCTATTACCTCCCTTTACAATGAAAACTGTTCTTCTAGTATCTTACTGTGCGAACGCCAGTAGTTTGTTCTTGATTGTCTCTTTTGCGTAACGCATGTTTTTACAACAATAGCATCCCGTCGTCGGATTCTGTCGTCATTTTGAGTGTTTCTCGGCGTGAGCGTCAGCGAGAATGATCCGGTTGTGACCTGGTGTTCCCTTTCCGGCAGATATCCAGAGGACGCTCTCAAAACAGAGAAACCAGGTTGAGGAAGAGGGGGAGCGGCCTCCCCGTCCCCGATGAAACTCTCTTGCAGCACCTTCCGGGACATCCGGCACGATGCCCGGTGCGACTCCTCCCCGTCCTCGGAGCCGCGGGTGTTCCGGGATTTTACGTCGATGGAAGAGAGGGTTTCAAACCATGATTGGATCTCAAGGATGTGCCGCCGTTGCAGGGGCACTATCCTATCTGTGGATGTTATTGTTTATTTAACTTTTGACATTTGTCGAATTAATTACCTTTACCTGCCCCGGGAGACCTGGCGCACTATGATACCGGCGGTGCCTCCCGCGATTGTGCTTCCAGGACGTTTGCGGAGTGGGACTGTCGTTCTTCCTGTATGAGGTGCAGTATCCGTGACAGCACCTCCTCGTCGGTCGGCAGGCCGGAGTCGAGAACCTTTCGCATCCGGATCGGGACGGAATCCATCCGGTAGCCCGTTCCCTCGCAGTCGATCCCCACACATGCAACCGGGATATGGAGATCCGCAAAGGCGGTGCTGAGCGAGACGAACGGATTGATGACGATGGTAGGGATCGTCGCGAGGTGCTCGTTGCACTTCCTCGGCAGGTGAGCCCCGGGATCGTGCGGAAGTGCCGCTCCACCCAAAGAGGAGCGGCCGTTCGGCGCCGGCGAGCACTTCTGCGGTGTACCGGATACCCTCCTCAAGCCCTACTGGGCCCCATGACTGGTTGTCCCTCAGGATTGGTGATCTAAGGCGGCTCCCGGACAGGAACTTTTCCGAGCCCAGCGAACATGCATTATCGACGGACGTGACGGCCCCGCCCTCGACCTTCACGACGAGGTCGTCGCAGAGGCACCCGCAGAGAGGGCAGGCAACGTCGTGGATGGTTGCGGCGCTGCCGCCGTCTCCCCCGGTGCGGGGCCCCGGCACCGGAGGGCATGCGACACCGCCCTCTTCGATGAGGATCTCCCAGCCCGACCTTGGAGGCTTCTTGCTCCGTGTCAGCGTCCCCTCCAGCCATTTGTAGTCCGGGGCACCGGTTCCCCGTGTATTTGCGTGCAGAATTGCATTTGCATGCGGCCCACAGGGGATGAATACGGTTCCGGATACGAGATCTTCGCAGGGCGTGGCGATGAATACTTCTTCTCCTGTCCCGGTCGAGAGGAGCAGTGAGTCCCCTGCCACTGCCCCGAGTTCCAGGAGATCGAACGGGTTGACGAAACAACGCCCTGTCTCGTAGGAATATCCGGGCGTGTCTTTATAGTAGAGTTTTCTACCCTGCGCGATCGTCCTTCCGCTCGTGATGAGAACTCCCATTGAAGGCCAGTCTGTCTCCGGTGCTAATATCTTTTACGGAAATATATTTACAAAACAGTATTGTAAAATATTATTATTTACCCGGGTCGGATAAACCTTACTTTTACCCGGCGCTCGTCCATCCCGGCAGTTATATTGCAGCGAATTGTGCCGCTTTCTGTTTTTCCTGTTCGAACATCTCCCCCAGTCCGAATAGTTCAGCCGGGCTGAGGTGATGCTCTGCCCGGCTGAAGACCTCCCTCTCTTCCAAGGTGAAATGTGTCTCGACCAGTTCCCGGAGACCGACAAGCGCCGGCATCCAGGTATCGTCCCTGAGAGGGATCATCTCGAATCTGGCCAGCGTTTCACGAATATCGGTGTGTTCCCGAAGCGATTGCCTGATCTCCTCCGGCACAACGTCCCGGAGCCGCGCATAGAATGTGGCCTCCTCCGCGTAGATGTGCCCCGGCAGCTCGCGACGGAGCGTAATGCACCGAACATCCCGGGTCTCGGGATTGCTCTCGAGCTCGTCGAAGAGACCCCTGATAAGGTCGTGGTCGTCCCTGATGAATTCAAGAATCTGCGGCATACATGTCCTCCTTTTGAATGAACAATAGGAGATGCGGTACTTAACGATTTCGCCGGATCTAACCGGCCAAAAAATAGGGGCATCGGTGCTTGCGCACCCGCCCGCATCGATAACGTCCGAGCGCTCAGCGTGTCGCAACCGGCATCGCGCTCTTCTTTGCCTCTTCGTAGCTGCTGCCGAGGTTCGAGAGTTCGTCGCTGCTCATCTTCTCCTGCATCTGCGGGAAGATCTCCTCCTCCTCCTCGCTGATGTGGTGCTTCACGTTCTCCTGAATCACCTTTATCTTCGCTACCCAGACATCCTCCTTCGATGTGGATGCGCTGTCGAGCTGGCCGAGCAGAG
Source organism: Methanoculleus oceani (assembly GCF_023702065.1). Taxonomy (NCBI): domain Archaea; kingdom Methanobacteriati; phylum Methanobacteriota; class Methanomicrobia; order Methanomicrobiales; family Methanomicrobiaceae; genus Methanoculleus; species Methanoculleus oceani. The sequence goes on along the minus strand of NZ_QFDM01000002.1, from coordinate 686,298 downwards.
ACTTGACCGCGTTGTGCTCCTCGATCGCCTCGAGAGCCATCTCCTGCATCCCCGAATCCATGAGTTTCGGGTACACGGCCTGCTCCTCACCGATCATGTGCGGCATAAGGTTCTCTTTTAAGGTGTTGTATTTCTGCTCCCGGTTGCTCGTGCCCTTGCTTGAGAGTTCCGAGAGCTGCGAGAGCACCATTTCGTGCTCCTGTTTCAGGATATCGATAACATTCTGCGCCATCTGATCACTTCCCCCTACTCTGCAGGGAGGCCTGCATGGGCAGGTCCCATATATATGGATTGCGCCGTTTCTCCCCCGGGTGCAGACCTGCCGATCGTTCCCGGATACCCATAAATGGTGCAGACACATACGGTAGAGCATATGGCCGAAGAAAGACCGGATGCCTCGAATCCCGGCGCGAAGCTCCGTCGGGAGCTCGGGCTGCCTGCAGTCACTCTCTCGGGCGTGGGGATCATCCTCGGGGCCGGTATCTATGCCCTGCTCGGGGAAGCGGCCGGCATGGCCGGCAACGCTGTCTGGCTGACGTTCGCCATCGCCGCCACCATCGCCGCGTTCAGCGCCCTCGCCTATGCCGAGCTCTCGTCGATGTATCCGCGTGCAAGCGCCGAGTTCGAGTACGTCTCGAACGCCTTCGGGAGGCGGCTTGCGTTCGTCGTCGGGTGGCTGATCATCTTCTCCGGCATCCTCGGCGCCGCAACAGTCTCGCTCGGGTTTGCCGGCTACTTCTCGGACCTCGTCGGGTTTCCGGTCATCCCCTCGGCGGTCCTGATCATCCTCCTCCTTGCCGGGATCCTCCTCTACGGCATCAAGGAGACCGCCCGGGTCGCCATCGCCCTGACCCTTATCGAGGTCGGGGGCATCGTCATGGTCATCCTGATCGGCCTCCCGCACCTCGGGCAGGTGGACTACCTCGACATGCCCCATGGGGTTCCGGGCCTCCTGCAGGCGTCCGCACTCGTCTTCTTCGCCTATATGGGATTCGAGGAGATGGTGAAACTCTCGGAAGAGACCAGAAACCCGGAGCGGACCGTCCCGATTGCCCTGATGATCGCGCTTGCCGTCTCCGTCCTCCTCTACATCCTGGTAGCCCTCGCCGCCGTCTCGGTCGTCGACTCCGCGCAGCTCGCCGCCTCCCGGGCACCCTTCGCCGACGTTGCGTCCGTCGCGCTCGGCCCTGCGGCGTTCACCCTCATCTCCGTCATCGCCCTCTTCGCCACGGCGAACACTGCCCTCCTGATGATGATGGCGTCGTCCCGGATCATCTACGGCATGGCCTCCTCCTTCTCGCTTCCGGCGTTCCTCGGCCGGGTGCATCCCCGGACGCGGACGCCCTGGACGGCCATCGTTGCCGTTGCACTCGCCTCCATGGTATTCCTCTTTGCCGGCGAGATCGATTTCGTTGCGAACATCACCAACTTCACGCTTTTCGTGACATTCGTCGTCATCAACGCATCCGTGATTCTGCTCCGGTATCGTGCGCCGGATGTGGCCCGCCCCTTCCGGATACCGGGAGCCATAGGGTCTCTGCCGGTCATCCCGGTCGTCGGCATCATCTCAAGCCTCTTCCTCCTCGTCCAGCTGGACTCCCTGGTGCTGCTGGTCGGCGGGATCCTGGTAGTTCTCGGTGCAGGGATTGCATTGCTCGGAGAGCAGCGATCCGGCGGGACGGCGTAACGATGGGGAGATGGCCCCTATCTCAATAGTTTATGGGTTTACTATGTGTCTCCAGGGTTACTTTCGATAAACTCTCTATTTTCTCCCTCCCTCACCAGTTATCATGACAGGTCAATCTTCTGTCCGGCACGGCAGAGCGCTTCTTGCTCTCCTGGCCGCTCTCGTCATTGCCGCCACACTCTTTACCGGGTGTACGGCAGGTACCGATGGAAATGCCGATCCGGCGGACCAATTCTCCGGAACCCTCTCGGTCACAGGCTCGACGACGGTTCTCCCCATTGCGCAGCTGACCGCCGAGACGTTCATGGCCGAAAACGCCGGCGCCGATATCCGGGTCAGCGGCGGCGGGTCCAGCGTCGGCGTCCAGGCCGTCGGCGAGGGCACTGCCGATATCGGCATGGCTTCCCGCGACCTGAAGGATGCCGAGAAGGAGAAGTATCCAAAACTCGTCAGGCACACCGTTGCCATCGACGGCATCGCGATCATCGTCAACCCGGGAAACACCGTTGAGAGCCTGACGATGGATCAGATACGGGGCATCTACAACGGCACCTACACGAACTGGAATCAGGTCGGCGGGTCGGATCAGCAGATCGTCGTCGTCGGCCGTGACAGCGCTTCCGGAACCCGCGAGTACTTCCAGGAAGCCGTGATGCAGAAAGAGGACTTCGTCAACACCCAGCTTGAGAAGAACTCGAACGGTGCTGTGGCGCAGACCACCGCCCAGACTCCGGGTGCCGTCGGGTACGTCGGGCTCGGATACCTCGACAACACCGTGAAGGGCCTCTCCGTCGATGTGAACGGGGATGCCGTTCTACCCACGATCGAGAACGTGAAGGCCGGAACCTATCCGATCGCACGCGAAGTGTTCATGTTCACGAAGGGTGAAGCAGCCGGCCTTGCGAAGGCGTACATCGACTTCATCCTCAGCCCCGACGGTCAGGCGATCGTTGAGGAAGAGGGATTTGTCCGGGTCGACTGAGCTCGTCCCGGGGGTGAGGGTCCGGTACGCCAGCGGCAACCGGGCTGCCGCCTAACTCTCTTTTGACTCCCTGGCCCGGTAACACTCGACCGGCGCGACCGCTTCCATCTTCCCGTCCGAGAGGACGGAGACGGCGCCGTGACCGCACGCGATCAGGCACCGGCGACCGGTCGGGGCGAGTTCCTCGTCCAGGTTCCGGATCAGTTCAAGCAACGCCCTGCGCTCCCGGCGTGCACAGTCGCTGTCGACGTTGACCGACGTCACCAGGAAGTCGGCCAGCGAGTTGTAGCGTTTCCGGTCTTCGTCGAGGCTCCCGAAGTTGATCAGCGTATCGGCGGTGAAGATGATCCCGTGCCCGGGACAGAAGAAGTAGACCTGGCCGTGCATGTGCCCGCCCAGGGACTCGAGGACCTCGAATTCGAGGTCGTGGACCTTAATCCGGGCAAGGACGGGAAAGATCGAGCGTGTGCCGATTCTCTCCGCCGGGAAGACCTCCAGGTTCTCCGGCGGAGTGAAGTGCGAGAAGAGGTTGATGATGGTCGTGTAGACCTCTTCGAGGATCGAGGACTCGCTGCGCGAGCCGTAGGCCCGGTTCGCCCGGCTGATGATCTCCCGGGACCCGGCATGCATATACGCGTTCGCATCGAAGAGCCCGCCCGCCCCGCAGTGGTCCGCGTCGGCATGGGTGAGGTAGATCCTCCTGATCTTTTTGAGATCCCCGAGGTTGTAGTGCTGGAACATCCGCACGACGTCCTCGTGGTAGATCCCGTATCCGGTGTCGATCATGACGGTCTCGTCCGGAGCGCGGAGCAGGAAGATGTTTCCGCCGCCCGGCATCTGGAAGCAGAAGACCTCGACGGCGTCGCTCAAGCGGATGCGTTGGACGTCCGCGTAAAACCGGTCGCCTGTTGTGTTCCGGAGCGTCCTCCCGGTGAGCAGGATGCACTCGAAGACCTCCTTCGGGTCCTGGCCGAGGCTGTTGAGTTCCTGGACGATGTGGTTGACATCCTGCAGGAGAGAGAGCAGGAACTCGTCCTCGGCAGTCCCGATCAGCCCCCGCACCGCCTGGGCGAACCTGACGTAGAAGACGGTGTCGTCGAGCTGCTCGCCGGTCATGTCGTACTCCAGGATCTCGAGGCGGTACTGCGACTTCAACCGGTCGAGGAGGCTCTCCACGATCGCGGTCTCTTCGACGTTCAAGCTGATGGTGACCCTGCCCGGGTCGCACCGCCGGTCGTCGAAGTCTATGTAGGCGATGTTTGCCCCCGCCCCGGTGATGTAGGTGAGGAGCTCGAAGAGGGATCCGGGCTCGTGGGGGACGTGTACTGAGAACTTGAGAAACCCGAGCGTGGGCAGCGATTCCTGGAGGTAGCCGATCGCGTGGAGGTCTTCCTTCATCCGGCGATAGGTCTCCGGGGTGGCGGTCACCTCGAAGAAGACCGTGGCGGGATCGATCCTGCGGTCGTACTGGATGCGGATGATGTTGCCCGAATAGGACTTGACGATCTCGGCCGCGCGGTGCAGCGCGCCCGGTTCGTCGGGCATTCTCGCGACAAAAGAATATTTGTTCACCCGGTTCACCTGATAGTCTTTAGAGATGGGTGGTCGTCCTATAAGCACCTTTTCTTGCGTTCCTCTGGGCTGGAATGAGAAATAAGGGATTTTGGTGCTGTTGTCAGTCCTGAGAAAGCCTCGGGCGCACCGCCTCCGCCCAGGAGCGGACGGCCTCCCAGTTGCGGAAGTCTCCTGTCTTTGCCCTGATGAGTTTGGTGATGGTCCGGTCGGTGAGGGATAGGCGGCCGCTCTCCAGCCTTCCCGGAAAGACGCCGACATCCACGGGGGTTACGAGCATCCTGACCTGGTCCATCGACGCTTCCGCTTTCCTGAGGATCTCTGCTCCCCCGTCTGCGACCGTGAGCCCCACGGCAAAGTAGGCGACCGGGATGGTGCGCAGGTGCTGCTGGTGCCGCTCGATGAAGACCTGCGACTCCGGGAGCCATTTCCCCATGTAGATCGGGCTCCCGATGACGGCCGCCCGGTACGGCGAGAGATCCTCTACTTCGCCCACCGGCAGCACATCGACCGCAACGTCTGCCTTCCGGAGTTCATCCCCGATCGCCTCCGCCACCTCTGCGGTCGAGCCGTAGCGGGTGGCATAGGCAACAAGAATCTTACCTGTCATATTACAGGTACCTCTCGCTCGACCGGTCTTAAACGTTCCCGGAGGATACGGGTAATGTTCTTATGGGTTGGTCTCCCCCTAGGTTCGATGGCGACCAGAGAAGAGGGTGCCGAAGCATGGTACCACAGAGGTCAGGCTCTCTGCAGCACCAGAAACTACAGCAAGGCGATCGCCTGCTACGACAGGGCCCTTGAACTCTCCCCCGAAGAACCGGTTCTATGGAGGCGGAAGGGGTTTGCTCTCATCAAGGCCGGCCGCTACGACGAGGCTGCCGCCTGCTTTGACCGGGCGCTCTCTCTCGATCCGGAGGATGCAACGGCCTGGCAGAGAATGGGATACGCTCTCGCGCACCTCGGGGAGCACAACGAGGCCGTCGCCTGCTGTGACCGGGCGCTCGCGCTGGACCCCCACCATATCGTCGCCTGGCAGAGCAGGGGCTGGGTGCTCGGGGTCATGTGCAGATACGATGAGGCGATGGACTGCTACGAGGCGATCCTCGCAATCGACCCCGACCGGGGGTCCGCGGCCTGGCACCGGGAGCGGATGCGGGAGCGGAGGAACCTTGAGGCGCTCGCATCCGAGATCCGGGAGGCGGAGCGGATCATCGAGGTGCCGGCCTGCATCCGGGACGTCGCCCGCGAGCGGGACTACGGCAACGTCGATCTCGCACGGGCGGTGCTCCGGGAACTCGCCGGGCAGGCGGAGAGGGCGGCGGTTCAGAGGCCGTGATCGCACCGGGGAGAAGGATGGAAATCACCCTTCTTCCTGTTCCTATTCTGCTCGCAACGCCTGTCTCTCCGGTGTTCTTGATCTCGACCGTCACCGTGCCCGTATCCCCGCGCATGAGCGCGTCGGGATTGACGGTGACCCCGGTGACCGCGATCTGTTCCTCCGCCGACGTATCGGCCGCCGCAGCGGCCCCCACGATTGCCGAGAGGAGGAGGATCAGGACGCACAACTTATACTTCATCGGCCCTGCCTCCAGTTCATGGTGTTGTCTGCATGGCATCGGTGCTGCTCTGGTATCGTTCTGGCAGTTTTCATGTTCTTTTCACTCGCAACCGGGTTGGGGAACCTGCCGTGCATGAACCGGAGCGCCTCCATCGACGACCGAGGCGCATGTCGGACGGACGTCCCTGGATTTTTTAGAAAACAGTCCGGCCTTTCGGAATATGTCGATGCGTAAGAGACGAGGCAAACCCGGTGCTCCGCTCCGTCGTCGGAGCCATTAAAAAACGATCGCAGCAGCGGGCCCCGGTCACCGGGAGGGCTCCCCCGGGATTATTTCCGCTCTGCCGTATCGCCGTAGAGGAAGATCTCCTCGATAGCGACGCCGAAGAACCGGGCGATCTTGAAGGCGAGGTCGAGCGACGGGTCGTACTTTCCCTTCTCGATGGCGAGGATGGTCTGCCGGGTGACCCCGAGCTCGTTTGCGAGCCCTTCCTGGGTCAGATCGTGCATCGCCCGGTAGACCTTAATCCTGTTCTTCATCGGTATCCCATTCTCCGTACTTGCGGGCGTAGTACATCCTGAACCCGACGTACAGGAATATCATCAGGCAGAGGAGTACCAGCTGGCCGACGGCAAACCTGCCGAAGAGATCGAAAGGCAGGACGTCAGGATCCGTTATCCGTATCACCAGCATATGTGTAGCGTTAGGGTCCAGTGGAGGATGGGGCGGGCGCAACCCGAGCGGCCTCGAAAACGCAGCGACCGCACCCCCCAGGCTGACCGCGAAGAAGACCACCCAGAAGACCTCCAGCGTCCGGAGCGCCGCCTTCTGTGTGATCATCGCCGTCCGTTCGTCCTCTATCCTGTCTTCGACTCTCCTTCGCGCCGCATACAGCAGAAGGACACCGAGGACGAACGCGACCTGGATCAGGATCGGCCTCTCGAGATCCACCGAGAGCCAGAAGATGCCGACCTCGGCGAGCGCAACGATACCGGCCAGAAGATAGAACGTGTTTCGCTTCATATTGCTGCCGTTGTATACAATCTTGAACATTTTGTTATTAATGTGTAACCCCGGCGAACGGCACGGCGGGCAGGCTCTCGCCCCTGGGTTGGAAAAACGGATGGTCCGGGAGTCGCCCCTCATTCAGCGGCCGGCCGTCCCAGGACCGGTTCGAAGAGGGAGCCTGTCCCTCCGCTTCCTCACCTGTGCGCGAAGTACGCGCTCACCCGGCCGCCGTCCGCCGAGTCGATCCGGGCAAACCCGATCCGCTCGAACTGGACGACGTGGTCAATCTCTCCGGCGACCAGCGGTTCGCAGAACCCCTCGAGGTTCCCGTCCTGCCGCAGAAGGGTGCAGGGGAGTTTCGCGTCCGCCGGCAGCCACTGGATGATCGGCGCCTTCTCGCGCCGGGCATCCTCGAGCGAGTCGCCTGCGTAGGATACTTGCAGCGTATCCCCCTCCCCCTCGATCCTGACGTTATAGAGGTCTTTTAAGCGGACCATGCTCTTCCCTTCGATATCCGTCTTCGGGAGGAGCACCCTTCCGGCGGTGACGAGGGTGCGGACCCCGCGGGAGGGGTCGTTCGGGTGAAGGGCCGCGTGGGCCTCGTGGAGAGGAGCGCCCTCCACGACGACCTCGACCGGGTCGGGCACGAAGAAGTAGCGGTTCGCCTTCGGGTCGACGAGTTCCTTGTTCCGGGAGTAAAGATTCTCCCAGGAGAACGAGATGTCGGTCTCCCCGATGCCGATATCGACCATGGCGTTCCGGACCGCTTCGGGTTCGATACCCCGGCGTGCGATCGCCCGCATCGTCCCCAGGTGGATGTCGTCCCAGCCGGTGTAGATGCCGCTGTTGATCCCCTCGCGCATCCCCGACGTCGAGAGGACGACGCCCGATATCCCCATCCTGCCGTAGTGGCGGTAGACCGGCGGTTTCCAGCCGAAGTAATCGAAGATGAAGCGCTGCCGTCTCGTGTTCGCGATGTGGTCCTTCCCGCGGATCACGTGGGTGATCCCGAGCAGGTGGTCGTCCACCGCGACCGAGAAGTTCATCAGCGGAAAGACCGTGGCGTCCACTCTCGGGTGGAGGGGCGCGTTCACGATTCGCATCGCGGAGTAGTCGCGCATGGCCGGGTCGGGGTGGGTGAGATCCGTCTTCACCCGGACGGTCGCGTCGCCCTCGTAGAACTCTCCGTCAAGCATCTGCTGCCAGAGTTCCAGGTTCTCCTCCACCGTCCCTTCCCGGCAGGGGCATGCCTTCCCCTTGAGTTTGAGTTCCCTGAACCGTTCTGCGTCACAGACACAGACGTAGGCACCGCCAAGCTCGATGAGTTTCCTGCACCAGTCGTAGTAGATATCGAGCCTGTCGCTCTGGTAGACGATATCGGTGATCCCGAGCCCCAGCCACGCGATATCCTCCTGCACCATCGCGTATGCCTCGGGATCGACCCTCCTCGGATCGGTGTCCTCGATACGGAGGACATACCGCCCCCCGTAGCGCCGGACATAGTAGTCGTTTAAGATGGAGGCCCGGGCATGCCCGAGGTGCAGCGGCCCGCTCGGGTTCGGTGCGAACCGCATCACCACGCCGTTCTCGGCACCCTCGAGGGCAGGGAGTTCCCGTGAGCGTTCGTGCGTCTCGGTGAGTTCGGCGAGGAGCTCGGGAGCGATCGCTTCAAGGCGGCTTTTGCGGTCGGACTGGCTCATCGCCGCCACCTCCGCGATCGCCTTCCCTGCGAGCGGGCCAAGCTCCCTCGCCCGACTCCGGAACTCGGGGTGCTTGCCGAGCACCGTGCCGATGACCGTTCCGGTCTTCGGGGCCGCGTCGTGCTTCACCGCGTTCTGTAACGCGTAGATGAAGAGCAGATGCTCGAGATCCGCGTCCATGGAATCAGTAACCCCGGTCTATGAAGTAATCGGCGATCTCTGCAAGAATCTGCTTCTCCTCGGAGTCCTGGAGGACCGAGAGCGCCTGTTTTGCGACGACAGCCCGCTCGACGGCAACGGCCCGGACTTCTTCGATGATGCCTGCATTCTGCAGGAGGGAGATCAGGTCGTCGATCTCGGCGCCCGAGAGTTCTCTGCGGTACGGGGCGAGATCGAGCCCTTTCTCGCGTGCCTTGATTGCTATCAGGGTCTGCTTCCCTTCCCGGATATCCGACGCGCGGTCCTTGCCGCTCTTCTCGGTGCTTGCAAGGAGGTCGATGAGATCGTCCTGGATCTGGAAGGCAACGCCGCTGTTCACCCCGAACTGGTAGAGGGCATCGGCCTGGACCGGGTTTGCCCCGGCAAGGATCCCGCCGATGGCGGCGGACGCGCCGTAGAGCACGCCGGTCTTCTTGCTGACCATCTCCAGGTAATCGAGCTCCGAGACGTCGTCCCTCTTCTCGAATGCCATATCCATGCTCTGCCCCTCGCAGATATCGGTGCATGTCCTGGCAAGCATCTTCACTGCCCGGATTTTGGCGGGGTTCTCGGCATCCGAGAGGCAGATGAACTCGAACGCCTTTGCGTAGAGTACATCGCCTGCAAGAATTGCCGTCGGCTCGTCCCAGACCGTATGCACCGTCGGGACACCGCGCCGGACGACGTCGCCGTCCATGATATCGTCATGAATGAGGGTGAAGTTATGGGTCAGTTCAAGCGCGAGCGCCGCCGGGATCAGGTCGTCCGAACTTCCTTTCCTCACCGCATCCGCGGCGAGTATGACGACCGCCGGGCGGAGCCGTTTGCCCCCCGCAAGCAGCAGGTGGGCGCTCGCCCGGAATAGGTCGCCGTGGACGTCTCCGAAGTAGCGGTGGATCACCTTGTCGATCCGCTCGGCATTCTTCTCCAGGTAGTCTTCAAGCGTCGTCATGCACTCTCTCCTATTTTATCAGGACGTTCTTCCCGTTCCGGAGGATATGGAGGTCGTTTCCGAGCGTATACCCGATCTCCTCCGCGAACTTCGCGTAGCCGCCGGTCATGCCGATGTCGCCGTGGGACGGGATGACGTGCTGGGGGTTTAAGAGATGCAGGAACTCGTAGTGGTCCTCTTTGTAGGCGTGCCCCGAGACGTGCAGCTCGTCGAAGATCCGCACGCCCGCCATCTTGGCGCGGGCCTCGACCAGGTAACGCTGCCCGTAGTTCATCGGGTTCGGGATAACCTTTGCCGAGAAGAGGATCTTGTCGCCCTTCTCCAGCTTGTAGGGAGTATCCCCCATCACGATCCTCGTCAGGATGGCACCCGACTCTCCCTGGTGGCCGGTGACGATCGGGAGGAACTTGTCCTTCCCGGACTTCATGATCCGCCGAAGCGTCCTGTCAACGGTCCGGCGGTTGCCGAACATGGAGAGGGACTCGGGGAACCCGACCAGTTTCAGCTGTTCGGCCGCCGAGCTGTAGCGCTCCATCGACCGCCCGAGCAGGACCGGTTTTCTGCCGATCTCGTGGGCGCATTCGGCGATGGTCTTGACACGGGAGATATGCGACGAGAACGTCGAGACGAAGAGAGCGCTCTTGTCGTCCTCGTAACTGGTGATGGTGTCCCTGACCAGGTCCCGCGCGATCTTCTCGCTCGGGCAGCGCCCGTTGTCGGCGATGTTGACGCTCTCCGTGATAAGAGCGATAACACCCTCCTTCCCGATCTGCCGCAGCCGGGCGAAGTCCGGCGGCTCCCCGAGCACCGGCGTCCTGTCCAGTTTGAAGTCGTTCGCGTAGATGACTGCGCCTCGCGGCGTGTGCAGGACGGGAAAGACCGTATCGATGATGGAGTGCTGGGCACGCACGAACTCGAGCGTGAGGTGCGGGGAGATGGTGTAGCGCTGCCCGGCCTTCAGGGCGAAGAGTTTATTGTTCACTCCGAACTTCTGTTCGCCTGCAATCTGCTGCCTGATCAGTTCCGAGGTATAGGGCGTGCTGATGATCGGGGCGTTATACCGGTGTGCCAGTTTCGGTATCGCACCGATATGGTCCAGGTGTCCGTGCGAACAGACGATCGCCTTGACACTCCCCTCTACCCCATTCATGATGGTATCATCAGGAATGGCTTTCATCTGGATCAGGTCCAGGGAATGCATATTCTCGATATCAGCATCCTCGTGGATCATCACCTGGTCCAGACGCAGACCCATATCAAAGATGACAATCTCTTTTCCGCAGCGGACGGCGGTCATATTTCTGCCGACTTCGTTATATCCGCCCACTGCTATAATCTCAATATCCATGTAGCCTCCTTGTAGAGATGTTTTCCGTGATTTTTGTAGTTAGTCGCTGGTTCCAATCATTTGCCGGGTTAGACCGGTTATATACGTCCGTGCGTGGGAAAGATCCCGTATCGACCGGGATCCCGTCAGGAACATCGCCACCTCGAGTTCGCGGTGCATCGCCTCGACGGCTGCAAAGAGGGTTTCCTCGCTCTTCATGGCCGGTTTTAAGAGGGGGAGCGCCATGCCCCCGAGATCCGCCCCGAGTGCAATGGCTTTCGCGATATCGACACCTGTTCGCAGTCCGCCCGTCGCTATGATCGGGCCTCCTGTCGTCCGGACCTCACAGAGGCTCACCACGGTCGGTATGCCCCAGGAGAGGAATGCTTCCCCGAGATCGGCGAGCCCGGAGTCGTTCGCCCGCAGGCGTTCGATCTTCGCCCACGACGTGCCTCCATAGCCCCCGATATCGATGGCGCTTGCTCCTGCCCCCCGGATAACCCTTGCAGTCCCGGCCGATATACCGGAACCGGTCTCCTTCACGATGACCGGATAGGAGAACTCTTCACAGAGGCTGCGGAGCGCTTCAAGGCTCCCCTCTGCGTTATGATCGCCCTCCGGCTGAATCGCTTCCTGAAGCGAATTGACGTGGATGGCGATCGCCTGTGCATCGATCATCTCGACAGCCCGTTCCGCCCACTCGATGCCGTGGTCGCGGAGCTGGATGATTCCGAGGTTCGCACAGAGGAAGGCACGCGGCGCTTCCTCCCGCACGACGGTGAAACTCTCCTCCAGTTCGGGCTTTTCCAGTGCCGCTCGCTGAGAACCGACACCCATACCGAGGTTATACCGTTCGGCGGCACGTGCGAGCCGCCGGTTTACCTCGAGGGTGTCCGGGTGTCCTCCGGTCATCGCTGCAATGAAGAGGGGAGAGCCGAGTGCTCTACCGAGGAACCGGGTCTCGGTCTCGATCGCATCCATGTCGCACTCGGGAAGGGCGTTGTGGACCAGCCGCACGTCTCCGAACCCGGCATCGCCGGCCTCGATGGGCTGTTCGCAACAGATTACCAGGTGATCCCGTTTCCGTGAGGACGTGGCGGTCTCTTTCGTCATGGCATACTCCTTCCGATTATCGTTCCGCCATGCCCTGTGCCGTCCAGGAACCGGCCGATCTTCGAGACATGGAAGATGTGCGAATCGATGCCGGCATCGGCCAGTGCCAGGAGTTCGGCAATCTTGCCCTGCATGCCTCCGGTCACGTCGGTGTTTCCCGACCCGCCGACATCGAGCGTCGCGGCGACGCTCCGGTCGATGCGCGGGACGACCAGGCCGTTCTGCAGCACGCCCGGGACGTCCGTTGCGAGGCCCACGCGCCGGCTCGCGAGAGCAACGGCGAGGCGGGTCACCAGCTGGTCGCCCGATACGATGCAGGATCCCCGCAGACGGTCCATCACCACGTCGCCGTGCAGCACGGGCACAATGCCGTGTTCTGTCATCTCGGCGATATGGCGGGTCTCGAACGAGACCAGGCGTCCGTCTTCGGCGAGAGCCAGATCGAGGGGGTGGATGCCGATCGCCTCGACCCCTGTATCCCGCAGGGCATCGACGACCGCGGTGTTCAGGCTTGAGACGGCCGCGTGCGTCTCGTAGACGCCGGGGATGTTCTCCCCGGTGAGGCCGTCGTTGATGTGGTAGCGCCGGGCCTCCGGGTGCCCGCATGACCCTGCACCATGGACAAGCACGAGCGCGGTCTCCCTGTGTGCGGCGAGCTCTTCCGCAACCTCGTGCAGGCGGGCGTGATCGATAGCGCATTCTCCCGACTTGTCGGTGATCACGCTCCCCCCCAGTTTCAGTACCACGGTCTCAGTCATGCTTCTCTTTTCTCGCGCCGTCTGTGTCTATGGTGGTGATGATTGCCCTTCCTTCGCAGGCCTCGATGGCCCCGGCAACCCGGCTCTTTGCGCGCCGGGGACAGAGGGCGATGATACACCCGCCGCCTCCGGCCCCCGTGATCTTCGCGCCATAAGCGCCGCTCGCCCTCGCCGCAAGGACAAGTTTGCTGCTTGCCGGGTGTCCCACGCCGAGAGCCTCCAGGAGGGCGTGGTTCATGTCCATGTACTGCCCGAGTTCCTTCGGGTTGCCGATGTTATGGAGGGCGGCAAGCGTCACGGCCCCGATAGCGTCCAGTATCGGGTTTGCGACATCGGGATGCTTCTTCTGGAGGTTCCCGACCAGTTCTACCATTCTCGCGGTGCTGTGCGGCACCAGGGTATTGCCTACAACGACCTGCAACCCCTCGGGGGGGAGTCTTCGCTTGGAGTTCCCCGTGATGAGCACCATCCCCCCGTTTGCCGAGACGTAGGTGTCGGTGGGGCTTGCCCTCCCTTTCTGGACCTTCTTTTCGATGGCGAACGCGGCATCGGCGATATATTCGCGGGTACGCCCGAGACCGAACTCGTCGTTGATTGCAGAGAGCGTCGCCACCGTCACCGCGGCCGATGATCCGAGCCCCGACGAGCTCTGGAGTTGTGAGTGGACGTAGACACTGCCCCTGACACCCATCATCCTGAAACACTCGTCGATGTAGGGCGACTTCGCACGTGTCGGGTTCCGGGATTTCCTCACCGTGACGAATACACGGGGCTTGATCGCCATCGCGACCCCCGGCTTCCCGTAGACCACTGCATGCTCGCCGAACAGGAATATCTTGCCCGGCGCGCTCCACGTTGCCAATTACACCACCGCTATCGCCGCATACCCCACTACCTGATCGAAGTCCTCCGTCACATCGCCGCTGGTCGTATACCGCAAGAGTTCTCCTCTCTCTGCACCGAGCGACCGGCAGGCGATGCACATGGCGGCGATCGGGCCGTAGCCGCACGCCGTAGCACCGGTCTCCTGGAGCCGCCGGTAGAACTCCGGTGTGTCCAGGGTTTTGAGCGCATCGATCGCGTAGAGGTCCTGTCGGCGGGCTATCTGGTCCGGGACATAATGGGAGAAGTCGCTTGAGGCGACGATCCGCACGTTCCTTCCCGTGTGCCGTATCGCCCGGAGCACCTGCTCCGCGAGGCTCATTGCCGCCTCGTAACTCTGTTCTCCCATGAGGACGGGCGCAACCCTTGCTCTCGGGAACCGGTATTTGATGAACGGCATCTGCACCTCGATCGAGTGCTCGCTCCGGTGCGATACCTCATCTATCTCGATATCCAGCGCGTCGACAAACTCATTATCGACGTCGACGATCCCGAGAGGCGTCTCCCAGGCTACGGCAGAGGCACAGGTCATGTATCCCCGGTGACTCGGACCGATGACAACGAAGGTGCCGTCAAAATCAGGTGGTATGGTAGAGAAAGCACAGGCTCCGGTCTCCCCCGAATAGACGTAGCCGGCATGGGGAGAAACAATGCCCCGGGCATCGATGTCCGGGGCCCTGTTCCGGAAGAATGTTTCCAGCAGTTGCTCCAGATGCCTGGGCTCGGCAGGATAGAACATTCCCGCTACACTGCATGGGCGCATATCCATCAAGGTTGAGCTCTTGTGCTTCGGATCTTATAACTCTGTCTCAAAGTCTTCGGGAGTGAGCGATGTGGCCACACCGCGCAGGCGGAGCAGTTCCTTCGTCAGGAGGAAGTAGATCACCGAGAGCGCCTTTCTGCCCTTGTTGTTGGTGGGGATGACCACGTCGACGTACTTCGTCATGTTGTTGGTGTCGCAGAGAGCGACGATCGGGATGCCTGCCTGGACCGCCTCGTTGATCGCCTGGGAATCCCCGATGGGGTCGGTCACCACGATCACGTCAGGCTCGATGTACTTGTTCAGGCGCTGGTTGGTGAGCATCCCGGGGATGAAGCGTCCGATGACCGCCATGCCGCCGATGGCATCGGCGAACTTCTTGGCCGGGTACTGGCCGTACTGCCGGGAGGTGACCACCAGGATCTTCGCGGGTTCGTAGCGTGCGAGGAACTCCGCAGCGACCTTGACCCGCTCGTCGGTTGCCTGGATGTCCAGGATATACAGCCCATCCCCGCGGACGCGGTAGATGAACTTCATCATGTCCTTGCTCTTCTGCTGGGTGCCGATATGCACGCCTGCCGCCAGGTACTCTTCAACGGGCACCAGTGGTTCTTTCAGTTCGATTTCAAGTTCGTTTCCAGTCAAGTTAGATCAGCTCCTCTATGCGAATCAATTCGTTCAGTTTGGCTATCCGTTCCCCGCCGACCGCACCGGTCTTGAGGAAGATGCATTCAAACGCGGTTGCAAGATGCGCGATCGTTGCGTCGGTGGTCTCTCCGGAACGGTGGCTCATGACGGTCTCCATTCCGTTCTCCCGGGCGAGGTGTATCGCCTCGAAGGTATCGGTGAGCGTTCCGATCTGGTTTGGTTTGATCAGCACGCAGTTGGCCGCACCCATCTCGGTGCCCTTCGTGATCCGTTCGACGTTGGTCACGAAGAGGTCGTCTCCGCAGATCAGGCAGCGGTCCCCGACCTGTTCGGTCAGGTCGGCGAATGCCTCGAAGTCTTCCTCGAAGAGAGGGTCCTCGATGTAGATGAGGTTGTAGCGGTCGACCAGGTCCGCCATGTAGGCAACCTGGTCTTCCCGGGTCCGCCCGGCATCCTTGTAGCGGTACGCCTTGCCGTCCCAGAGTTCGCTTGCCGCCACGTCGATGCCCATCCTGACCTCGACGTTCATCTCGTCGGAGACGGTGTTGATGGCTTCGCCGATGATCTCGAATGCCTCGGCATCGGTTATGGCAGGAGCCCAGGCCCCTTCATCGCCTTTGCCGGAGAGTCTGCCCTGCTTCTGCAGGATCTTCTTTGTCGCCCCGTGGACGGCAGCGTTTACGAAGACCCCCTCCGTTGCGCCGGAAGCTCCGGTGGGAACCACCAGGAACTCCTGGATGGATGTGGCATTCGGGGCATGCGCTCCTCCGCCGATAACGTTCCCCAGGGGCAGGGGCGTCTCTGCGGCAAATGCACCGCCCAGGTAGCGGAAGAGTTCCAGGTCGAGAGACGATGCGGCCGCCTTTGCACACGCAAGGGAGAGTGCTACGGCGACGTTTGCACCGATCGAACTGAAGTCGGGTGTCCCGTCGTGCTCTCTGAGTAATGCATCGAATGTGATCTGGTCGCGGGTGTCCTCACCGATAAGCGATGGAATCAGGTTTTTTTGTGCGTCCTCGACAGCTTCGCGCGCCGGCCGCACCCTGGCTTCATAGGTTCCGGTGCTGGCACCGCTGGGTGCCGCAGCCCGTCCAAAGCCGCAACCCGTGTAGATTTCAGCCTCGACAGTCTCGTTTCCACGGCTGTCAAGGATTGTTCTTAAGATAATCTGTTCGATGGTCGTCATCAGATCACTACTTTCTCTTCACCGTTATAGGGATCATGTCTCGATCGAACTCTTCGAGTGCGATCTCGAGCGGCTCTGTTTTTGGTGTTTTAACCAAAACCGGTGCACCCATCGATATCTGAAGAGCACGAGCCCCTATAATTCGCGCTCGTTCATATCGGGTATACGATTCCATCGTGTAGCCTCAAAATCATTAATGATAAAATGGGGTCGCTGAGATTTGAACTCAGGTCACAGCATCCCGAACGCCATAGGATGGCCAGGCTACCCCACGACCCCTCATTGGTACGGATTCAGGTCCTCCACTACTACCTTGTGCGTCAGCAGCATCCGCCTGCAACAGTAACGTTCCAGGCCGAGATCGTCGAGGATCCGTTTTGGATCCTCGCCCGCATCCCGCCGCTCCTCGAACTCCTTCCAGGCTGTAGAGATGACTTTACCGCATGTAAAACATCGTACGGGTATCATAACCGTGGTCCTGCATCCCTTATATCTCTTTTGCTCACCGGTAGGACTTCTGGAACCGTGCCCGTGCGCCAGGGCCGTGCGGCTTCTTCGTTTCCTTCTGCCGCGAGTCGTTCACGAGCAGAGTCCGGTCGTACGCGAGGAAAACATCCTTGATCTGTGGGTCGTTGTGCCACTCCACGATGCCGCGCGCAAGCGCCGTCCGGACTGCCTCGGCCTGCCCCATCGTACCGCCGCCCGAGACGTCGATCGCCGCATCGACACCGTCGAGTGCGGTCGGCGCCAGCAGCAGCGGCTCGGCGATCTTCATGCGAATCAGCTCGTTCCCGTAGATCTCCAGGGGTACGGAGTTGATGCGGACCCGGCCGTTGCCGGGTTTTAAGGTCGCCCGGGCGATTGCCGTCTTTCTCTTACCGCTTGTATTGATGATCTTTGCCATTCCATCACCTCATCTAATATTTTGCTCCGAGGTTGGTGCTTATCGCCCCGATCGTTATATACCTTGGGCTGCTCAGCCGGTCTATGTGGGCTCCTTCGAGCGTTTCGGTCTCCATCCCGACAAGTTCCACCGGAACCCCGACATAGGTCTTGATCCGCTTGAATGCGGCGATACCGCGCTCGCGTTTGTACGGAAGCATGCCCCGTATGGTGCGCTTGACGATATGGTCCGGCCTGCGCGGGAAGAACGGGCCGCCCTCACGGGATCCCCGCTCGCGCTTCGTGGTGTAGTTCTCAAGCACGTGTGCCCGGCTTCCGGAGACGATTGCCTTCTCCACGTTCACGATGGCAATCTCTTCGCCGGCGAGCGCGCGCTGCGCGACGATGCTGGCCATTCTTCCGAGCAGTAATCCGTCTGCGTCGATAACTGTAACCATTCGTCTCACCTGAGGATCCGTACCCTGCTCCCTTTCGGGTTATCCCGAACAAGGTCCTCGATAGTCATGCACGTCCCGTTGGCACCGGTGATCTTGCTCATCGCGGCCTCGGAGAAGTCCAGCGCGGCGATCTTCACCGGCAGGCTGAGCGCTCCGCTGCCGAGCACCTTGCCCGGCACCAGGATCGTCTCGCCTTCATTCGCGTACCGGTCGATCTTGCTGAGGTTCACCTCTGCGTAGTTCTTCCGGGGTGCATCCAGCCTCTTTGCAATCTCGCGCCAGATGTTCGCCTCATGTATGCGGGACGCATCTTTCAGCGTCACGATGAGGGCGGTCAGCCGGGGGTTCGATTTATTCTCGGTTGTCTTCTTCATTCAGTCCCCTCTCCCGTAATCTCGTTCATCACGTCTACCAGGTCGTCTGATGATTTCTGGATATACTGTAGCGCTCTCTCGATGATATCCCGGACGGGCATTGAGCCGTCGCCTTCCACCACGAAGATGAATCTCTCTGCATCGGCGCCGATACGGATTGCCGCCTCGGTACCGATGCCGCCGGCAAGGCACGCCCGCTCGCAGAGTCTGCAGAGGGAACAGAATTCCTGCCGCCCTTCGACGACCTGGACCTTTCCCTGTCCGGACTCAAGCACGTTGCGCGGACATTCGTCGACGCACATGCCGCACCCGTCGCACGACTCACCGATGGTGATCTGGGGGTAATTCTTGTACCCGCAGGCGGTAGTCGCCTGCCACTTGGCATGCTCGTTTCCGGTGCTGACGATGGCGTAAGCTTCGAGAACGACCTTTTGATCTCGCCCGAGGTCGATGATGGGGATCTTCTCCTCTGCCGGTGCGGCGTCGGGGTCCTGGGGTATCAGGTCGCTTGAGTAGACGGTCTTCGGCCCCTCGACGGAGAGCGTATAGGTGGCGGTGCAGACCGGGCACCCTGCGCCTTCGCAGGTGCATTCGCTACGTGGTTTGTAGCGTTTCAGGTCGGTCTGCAGGGGGATGAGCCCCAGCCGGTGCGTCAGCATCTCATCGAAGAGTACGCTTGTGTTATCGTAGATACGGACATCTTCGATGGCGAGCGTCGGCACTTCGCTGATCATCGCCCGCCTGAACATATTGGCAAACGATGTGGAAACGCCGGTCAGGGTGAATTTGGCGACTCTCTCATCCAGTCGAGAAAACGCTATCTCCATTACACTCTCCTTCCTCTCCGGCCGCCCTTACCGCGGATGCTGTCGTGGGGCACCGGGGTGACGTCTTCGATGCGGCCGATCCTCATCCCTGCACGGGCAAGGGCACGGATCGCTGCCTGGGCGCCGGGCCCGGGGCTCCGCTGCTTGCCGCGGCCGGGTGCGCGAACCTTCACGTGGACGCCGGTGATCCCCTTGTCGCGTGCGTTCTGTGCGACCTGGATTGCCATCTGCATGGCGGCATACGGGGAGCTCTCGTTCCTGTCCTGCTTCACGACCATGCCGCCGCTGCTCTTGGTGACCGTCTCGGCTCCGGAGAGATCGGTGACGGTGATGATGGTGTTGTTAAAGGAGGCAAAGATATGTGCAATGCCCCATTTCTCTTCTGCCATGGTTTTACCTCATTCCTGTGCGGGCGATGCGGCTTCTCTCGGGATGAACGTCGTTCGTGAACGGGGAGGGGCCGTAATAACTGATCTCCATCTCTTCGGCTCTCGCGACCCGGTAGCTCGGTATGGTCACGCGGCGACCGGAGATCGCGATGTGGCCGTGGGTGATGAACTGGCGGGCCTGCTTCGGGGATCGTGCGAGCCCCTTGCGGATGACCAGAGTCTGGAGGCGCCGGTCGAGCTGCTGCTCGACCTTCAGGGCGAGAGCGTCACCGACATCGGCGTTCTCACCGACGAGACCGTAACGGTACAGGTGGTTGATGAGCTGGTCTCTCTTCTTCTGGTAGTCCTCGGTGCTGAGGCCGCCTGAGCGCAGTGCCACCAGCTCGCGGGCGGCAGCACGGTACTTGCGCAGCACACTCTGGGCCTTCCAGAGTTCACGCTTGTTCCTCAGGCCGTAATCGATGATGAGCCGTTTCTCGTCCTCGAGTCTGGTCTTCTCGAACCGCCGCTTGGGCGTCGCGTACTGCTTGTGGTTTTTTCCTGGATATGCCATTCAATCACCGCTCAATTCTTCTTTCTCTTGACGCCGACGGTCGTGCCCGTTCTTCCGGTGGACTTGGTGCGCTGACCGCGGACCTTCTGTCCGGTCTCGTGCCTGATGCCCCGGTAGCTGCGCATCTTGCGCATACGGTTGACGTCATCGTCATTCATCATGGTGAGATCGGTTCCGAGGAGGTGGCGGATCTCTCCGGTGTAGACATCTTTCGGGCGGTTTACCATCCAGTCGGGCACCTGTTCGGTGTACGTGTCGACGGCGTTTGCGATCCGCTCGACCGATCCGTCGTCCAGCTTGCCGAGCACGGCATGAGGATCCACGCCGGCAAGAGCGGTGATGGTGCGCGACGTGCGCGGACCAATGCCCTTGATCCCGGTCAGTGCAATGTGCACTGCCTTGGTGCCGTCGAGATCAGTGTTTCTGACTCGAACAAAGTACTTTATCTCTTCTTCATCCATGTGATCGCCTCATCATCGACGTTGTCGGTGAAAGCGCTGAGGGAGGGATTTGAACCCTCGAGTCCCAGGGGGACACAGGTTTAGCAAACCTGCGCCATACCAGGCTTGGCTACCTCAACATAGAACTTCGCATCTTTCGATACTCGCAACACGCAAGGGTGCTGCTCCAGACACAGCATTCTATGACTTGTGCCTATTAATTTTGGTATGATAGCCTAATAATAATTGTGGTGTCTCAGGGGGAGCGGCGAGCCCGCCGAACCCCGCTCCCGATCAGCCCCGACGCGACGATGGGGAGCGCTATCGTTGCGTCGCAGAAGCACTGGACACGAGGCGACTCCGGCGCCTCCTTGCCCCAGCTGATCGCCTCCTCGAACGTGCACCCGGAAAGGCCGCCCCAGTGGGGCGCGTCGGTGGTGTACTGGACGGCGTAGGCATGCCCGCCGAGGTTCTGTTCGTGGATCGAGGCGATGACCTGGGTCTGCTGGATGAAGTTCTTCGGCACGCCGCCGCCGACGTAGATGACGCCGGTCTTCTTCGATTCCTCGACCATCCGCGTGATCTCGTCGGTGTCGGCAAGCTGGTCGATATCGACCTCGACCCCGCGCCGGCGCGCCATCACGAGGCCGATGCCGATGGATGAGTCGCCGAGGGCGGGAATGAAGATCGGGACGCCGTATTCGGCACAGGTGGCGATGAGCGACCGCCCCTCCGGCCTGTGCTCGCGGAGCCACTCTCCTAAAACCTGGATGAACTCCCGCGACGAACCCCGGAACGGTGCGATTTCGTCGGCAAACCGCGAGATCTCCGCGTCGATGCCCCGGAACTCCTCTTCGTACGCGAAGACGTCGTAGATGCGGTCGATCCCCTCCTCGAAGAGTGCCGCGTCGTCTGCGTGGTGGTGGCCGAGGTAGTGCCGGACGCCGAGGTGCTCGCAGGTGTCGTGGAAGATGTTCGCACCCGTCGAGACGATGACGTCGATGTAGCGATGTTTGACGAGTTCGATGAGTATGTTCTGCATGCCTGCCGGGATCATCGCGCCCGACAGCCCCATGAATATCGTGCAGTCCGGATCTTCGACCATCCTGGTCCAGACGCCGAGCGACTCCCCGAGTTTTCTCCCCTGGAAGCCGGTCCTGCTCATGGACAGAAGGAGGGCCGTTACATCCCTGTTCGGTTTGACTGGCTGCGTTGGTTTCATGGAAATATCCTGATACCGTTTCTGGCTGAGGAGTATTAATGATTGGCACCGGTTCGGTGAACGACGCTCCGCTAGGAGCGGAGTTCGAGCACCGCCAGGTGCGAGCGAGCGGGGCGGATGGAGATTTCGGCACTAGCATTATGTGGGGTTCGGAGGGGAGAGGCGCGGTGGGGGTGCAGAGTGTGCCCGTAGCGAGCCTGAGCACCGAAAGTCCGGGTTGGGGACAGGGGAGGGGGGATGCTCCCCCCTCCCCGTCAGCCCCACCCCCGATGGCGATACCCCCACGGTCCACTTCATGGGGAGATCCCGGAGAAGAACCGTGCACGGCTTCCCACCGGCTATCGCCATGACTGCCCCCGCCCCAAGGGGCGGGGGAGGAGGCCGAAGGCCGGGCGGGGTGGGGTTACAAATACCGGAAATAATATTCTCAAACCCAAAATTTCCGATAAAAACCCCGGGGCGTCAGCCCCCGCCCGCAAAAAGAGGTAGTATTATCAGACCCCTCTCACAGGGCCTGGACGAGTGAATTCCGGGTCACGACACCCGCGATCTTACCGTTTTGCTTGATCGGGACGGAGCTGATGTTCTTCTTGAGCATCAGGTCGATGACGTCGGAGACGTCCGTATCTGCGTCCATTGAGATCAGGGGCGCGCTCATGATATCCCGCACGAGGAGGTTCCTGATCCGGTAGTCCTGGTGGGTACCCTCCACGAGATCCTTGAACGCATGGAGCGCCTTTGCGACATCGGTCTCCGTGACGATACCGAGGACTCTATCGCCGTCCTCGACGATGAAGCGGTCGATCTCGCCGTCAAGCATCCTCCGGCGGAGGTGGACGGCCCGCTCCTCGCCCTGGATGGTGTGTGCCGGTTCCATGATCTCCGTGATACCGCCCGCCGGCCGGAGCACCTTCAGGAGGTCCCCTGCCGTCACCTGTCCGATGAGGCGGTGCTCGGCATCGAGAACCACGACCAGCTTGTAGTGCTGGAGCAGCGGCACCAGAACGTCGAGGCTCTGGTCCGGGTATGCGGAGGTGAAGTTCTCCTCGACCGTGTTCGCGACATGGATGGATGTGGCCTTCAGCGCCTGGGTCTTCCTGCTCCCGAGCGTCTCTGCGATCGCCGCCCGGGATGTCGTGCCGATGACCGTGCCGTTGTTGGTCACGATGAGCGGATCGACGCCTTCACCGAGCATTTTCTCGAGCGCTTCGCTGACAAAGGCGGACTTCGCGATAGTGATCGGTTTTGCCATCACGTCTTTGACGAGTACCTGAAATCTGTCGCTCATTTTGCCACTTCCTTGATGATATCATCTCTCTTGAGCATCCCCCGGACATCCCCGTCCACCACGACAATGAGACTGTTGATCTGGTTTTCCAGCATCAACCCGACAGCATCCTGGAGGGATGCATCGGGGGAGACGGTAATGACCGGGCGGCTCATGATGTCCTCTGCAACTGCCGATACCTCGACGACGTATCTGAAGCGTTTCTGCCCTGCCGGCTCCTCTTTTCGGAGGTGTGTAACGTCTTTCCTGGGCAGGTTCATCCGCTCGTCCTGATACTCATAAAATGCGAGGTTACTCTCCGTAATTATGCCGGCAAGGCTTCCATTGTCGTTAACGACAATAAGTTTATCGTTTTTTCCTTTTATCGTGTCGATGACATGGTCCAGCGAATGATACCGGTTGACCGTGACCGCATCCTCCATGATCTCGCCGACCCGGGCGGTGAGCCCGCGTACGTGGGCCGAACGTATGACGTCCAGTTTGGTGACGATGCCGGTTATCTTGCCGTTATCGGCCACGGGTAGTCCGGATATGTCCCGATCAAGCATTATGGCTGCAATATCGCGAATGCTGGTCTCCGGCTTTACGGTGATCGGGTCCGGTGCCATCAGGATACTGACCGGGATCCGGTCGATCGGGCGTCGTCGCCACATAGGTTCCGTCTGCCTGAGCCGGTAGGCGATATCCTTCTTGGTAAGGATGCCCCGAAGATCGTCCCCTTCCATAACGGGGAGTCTCGACACACGGTGCTTGAGCATAAGGTTTCGCGCATAGGCAACGTTATCGGTCGGTGCAACGACGTACACCGGCGTCGACATCACATCAATGGCACGCATTCTCTTTTCACTCCTCTGCAAATGCCTTCACAAGGTCGTATTCCGTCACGAGTCCGACAAGGTGCGAATCTTCTATAACGGGGAGCGCCCCGACGCGCCGCTGGATCATCTCGAGGGCGACGTCGTGGATGTTCCGGTCCGGTGTGGTCGTGTAAAGTTCCCCGGAGAGGAGCGACCGCACCGGCGCCCCCATAACCTCGGCGGAGTCCCCGGTCGTCAGCTGCTCGAAGGCTTTGCCTTTTCCGAGATAACTCATGACATCGGTGGCGGTGACGATGCCGCAGAGAACTTCGTCGACGACGACCGGAAGCCGCCTGAACCTGCACTTCACCATCTCCTCGCATACTTTGCCGATCGGGGTGTCGGGACTGGTGACGCGTACCGACGACTTCATGACGTCTTCCGCCCTGCGGCGCGAGTGCTCGGTGGTGAGCACCTTCATCACGTCACGCTCGGTCACGATACCCTTCAGTTCTCCTTCGGCGTCGGTGATGGGGATCCCGCCGACGTTTTTGTTGACGATGATGTCGACCGCATCGGCGATGCTCCCGGTAACGGGCATGGTGACCAGGTGCGGGGTCATGATCTCGCGAAGTTCCTCGTTGATGGCCGCGAGGAAGTTCCCTGCGTGCTTCACCTGCACGAGGTTGAACTTATCGCCGCCGCCCATGAAGTCGATGATGTCGCTGACGGTCACGATTCCACGGAGGCGGTGTGTTCCGGCATCGACGACCGGCAGCCTGCGGAACCCTGCGCGGGTCATGATCTCGACTGCCTGGATGATCGTGGTGGTCCGCTGTGCCATAACAACGTCCCGGGTAGCGATCGCCATAATCTCGCCTTCATACCCGGCGATCCTCGTCTTGAAGTCGACCGGTCCGCGGTCGCGTTTGCCCGGCATCTTCAGGAGTCTGTCAGCCGGTTTCTTATCTGAATTATTGGAATTCGGTTGCATGGTCTCACTCCTCTGGAATTATAGCGTCCGAAGACGTCCTTATGCGGTGCGGCCAGCGAGGACGTCATGGCGGTCGATAACGCCGACGAGCCTCTTTCTCTCGTCGACGACCGGGAGGATGCTGATGTCGTGGTCGACCATCAGCCGGCTCGCCGTTGCTATCGTGTCGTCCGGCGTCACCGTGATGACGGGTGTCGTCATCACCCGCTCGACGGTGGTGTCGGCCTGATTCTTCACCGATGTGCGGACACTTCCGGCGCGCAGAAGATCCCGGCGGGAGATGATGCCGATGGTCTCTTTCTTCTGCACTACCGGAAATGCGGTAAAGCCGCTCGCAACGATCAGGCTGTAGATGCGGTGTATTGAGTCATCCGGTGCGCAGGTGACGGGTTCCCGCGACATGGCTGCCTCGACCCTGCCGGGGATGTCGCGACGGGAGATCAGGACGGGGAAGAGTTCGGAGAAGAGCACCCCTCCCTGGAACGTACCGTCTTCGTTGACGACTGCAGCACTGTTTGTACGGGCATTCAGTATAGCGAGGCCGACCTCTGCAAGGGGCGTATTCGGGGCGACCCGGGCAGCCTCCCTGACAAATCCTTTGATGGTGACGTTCGACTTGGTGTCCATAACCCGCAGGACGTCGGATATGTCGAGATAGCCTGCCAGACGGTTTCTTTCGTCCACGATATAGAGTTCGCGAAAGACGTCGTCCCGGAGAACGCTGCGTGCTTTCGTGATGTAGTCGTCGTAGTGCAGGGTTGGAATCTCCACCATCAGGTTTGAGGCCACTTTCATAGCAACTGCTCCTCCTCCCGACAGACGGGGCAGAGCATAAGGTTGTCGACCCGCGAGAGATCGTCGGACATGTTCCCGCATCTGTCGCAGACCCCCATGGCGTACTCTTCCTCGCGGTTGATCTCGATGAGGTCCGCCAGCAGTTCGTTCACTTCGGCCGCGACGGTGAGAATATCCCTGACCGTCACGATCCCGATAACTCGCTGGTCCTCAACGACTGGAAGCCTGCGGACCCGGTGCTTCACCATCATTGCCGCGGCATCACCGACCAGTTTGTCGGCACCGATCGTGATCAGCGGGGTACTCATGATCTCGCTGACGCGAATGCTGCTCGGTTTCGAGTCTTTTGCTACAACTTTGCAGTTAATATCCTCCTCCGTGACGATCCCGGCGGGCAGGTTATTCTGCAGCACGATACAACTGCCGACCTCATCGTGGCACATGGTCTGCGCCGCCCGGGCGACAGTCTCCCCCACATCGATGGTCGTTGGATGGCTCTGCATGACCTCCCTGACTGGAACGCGTGTCTCGAAGCGGATGGTATCGCTATTATTCATCATGGGATTCTCCTAATCTGGCCGCTATTAGAGCCAATTCTCCAGGTGCAAGTCTATCTAGGTTTCAACAGTATAAAAGAATTCTCACACCCCGGGATTGCTGTTTGTCTCTAAAATGGGGAGAATGCGCCGGACGGAACATATAATTATATTTATTTGTGAGTGCCACAACTCACTTAAGTATAGGTAAATTGGCCTACCTGAGGGAGCTTAATGACGTTCTTAGTTCGTACGAAAAAAAAGATCTCGGGGTTCTTGAAGGCATTCTTTAAGAAGCGGACCTGCCGCATCGGGATCTATGGACCCCCCAATGCCGGCAAGACGACGCTTGCAAACAGAATTGTGCGTGATTGGGTCGGCGATGCGGTCGGGCCGGTCAGTGAGGTGCCTCACGAGACCCGCCGCGTGCGGCGCAAAGAGGATATAACCATCACGGGGCAGAACGGCAACTCGATCACCATCGATATCGTCGATACGCCGGGCGTGACGACCAAAATCGACTACAACGAGTTCGTTGAGTATGGCCTCGAGAAGGAGGAAGCGGTCAAGCGGGCACGGGAGGCGACCGAGGGCGTGGCTGAGGCGATGCACTGGCTCCGTGAGGATATCGACGGTGTCATCTACATGCTCGACTCCACGCTGGACCCGTTCCAGCAGGTGAATATCATGCTTGTCGGGATCATCGAGAGCCGGAAGCTCCCGGTCCTGATCGTCGCGAACAAGAACGATCTCCCTGATGCTTCCGCCGCACGGATCAAGAGTGCGTTTCCCCAGCACCCCGTCATCTCCATATCCGGTCTTGAAGGGAACAACGTGGATGAGTTATACGAACACATGACGTCATATTTCGGGTGATTGAGATGATACAGGGTGTACAGATCGACCTGATTTCGGCGGAACGTCTTGATCGTCTCACTGCGATGGAGAAGATCCGCCTGATCCTCGATGACGTCATGGAAGGAAACATCGTCATTCTGGAGAAGGGTCTCGCGCCGGACGAGCAGAGCAAACTCATCGAGATCACGATGCGGGAGATCGCTCCGGACGGGTTTTCCGGAATCGAGATGGAGACCTATCCCATCAGGGATGCCGGAAACGGGTTCCTGGCGAAACTTTTCGGCGGAAAACGCTCCGAGACCCGCCTGACGGTGATCGGACCTGCAAACCAGCTCAAGACGCTCAAGAAGGAGAAGGATCTCATCAGCGCATGGGTCTCGTCTTCGAGATGAACGGGTATTACGGGTGATATATGCCTCACAAGTGTACGCAATGCGGCAGGGAGTTCGAGGACGGTTCGACGAAGATACTGAAGGGGTGTCCGAGCTGCGGCGGGAAGAAGTTTCTCTACATCCGTGAGGCCGAACGGCACGACGACGTGCTGAAGGAGAAGACCATCGATGAGATTGCCCGGGATACGGGCGAGGACGTGCTCGAGGTCCAGCGGGATCGACGGAAAGAAGAGATCGAGGTCTTCGAGCGGATTGAGAGCATTCGTATCCTCGGTCCCGGTTCGTACGAGTTAAATATCGAGAAATTGGCCAGATCGGACGAGGTCGTCGTCGGACTGGAAAAGGAAGGAAAATACGTGGTGGACATCCTCTCTATGGCCAAGAAGAAGAAGTAATACTGCGTCTACCGGATTTGATGGGGGCGGCGGGCTATTCTCCTGCAGCACTACGCCCCCAACCGAAGATATAAATATCCTGAAGACCCTTTTGGATACGACACGTAGTCCGACACTCAATGACGCATGTCGGAGCGACGGTTTCCTGTATGAGAGCGCGAAACTCTCATGAATCCTTTGCGCAGATCGTCTCGTTCTCGATCTCCGCTCTCATGCAGCTGTCCCCGACTGTTGCGGATTGTATCCTGCACTGGAGAGTGTCGATCCGGAGGCATTCCCATGAACACGACATATGATATCCGAAATTCGCTCGACGATATCGTGAGCCCGATAAATGATACCACAAACCCGATCTACCTCTCATCGCTCGATAGGGTTCCTGGTATCAGTCCAGAGGAGCGTGCTCGTCTCGCGCAGGTGACGGATCTCTTCGCGTTCCGTGCGAACGATTATTACCTCTCGTTGATTGACTGGAATGACCCCGCCGACCCCATCCGGCGACTGGTCATACCGACCCTTGAAGAGCTTGTGCCCTGGGGGCACCTCGATCCGTCATCGGAACACCGGTATACCCGGGCTCCGGGGCTGCAGCACAAGTACCGTGAGACCGCCCTCCTGCTGGTCAGCGACCTCTGCGGGGGCCTCTGCCGCTACTGTTTCCGCAAGCGCCTCTTCATCGAGGATGCGCGCGAAGTGAATAAAGACATTTCCCGGGGGCTTGCCTACATCCGTGATCATCCGGAGATCAACAACGTCCTGCTCACCGGGGGCGATCCCCTGATCCTCGAGACCGGTCGGCTGCTCGATATCATCCGGCAGCTCCGGGATATCGACCACGTCGAGATCATCCGGATCGGCACGAAGATGCCTGCATACGATCCCTTCCGGATCACGAACGACCTCGCGCTGCTGGATATGATCCGTGACTACAGCCTGGACGAGAAGCGCATTTACATCATGGCGCAGTTCAACCACCCGAGGGAACTGACCGACGCAGCGTGCCGGGCGGTCGCTCTCCTGCAGGATGCCGGGGCGGTCGTCATGAACCAGACGCCCCTGATCCGCGGTATCAACGACGACCCGGAGGTGCTTGCGTCGCTCTTCGATAAACTCTCGTTCATCGGTGCCAATCCCTACTACGTCTTCCAGTGCCGTCCCACGATCGGGAACCGGCCGTTTGCGGTGCCGGTTGAGGAGTCCTACCGGATCTTCGAGCAGGCCCGGTCGATCTGTTCGGGGCTTGCGAAACGGGCCAGGTTCGTGATCTCGCACGCCACCGGCAAGATCGAGGTTCTGGGAAAGACGGACAAATACACGTATTTCAAGTACAACCAGGCGGCAAACCCGGACGATCGCGGGCGATTCATGGTCTATAAGAGCAACCCGGATGCCTATTGGTTCGACGACTATACGGAACTGGTGGACGAGGGGAGGGTGAGGGGGCCGGACGGTCTGGTGTGACGTTGCGTGTGCAGATCGACGACCGGAAAGAAGGCAATCGTCTCTGAACGGGACGGTACGGCCGCGCGGGTTTTGTCGTCACCGTATTTCCCCTCCCATGACCGTCAAACCTTTTCTTCTTCGCCCCCATAACTACTAGAGTATGCCACAGGAGTCGGGAGTACCCCCCGGCGGGCGGTTCCTCTCTCCGGGATGCGTCCTCTGCCACCAGGGAGCAAAGATGGTCCTCTTCGTGACCGGCCGGTGTCGTCGCACCTGCTGGTACTGTCCGCTCTCGCGCGAGCGCAAAGGTCGGGACGTCGTGTTTGCAAACGAACGGAGAGTCTCGTCGCCGTCCGAGGCCATCGAAGTGGCGGAGAGCATGAGCGCTCTGGGGACCGGCGTCACCGGCGGCGAACCACTGCTCGAGATCGACCGGGTGGTGGAGTATACGAGGGCTCTGAAGGAGCACTTCGGCCCGGACCACCAGATCCACCTCTACACCGGCCTTGCGCCGGATGAACCCGTGCTCCGGCGCCTGCAGGGGCTGGTCGACGAGATCCGGCTGCACCCGCCTCACGAGTCCTGGCCATGCATCCTCGAGACCGATTTCGCCAGGTCAGCCCTTCTCGCCCGCCGGATGGGCTTCTTGATCGGTATCGAGGTGCCGGCCCTCCCGGGAATCGAGGACCTTGCTGCCGCTCTCCCGCTTCTTGATTTCCTCAACATCAACGAACTGGAGTGGGGCGAGACCTGCGCCGCCGCCATGCGCGAGCGCGGGCTCGAGCCCGAGGACGGGGTGCATAACGCCGTGCTGGGCGCCCGCCGGTGGGCTGAAAAACTCTCTCTCCTCCCGAAAGTCCACTTCTGCTCGTCGGTCTTCAAGGACTCGGTCCAGCTACGGGAACGCTTAAAACGGATCGCTGCAAACACTGCGCGTCCGTTCGAAGAGGTGACGGATGACGGGACTGTCGTCT
The DNA here is from genome assembly GCF_023702065.1 of Methanoculleus oceani. NCBI lineage: Archaea > Methanobacteriati > Methanobacteriota > Methanomicrobia > Methanomicrobiales > Methanomicrobiaceae > Methanoculleus > Methanoculleus oceani. Next base: position 656,346 of record NZ_QFDM01000002.1, on the reverse strand, counting down.
ACGGAGTGCTCGAACCTGCGGGTGCCGTCGACGAGTTCCTGGAGAGCCTCGATGAGGATGACTACGTGGTTTGCGAAGGAAGGGTCGAGATGGCGTGGTGGGTGCTTGCCGACCACGGCGCCGGGTTGCCGGGCGGGAAATACGTCGTCGAGCGCTACCCGAACGGCGGCATGGTGGTCGAGGTGACGCCGCTCTGATGCTGCGATCGAGGATTGAACCCCTCTACGAGCGTTACCTGCGGTGGCAGGTGAAACACATCCCCCGGCACGTCGCGGTGATCCAGGACGGAAACCGCCGGTTTGCCCGGGAGCAGGGGCTCGATACGGCGATAGGCCACCGGCTCGGCGCCGATGCCACGGAACAGGTTCTCGACTGGGCGTGCGAGCTCGGCGTGCGGTACATCACGCTCTACACCTTCTCCACCGAGAACTTCCGGAGGGACAGCGCCGAGCTCGCGTCGCTCTTTCTCCTCTTTCAGGAGAAGTTCGCCGCGATCGTGACCGACGAACGGGTGCACCGGGACCACATCCGGGTGCAGATGATCGGCGACCGGTCCCTTCTTCCCGACGACCTCCTTGCAACCATCGAAGCGGCGGAGAAGGCGACACTGCACTACACCGACTACTACATCAACATCGCGCTCGCCTACGGCGGCCGGAACGAGATCGTGCACGCCGCCCGGTCGATCCTCGAAGAAGTCAAGCGGGGCGCCGTCGATCCCGCGGCCATCGATCCTGCGATCGTTGAAGCCCACCTGCACCGCGGGGCGCCCATACCCCCCGTCGACCTGATCATCCGCACCGGCAACGACTACCGGACATCCAACTTCCTCCCCTGGCTCGCGAACGGCCACGAGTCGGCTGTCTACTTCTGCGCTCCGTTCTGGCCGGCGTTCAGGAAGATCGACCTTTTGCGGGCGATGCGGGTCTACGACCAGCGCATGCTGCTTAAGGAGCGTGCAGACCGGCGGGGCTGACGGTTACCGGCCGAACCGGCGCGCCCTGGACTGGAAGTCCCTGAGTGCCCGGAGAAAGTCCACTTTTCTGAGCAGTGCCCAGTTGATGTCGAGGAAGAAGAGTTCGGAGTAGACCGACTGCCAGATGAGGAAGTCGGTCAGGTGATCGCCGCCTGTCTTGATGACGAGGTCCGGCTCGTAGTTGAAGGTGAGGTACGACTCCAGCAGGTCTTCGTCGACGGAGCCCGGGTCCACCCCGTCTTCGGCCATCCGTCTCACGCAGCCGGCGATCTCCTCCCGGCCGCTCTTCCCGATCGCCACCGTCACGTCCATGCCTTCCCCGCTGACCTCCTTTTCGTCCCGGTAGTGCAGGGTCAGGCGTGCTATCGACGAGAGCGTGCGAATCAAAGGGAGGCACCGTTCCAGCCGGGCCGGATCGGCGGTGCTGATGTGGAACATGGCACTGGCGATCCCGAGGTCGCGGCACCACTGGGCGGCAAGGTAGAGGTTGTCCGGGGCGTCGAGCATATCCTGCTCGGTGATCATGAAGCAGATGTGTTCCGGGAGCGTATGGAGGTCCCGGAGGAGGATCTTCTCGTAGAGCCGGTAGATCACGACCTCCACTCCAGCAGCCCGGATAGGGAGAGGGTATTCAAGATATCGTCCGGGGCGCACCAGCCCCGGCGTGCCAGCACGATGCCGTAGCGCATGTTTGAAAATTCGCCAATTCGGTGGGCATCGGTTCCTGCAGCCAGTTTCACTCCTTCCTTCTTCGCGTGCCTGATATAAATATCCTCAAGGTCGAGACGGTGGGGCGACGCGTTGATCTCGAGGGCGGTCCCGGTCTCCGCCGCATGCTTCATGACGCGGAGAAGGTCGATCGCATACGGCGGCCTGCGGCCGAGCAGGCGTCCGGTGGGATGGCCGATGATATCGACGTGCTCGTTCTCCATAGCGGTGAGGACGCGCCGGGTCAGGACGTCCTGGTCCTGGGCAAACCCCGAGTGGACCGATGCGATCACCAGGTCGAGGTCGGCAAGAACCCTGTTCTGGTACCCGAGCGTGCCGTCGCTTTTGATATCCACTTCGCTCCCGGCGAGGAGCTGGCAGGCGTGCTGCCGGTTGATCCGTTCGATCTCGGCCCGTTGCTTTGCGAGGGCATCCGGGCTCACTCGCGAGGAGTGGTCGGTTACCACGATGTACTCGTAGTTCCGGGCATCACCTGCCGTCGCTACGTCCTCGAGCGACTGACGGCCGTCGCTCCAGGTGGTGTGGGCGTGGAGGTCTCCCCGCACGTCGGATAGATCGACGAGGGCGGGGAGGGCGCCCCGGAGGGCGAGTTCGATCTCGCCCCGGTCCTCGCGCAACTCCGGCGGGACGGCTGCCATCCCGAGGAACGCAAAGACCTCTTCCTCGCTCCCGAATGTCTGCAGGCGCCCGCTCGCAGAGTCCAGGAGACCGTCGGGGCCGAGACGGTAGCCCCGTGCGAGCGCCACCTCGCCGAGCCGGGCCAGGAACCCACGTGAACCGGTGGCACAGAGGAGCGCGGTGCCGCACCGGCCGGGTTCGGTGAACCGGATGTTCACTCCGGCACCGGCAAGCGAGAGCGAAACCTCTTCGGCGCTCTCGTGGGCGATTGCACCGGCGGGTGCGTGGTTTACGAGGGCGCTCCGGTTCCCGGTAGCGACGATCTCGAGCCTGCCGACGGTGCTCGACCCCCGCCGGTAACTCCCCGCAACCAGATACTGCCCGTCCGGGATCAGCGCCGCCACGTTCGCGAGCACGGCGTCGGCCTGTGGCCGGGTCATCCGGTCCGACCTGTGGCGGAACTGCCCGATACCTCTCCTGATCGTCTCCTCCTTCTTTGCGCCGAACCCCGGGAGCGCCCTGATCCGGTGTCCCTGCACTGCCCGCTCGAGATCCTCCAGGGTCAGGATGCCGAGTCTCTTCCAGAGGGTGTGCAGGGTCCGGGGCCCCACCCCGGCAACGCCGAGCAGTTCGACGATTGATCCCGGGATGGTTGCCTGCAGATCTTTTAGTTCCCGAAACGATCCGGTAGCGGCGATCTCCCGGATCTGCCCGGCTATCCGGACTCCTATGCCCGGGATGCGGGTGAGTTCCTCCTCATCGAGTTCGGCGACCGGGAGGGAGAGCCGCTCGACCTGCCGCGCCGCCCGCTCGTAGGCCCCGGTCCGGTACCGATCAACCCCCGCGATCTCGAGCAGACGGCCCATGAACGCGAGCCGTTCGGCAACGTCCCTGTTCGTGACCTGCCTCTCCGGGATCGCCATGATCATCGATCATCCGCGAAACCATATAGGCGTTGATGCTCGCGACCCCGACTCCGGCAGGAAGCGTGCATGGGAGATACGTTCCCTACCCAACATCTTCCGGGAAGAGATTCCTTCCTTTTTCCGTGTATTCGATGACGCCCAGTTGTTTGAGGAAATCCCGGTCCTCATCGACTTCCCATCCCTCTGCAAGTTTGCCGTTCTCGATACGCCAGATGAAGACCATCGTCATTGTCACCTTCTTGCCGGTAGGAGGTAACGGAACTCCGGAAAGATTCCATTCGCCGGTATGGGTCCCCGTAGCGTTAACACAAACCCACACCCTGTCCTCTTCGGCAATGATATCTTCGATATTCTCATTCCAGTCGGGGAAGGCGTTGAAAGCCATACTAAAGAGTTGTTTGAAGATTTCCCGGCCCTGTTGTTGATGAGTGTGGTCGACGTAATCCGGTGCCACTAAATCGTCGAACAGATCCAGGTTTCGGCTGTTGTAGGCTTCGATAAACCTGCGAACAATCGCCTTATTCTCTTCGGACGGCATGGATATCACGTCTCCTTAAGCCCGCTGTAACTACTTAACCGTTGGTCCCGCTCATGATCATTCATGCCCGAAAGATGCATGCAGATCGAATAGTTCAGATCCCGAAAAACGTCCGGGGTCATAGATCGCTTCACGCTTCCGCTGCCGACCCGGCCCACCCATCCTCCTCAGGCCGTAGATCGTTGACAATTCCTATGGCACTACCCAAATCCGCGAACTACCCCCGCCTACGCAGGGGGCTTCCTGCGAGTGTACTGGAATTTCCAGACCTGTCTGTCGCAGATTACCGGCGAACTGCCGGTAGCCCGTTCGCGGGGCATTCTGTGATAGGAACCGTACCATGATATTGACCGCACTGTTCCGGTCTCGATCCATGGTGTTCCCGCACTCACATTCTAGAACTCGTTTCCAGAGCGGCATGTCGTGAAGCGTCCCGCAGACACAACAGGCTTTTGTCGTGTTCTGTTCATCGATTTTTATTACTCTCTTACCTGCAAGGGTTGCCTTGTAGGTCAAAAATCCGATGAACCGCGACAGGTGCCCCGTGTTCTGGGTGGCGCGGTTGAGCCCCGGGGTCGCCTGCCGGGACCGGGGCATCTGCTTCACGCTCAGATCCCCAACGAGGATCGTGTTAGCCCGAGTGTTCTTAACGATTTTCTTGCTCAATCTGTGCTGGAAATCTTTGATCTGGTTGCCCTGTTTTCGTTCACACTTCCGCTTGAGCCGGTTCAGCTTCTGCCACTTTCGGCTCTTCTTCTTACAGTGGTCTCGCCGGGCCTGCAACTCAGCGATCGGGGTTTTCCAGTACTTGTCCGGGTGAGCCACAGGAAACTCAATGAACTTCCCGTGACTGTTCACCCCGACGTGCCGGGTCACCCCGAGGTCAAACGCCTGGTAGAGCCCGTTGTCACGGTACTCCTGCGCCGGCTGGACCTCATGAACGATCGATACATAGTACGCGCTCTTGATGTCGTCGTAGAAGAGATCAACCTGTTTGACGTTGGTGAACTGAGAACCAGCGGGTAGGGCGAAGATCAGTGGCATCGTGTTGTAGAAGTGGGAGAACCGGATCCGGTCCCCCTCGATCTTGAACCCGCTCTGGTTGTAGCGCAGCGTGCAGAAGTGGTCTTTTCCCTTGAACCCCGGGGGATTTGCCCCCTTATCCCCATCCTGTCGCAGGGCGAAGAATGAGCGAAAGTCGTCGTCCAGGGACTTCAATGTCGTCTGAAGCACTTTTGAGTAGACCCACTTGTACTCGGGATACTTCTCCTTCAACCTAGGGAGGGCGTTCGCCTGCTGCACATATCCGATGTACTGTTTGTCGGGTCTGTCTTTGTTTTCCTGGTAATTCCGGTTCCGCTCGGCAAGCGCAAAATTGTAGACTAATCGGCACTTCTCGGAGAGATGCCAGAGCACGTCCTCCTGCTCGGGCATGACCTGAATCCTGATTTTTGCGGTGATGTGCACCGGAAACTCTCCTGCTGGTTATCGCATGAGTGATCTGCAGTTTTTCGACATAAAGAAGAGCCGTGCGTGGTGAAAGTGATCCTGGAGGAGGGGTGCTGCTCTCATCCCTCCGCCTGCGCAGAGGGTCTTCCCGCTTATGCTGCCTACACCCCCAAATATAAAGTTATAGGAGTCAAAGAAATTGTAGCATGCTTCCTTCCACGTTTGAGGATTACCTCGAAGCAATCTTCACGATCACGGGGGACGGCGGGCAGCCGGCGACGTCGCAGGAGATAGCGGCGGCCCTCGGTACCGGGAGGGAGATCGCCGAGACGACCATCGCCTCCCTGGTCGAGGAAGGATACCTGGAGCGGGCAGCCGGCGACGCCGTCAGACTGACCGGGAAGGGCTCGTCGGTGGCGTCAGGGGTGGCGCGGAAACACCGCGTCCTCCAGTGCTTTTTGACGGAGATGCTCGGCGTCGATGCGGACGCGGCGAGCAGGGAGGCCTGCACGCTCGAACACGACATCTCCGACGAGACGATAGAACGGCTCTCCTCCTACATGGACGGCGCCCAACCCCCGCCGGGGTGTATGGGACGCTGCCGGGGGCGGGACGCCTGCACGCTGCTCGACTGCAAGGAAGGGGATACCGTCCGGGTGGCGATGATGCGTGGGGCCCGGCGGCACCGGAGGCTGCTCGACCTCGGCATATTCCCGGGCGAGGTCGTGCAGATCCGGCGCAAACTCCCGAACCAGTCGGTCGTGGTCAGGGTGAAAGGGTGCGATATCGCCATCAGCCCCGAGATCGCGAAATCTATCCTCGTGGAGTCGTGTCCATGAGGTTTGCGCTGATAGGGAACCCCAGCGTAGGCAAATCCCTGATCTTCAACCAGCTCACCGGCCTCGGGGTGGAGGTGAGCAACTATCCCGGGACCACCGTCGAGCTGCAGCGGGGCAACACCTGTTTCCAGCGCGAGATGGTCGAACTCGTGGACCTTCCCGGCGTCTACTCGCTGGAAGGAAATTCGGACGAGGAAGCCCTGGTCCGCCGGTTCCTGGAGCAGCAGGACACCGATGCGATCATCGTGGTGGTGAACGTCACGCGCCTGGAACGCAATCTCTACCTTCTCCTCCAGGTGGCGGAGTACGGCCTCCCGATGATCGTCGTGCTGAACATGGCCGACGAAGCCGCAAAACAGGGGCTTGAGATCGACCCCGGCCCGATCCGCGACCTCCTCTGCGTCGACGTGATCCAGACGGCGGCATCGCAGGGAAAGAACATCGAGCGGATCATCCCGGCGGCTCTTGCCGCCTCCCGCCCCTCGACGGTCGAGATCCCGTACGACCATCACGTAGAGGCAGCCGTCCGGAGCCTCGGGAAGATGTTTGAGGCAGACCGGAAGGAGAGCGTCAGGGCGCTCCTCGGGTTCGGCGACAACCCGGAGTTGCTCGAGGCGGCAAGGACGATCGCCGACGAGATCGAGTCCCGGCACCGGATGACGGTCGCCCAGATCATCGCGGCCAACCGGCACAACTTTGCTCACCGGATCGCCGACCTCACCGTGAAGGAAGAGGCGCTCCTCCGCCAGACCGACCCCGACAGCATCCTGACGCGGTTGATCCCCGGAATGCCGATCCTCCTCGGTATCCTCGTAGGGATGCTCCTCGTGGTCTTCACGGTGGGATCGTTCCTCGAGGGAATGATCGTGGAGTTCTTCGAAGTCTTTGCGATACAGCCGTTCCTCGCGCTTGGGCTCCCTCCCCTCATCGAAGAACTGGGGAGATCCGTCCTGCTCGCGCTCCAGGCAGGCCTCGGGATAGCGTTCCCGTACGTCTTGCTCTTCTACATCATCATCTCCGTCCTCGAAGACTCCGGCTACATGACCCGGGCGGCCTTCCTCGCCGACAACGCGATGCACAGGGTCGGGATGCACGGCGGGGCGGTCATCCCTCTCACCCTGGCGTTCGGGTGCAACGTGCCGGCCATCATGAGCATACGGCTCCTGCATTCCCGGCGGGAGCGCATCATCGCCTCGTTCCTGGTCACGATGGTCCCCTGCTCGGCCCGGACCGTCATCATCGCCGGGATTGTGGGCAGTTTCGTCGGTATCGGGGCTGCATTCAGCGTATACGCCATCGTCTTTGTCCTTATCCTCGCGACAGGCCTCGTCCTCTCCCGCGTGACGCCCGGCGAGCGGTTCGGCATGATCATGGAGATGGTGCCGCTCCGCTGGCCGGACCCGAAACTGGTGATGAAGAAGGCCTGGTCGCGCCTCTCCGAGTTCCTCTTCATCGCGATGCCCCTGCTCCTTGTGGGGAGCATTGTCCTCGGGCTGCTCGGGTTCTTCGGTATCATGGCGATCGTTGAGGGGATCGTGGAGCCTTACACCATGGCCCTCCTCGGCCTTCCCGGCTACTCGGCTACGGCGCTCATCTTCGGGATCCTCAGGAAGGAGATGGCGTTCGAGACCCTTGCCATCCTCGCGGGCACCGCCGACCTCGGGGCGGTGCTCTCGTCCCTCCAGCTCTACGTCTTTGCGGTCGTGACCGTCCTCTTCGTCCCCTGTCTTGCGACCATCACGGTCCTCGTGCGTGAGGTCGGCTCAAGGATCACGCTCGCGATCACGCTCTACACGGTCGCCCTCGGGCTTCTTATCGGAGCCCTTATGTTCCGTATCCTTGCATAGGTACACGACGGAACGGAGTTCCCGCACCGCCGGCATCCGCGGCCGGGCGACTCCCCTGATCCGTTACTTCTACGATGATGGAGCACCGACAGTTGAGGGATGATGAAACTTCTGCGATTGTACGCCGGCCGCGTTGCGCCCCCGGTGCAATGCCCCCCTGCCCCTGAGATCGCTTCCGGAGCGAGCCGGCCATGCTGACGTTCGTGGGTCTCGGTCTCTACGACCTCGGGGATATCTCGGTCAAAGGCCTGAATTACGTTAAAAACGCCGATGCCGTCTTTCTCGAGGCGTATACGTCGCGGCTGATGGGAACGGACGTTCCCGGGATGGAAGCGTTCTTTGGTGCGGAGATCCGGGTGCTCGCGCGGGAGGATGTCGAAGAGGACCCTCATGAGATCCTCGATCGTGCCGCCGAAGGCCGGGTGGCGTTCCTGACCGGGGGAGACCCGATGGTCTCGACGACGCACGCCGACCTGCGGATGCGGGCGGCCGCCGCCGGCATCGAGACGTCCATCATCCACGCTTCGTCCATATCGAGCGCGGTCTGTGGCCTCTCGGGTCTGCAGAACTACCGGTTCGGGAAGTCCTGTTCCGTGCCGTTCCCCGCAAAGGGATGGTTCCCGACAGCCCCCGTCGAGACGGTTACGGCAAACCTCGCCCTCTCCCTGCATACGCTCGTCTACCTCGATATCCAGAAGGACCGCTACATGCGCGTCCCGGAGGCGATCGCCATCCTCGAGGAGATGGCGGAGAAGCGTGGGGTCGAGCCGCCCGCGCTCTACGTGGGCATCGCCCGGGCGGGGTCGGAGCACCCGGTGGTTCGCGCCGGGACCGGTGCGAAACTCAAAGAGACGGAGTTCGGGCCTCCGCTCCATATCCTCGTCGTACCGGCAGAACTCCACCCGATGGAGCGCGATTACCTGGAGATCTTTGCCGGCCTATGACCCTCGAGGAGTGCGGAGCTCTCTTTCTGGATGCTCTTTCCCGGACCCGGATCGCCGTCCCGGAGGGGACCCTCCTTTACCGGGTGGCCGAAGAGGTGGTCGAGATGGCTGCGGCGTACCAGAGCGATGGGATGGTCTTTCTCCGGACGGGCGACCCGGTGAACGCGCTCGCCTCCTTTGCCTACGGGCTCGGGTGGCTTGACGCAGGCTCGCGAATCGGGCTCTTTGAGCCGCTCGCCGCCCACCCGCCGGATGGGGTGGATGCAGTCATACCGGACCGACATGGCGCCCATCTGGACGAGAAGACCCACCGCTACCGGCGGATGCTGCACTCCGCTCTTCTCGCGGTTCGCGCGGGCCCGGACGAGGCAAGCCCGCTCTCTGCGGGGGCGGAGGTGTTTTGTTCCGCGGCGTCTTCCTGGTATGCGGAGGGCGTAGAACTCCTTGATGCGGGGGACCTTGCCTGCGCCCTCGCCCGGTTCAGCTACGGGTATGCCTGGCTCGATGCCGGTGTCCGTGCGGGGCTTTTCAGGATCACCGGCGAGCGGGGTCTCTTCACCGTATAAGGGCCGGCGTGGAAGCATATCCCGGGCCCGGCGGCCCCGTATTCTGCTGATCTCGAATTTTTATTGATTTGTGATAAAACCATCGTTAAATAGTAGCTACACAATACCTTATTAGTCAAATTTCGGGTATTTCCGCCTTGAGGCTGCCCGAACATCAGCAAACGATCTGCAGATCGGGGTGAGGGATCAGGTCTCCCCACCCGGAGGGCGTAGAGAATGAAGAGGTCTCAATGGAAGTGGCTGCTCGTCTCGATCAGTTTCAGCACTCTTGTCATGGCAGGCGTCCTGTACTTCACCGTCGATGAGACGACGATCGAGTATCTCAGCCAGGTAAACCCATTCTACCTGGTCCTCGCTGCCCTCCTCCACATCGTCTCGCTCGGGTTCTGGGCGCTCCGCATCCAGAAGATGTCGGGGTCGCTCGGGTACCGGGTACGGTTCAGGCACTGCCTGAACCTGGTGCTGGCGAACATGCTCGTCGCGGCGGTCACCCCGTCACAGGCGGGCGGCGAGCCGGTCCGGGTCCACGAACTCTACCGGGCGGGCGTTCCGGTCGGGGACGCCACCGCCGTCGTCGTGATGGAGCGGATCCTCGACGGGATCGCCCTCGGGGCCCTCGGGGCCTTCGCCATGCTCTTCCTCGGCAGTTACTGGAGCAGTCTCGCCTCGGGGTTCAGCGGCCTGAGCCTCATGATGTACGTCGCCTGGATCTTCGTCACCGCCTTCGTGCTGGTCTTCATCTACTCGGTGAAGAACCCGGACCACCTCAAGCGGGCTCTCAAATGGATGTCGCGATGGGTCGACCGGCGCTGGCACTTGAAAAGGCTCGAGAGCCTGCTTGAAGCGATCGACCGGGAAGTGGACAACTTCAACGCGGGTCTTGTCAAGTTCGTAAACCACGGCAAAAGCGGCCTCGTATGGGGGATGGTCTTCACCATGCTCTTCTGGCTCTCTGAGTTCGCCATCGCGTCGCTGCTTCTTGTGGGTCTCGGGCAGCCGCCGTATCTCATCGAGTCGTTCGTCGTCCAGCTCGTCATCGCCATCGTCATGATGATCCCGCTCACGCCCGGGGGCTCGGGGGTTGCGGAGATCGGCGCCACGTCGCTCTACAGCCTCTTCGTCCCGTCGTCGATCGTGGGCGTCTTCGTCCTCCTCTGGCGGCTGATCCTCTACTATCTCAACATCCTCCTCGGCCTGCTCTCGGGTCTCGTCATTGTGCGGCGCGAGTTTCTCGCCCGCGCCAAAAAGCAGCGGTGATTGACCCCAAGGTTTAAACACGATAAGGCTGATGTCAGGTGATCACATGACTGCTCAAAGTTGCAGGGTGCAGGGCGTGTTCATGTCGGTGAGCGAGATGGGAGCGGCGCCGACCGTCGTCCTGGATGCCGGGAGTGACAGCACAATACCCATATATGTCGGGCTCTGGGAAGCGATCTCGATCAGCAACGCACTCAATAGCGAGATGCTTCCCCGGCCCATCACCCACGACCTCATCGTTGAACTCTTTCGGAACTTCGAGATAGTCCTCGATGCCCTGCACATCGATTCCCTGGAGGAGGGTGTCTTCTACGCAAAACTCCTCCTTCGACAGGGATCGCGCACCGAGATCATGGACTGCCGGCCGAGCGACGGGATAGCCATCGCTCTGCGCTACCGGGCTCCCATCATGATCGAGGATACGGTCGTCGAGACCGCGGCCGTAAAGAAGGACGATCTCCCGAGGATGGTGGACCTGAAGGAATATCTTTGAGCGGCCCTTGGGTATTCGATACAAAAGAATGTTATTTCCGGCGTTCGGCGAGCTCGTCGAGCACGTCCGCCACGTCGGTGCCCGATGCCCGGAGCGCCACCAGGAAGTGAAAGAGGAGGTCGGCCGCTTCGGAGATCGTCCTCTCGGGGACCTGGTTCTTGGCGGCCAGGATGAACTCGACCGCCTCTTCACCGACCTTTTCGAGGGATTTGTCGACCCCTTTCCGGTGGGTCAGGAGGGAACTCACGTAACTTTCGGCCGACGGGTGCTCCGCCCGGTCCTGGATGACCTGCCAGACTTCGTCGAGGACCGTCCAGTCAGGCATGGGTATCAACTCCCGCATGGGTATCAACTCCCGCGAGCACCTCGCCGAGGTCGGTATCGAAGTACCGGGAGAGGAGGAGCCGCGCCTTCTCGATGGTGCATCCGCCTTTCCCTATAGCGATGCCGAGATCGCTCTTATCGATATACACCGTGAGCCTCCCGTCGTCTGCTTTCCCGACACCGAGGACATTTGCCGGTTTAAATGCGTTCCTCGTGAATGTCTCGATCTCGGGGGAATATTCGACCATCTCGATGCGTTTCCCGAGGACTCTCTGCATCTTCCGGATATTGCTTCCTTTCCGGCCGATAGCAAGTCCCATATCGCCTTCTTTTATGAGGTATACTATGCGGTCGAAGCGCTCGTCGATGATGCAGTCCAGCGCGGTCGCCCGGGTAAGAATTCTCAACTCTTCGATATATCGTCGCTCTTTAAAGCATATGGTTCGTATCATTGAAGCGGTCCCCAATGGGAATGATGCGGTATGATATAGTCGCTGGGGGGATATATATCTGAGTCCCCCGGGCGTTCGGAGATCACGGTCTAGCACTTCTGGAGGATCACCTTTATTGCCGCTCCCTCTTCCGGTTTGCCGGGCACCCGGTCCGCCGCCCAGACGCGTCCCCCGTACTGGTTTGCGAGGGTCTTGACGATATGAAGCCCAAGGCCTCTGCTCCCGGATGCGGTTTTGCTCCCCTCGCGGCTGAAGCGATCGAAGATGTTGGGCTTTAAGTGGTCCGGTATGCCGATGCCGGTATCGGCGACGGAGAGCGTCACAATCTCCGTGGTCTCCATGACGGATATCTCGATCCGCACCTTCATGCCGCCGAACTTGATGCTGTTGCTGATCAGGTTCGATACGATGTGTTCGAGGAGGGGGTTTGCCCAGACCATGCAGGTCCCTCCTTCGTACCTGATATCGATGCCTGCATACCGCCGTATCTGGCCGCGAATGATGCCGTCCAGGTCGACCGGCCCCAGGCGGATATGGTGTTTGTCAAGCGTGGTTAAGAGTTCGACGTTCTTGATAACGTTGATCCCCTGCTCGACCGTGTTCTTGACCCGTTGGGCGAGTTCCGCCTCTTCACCGGAGAGTCGTTCCCGAAGCATCTCGATGATCGTCGCCGCAACCATGCTGGTGTTGTAGATGTCGGTGCCGAGCAGGTCGAGGTAGAGGCTGGAGAGCTGGCTGGTCCGTTCGCAGAGAAGATCCCTGGTGATATCGCGGCTGACCCCGGTGGCGGCCACGATCTTCCCGGAGGAGTTGTGCAGGGGGTGAATGGTGACCTGAAACGACCGCTGGTCGTTGCGCCACGAGAACGACCGGACCTCAGATATCACCTCGCCTGCCGCGACGACCCGGTGCGCAGCCCCGACCAGAAAGTCTGCCTCCTCCGCCGGGAACAGGGCATGGGGGGTCTTGCCCACGACCCCTTCCGTGTCTACGCCATGACTCCGGGCCCCGGTCCAGGAGAACTGGGTAAAGATGCCGTCCCGGTCGAGCGTGAAGATGATGTCGGGGAGAGTTCTCGCCAGGATCTGCACCTGCTCCTCCGGCGTCCCACGAGATTCTTCGACCGTCCTCTCTTCCGGAGTATCCCGGATAGTCTCAACCGCACCGATCTGTCTGCCGGTGGTGTCGTAGAGGGGGGCAGCCATGCAGACAACCTTTCTGCCGGAGGCCGGGGGGATGTGCGACTCGGCGACCAGCTCTTCGCCCTCGTGCGGTAGCAGGCGGTAATGGTCGCTCCCGGCATTGCCGGGAGTCAGGATGTAGTTCGCGAGCGTAGGACACATCTCGCCGAACAACGCATTTCCATGGACGTAACCGCTTTTTCCTACGATATCTTCTGCCGAAATCCCGGTGTATCGCTCCATGCTGTTGTTCCAGATGACCACCCGTCCCTCACAGTCGAGAACGAGTGCCGGCTGCTGGAGGTGGTCGAATAGACTCATGGGTATCTGGCTGCGATTCATGGACTCCCTGATTATTTCCTGACTTATCTTCACACGCATCACCCGGGAACAACTCCTGTCCCCGTAAAGCCACGAGAAGGCCTCTTCCTCCGGATCTACGGGCGAGTCCTCCGTGCCGGCAGGTACGGCGCCCCTTGTTTATTACTGCCTGGAACAAACGCGCTGGAAAAGTGTCTGGAACCGTCGCTTAAAAGGATGTTCATTTATCTCCTGCATAATATACTGCCGAATGGATTTATTATTTATACCTTCTCAGATAGTCCCCTGTCAGGGCAGCGTGGTTTGCTTCAATAAATGCATTTGATTCGAGTATATGGATAAAGGGGCACGTCAAAGAGTTTTCCTGAATTGGGTGCGCGAACGCGAAAGCCGGCAATGCACGTCATTCGAGTAAGTTAATATTTGAGTATTTGCAGATCATAGATGATGTTCGGACGTTACAGAGGCACTTTTCACCGTGACGACGGCGATATTCTGGTAGAGGCCGAACAAAATGGCGGTCTTCTGACCTACCGGCGGAGGTGCGAAGGGCAGACGTTCGAGCGGCTCCTGGTCTCAAAGACGGGCGAGATCGTCATCAACCCGATTGAACCGGTCAATCTCCCCAAGGATATCACGGACTTCTTCCAGATAGAGTTCTCCCCGATGGTCATCGAACCCGGCGTCACCCAGACGGTCTACCTTAAGTTTCCCATCGAGATCGGCGTGTTCGTGGAGTCTGCACGGGATATCGAGGTGGTGGACGTCTTTGCTCCCGGCAGCCAGAAGTACACGCTCTATGGTTCGCCGACGAACGGGGTCATCGCACGGTGTTACGAGAGTGCGGTCTACCCGGAGATCCCCCGGGTAGAGCCCTTCCGCGAGGGGGTGATGGAGCTCTCCATCCTGAACGCATACCGCGAGTGGGTGGAGGTTTCCCGGGTTGTCTTTGAGAGTACCGATATGAAGATCTACTACGGCGACTTCGTGGCGGCCACCGCCACGATGAAGATTCTCACCAAGACTATGGCGGAGACGAACTTCGTCGACGCGCCGCTCCGGCCGGGGATGGTCAAGTCCATCGAGCTGTACACGGCCCGCAAGATCCCGGCTATCGACCGCGGATACCTGATGGAGTGGGGGCTCTCATGACATTCAACGCGACCCAGATCCTGGAGATACCCGTCGGCGTCGGTGATGTCACCGTCGGGAACCTCCTGTATTTCGTCATCCTCCTCACGCTCGGCGTTGTCGTCGCGAAAATTGTCTCAATAAATGTCCGGAGAGTTCTTTCGGAGCGGCTGCCCAAAAACGAGCGCGAGTTGCTCACGAAACTGGTCTATTACGGCATCATAATCTGGGCGTTCGTCATCGCTCTCCCGCAGCTCAACTTCGACCTCTCCGGCCTCCTGGTTGCCGGAGGGATCGCCGGTCTCGTCATCGGTTTTGCGAGCCAGAGCGTTGTCTCCAACCTGGTCTCCGGCCTCTTCCTCATGTTCGAACACCCGATCAAGATCGGCGACAACATCAACGTCGCGGACGTCAGCGGCAGTGTCGAGGACATCCGCGTCCTCTCGACCGTCGTCAAGACGTACGACGGGATCTATGTCAGGCTCCCGAACGAGAAGGTCTTCACCTCGAACATCACCAACTACGTCCACAACGCAGCCCGGAGGTTCGAGTACCAGATCGGCATCCGGTATCAGGACGACGCGAACGAGGCGATACGGATCGCGAAGGAGGTCATCGCGACCCACCCGTTCGCGCTGAAGAGCCCGGCACCGTCGGTCTTCGTCGATAACCTGGGGGACAATAGTGTCAACCTGACCGCCTACATCTGGGCGCCGGCCCGGAACTGGTGGGACGTCAGGACGGATCTCCTCTGGAAGATCAAGCAGGAACTCGAAAAGAACGGCATCGAGATACCCTTCCCACAGCGCACGGTCTGGTTTGCGGACGGACTCGAAGTGAAGAACCGGCCTACCGAAGATACGGGAAAGAAAGAGTAACCTCTTTTTCAGATCCTGTGCACTTTGCCTACCCCTCCGGCCCTAAAGGAGCCCGGGTACCGCTCTTGCAGTTCCCTGATCTTATCGGTGCAGTGCGATGCCGAGAGATACGTGACCCCGGCGAGCGCATCGATATCTTCGCCGGTGACGGTATGAAACCCGCCGATGACGCCCCATACCGGCCCCTCCCTGGAGACCCGGTCGATGATCCGACCGATGTGGGGGTGCGCGCACCCGGTGACGACCAGAAAACCGTCCGGCACGGCGACCACGAGCGACTGTTCACGGATATCGGTCCCGAGCGGGCCGGTCACGGCGATGCCGTCCGCGATCTCCGTCCATTCTCCGACGATCCGCGGTTCGGTATACTTCCGGATCAGCCCGAGTGTCCGTGCCGAGAAGGCGTCGTGGACGAAGACCTCCACCGATGGGTTCTCGGCAAGAACCGCCGCAAGGCCGCCGATGTGGTCGTGGTGGTCGTGGGAGAGGACGAGTTGCCTGACGGGCGCGGGGTCTACGCCGAGCGCCTGCATGTTCGCGAGCAGCACGTCGCCCCGTTCTCCTGTATCGAAGAGCAGGCCCGCCTCTTCGATCAGGCAGGAGAACCCCCAGTCCGTCGTGAGCCCCTGCCGGCAGGGGATGTTGTTGTAGACCTCGGTTATCGTGATCATCAAAACAGACTCCGATCATTCGGTCTCTCTTCGCCGAAGATTATGCTTCCCGATGCGGCAGGAAGACGGGGGAACGGCCCGGGTTCGGAGCACCCGGACCTGCAGACGAAAAAGATGAGTGGTAGAAGGGATTACCCGATGATGTAGGTGATCGAGACGCTTGCGGTCACGTCGATCTCACCGACCTCAAGCGGGGTCGAGACGGCGGTGCCCGCTGCCTTGTCCATCTCCGCGTAGCGGCCGTCGTAGACCATGGGCACGTAGTTGCCCCCTACGTTGACCTCTTTGACGTCGACGATGGTCTTGCCGATGGCTGCGGCAACCGCGTTTGCGTCGCCCCGTGCCTGCGCTACCGCGGCGGTCAGCGCCTGCGAGCGGAACTCCTGCTGCTTTGCGTCGCTTAAGGTGAACGAGAACCGGTTAACCCGGTTTGCGCCGTTTTCGACCGCGAGATCGACGATCTCGCCGGCACGGTTCACGTCGTTCAGCGTGACCTCGAGGGTGTTGATCACGCGGTAATACTTGACCCTGGCGGTTGTCAGGCCCCTGCTGTCGCTCTCGGTCACCGGGATGATGTTGTAGCCGGCGGTCCTGATGTCCTTCTCCGGGATGCCGGCCCCTTTCAGGGCATTGACCACGGAATCCATTTGCTGGGCGTTCTGCTGCTGTGCTGTCTTGACGTCGGTGTTCTCGGTCTCGACCGCGAACACGATGACGGCCTGGTCGGGTGTGGTCGTCACTTTGCCCGTACCGGAGACGTAGATCAGTTTATCCCTGGATTCCTCCGGCAGTTGTGCGCTGACATTGCCGATCACCGCGGCGCAGAGGACCATCAGAGCGATCCCCAGAAGTGCTGTCTTTCCTCGCATAGATATCAGACATCACTTGATTTGGCGAAAATAAATATCTTGCTTTAACAACGAGAATTTTCGTAACTTTAACCGGATGAATGGGAAAACCGGTCATTCCCCTCCCGTTTTTCAGCCGCCGTCACTCGGCGCCGGTCTTCGGCATCCACCCGGCCGCCGCCACCAGGCGGGCGATCAGGACGGCGATGTAGAGTGTTCCGCTCACGGTCTCGAGCACGGCGAGCGACCGGGCCTGGTCGGTGACCGGCGTGATGTCGCCGTAGCCGAGCGTCGCGAGGGTGACGAAACTATAGTAGATGAACGTGGGGAAGGTGAAAACGTCGCCCGGATGGCTGCTGGAGAACGATCCGGGGCTGAGGCTCTCGACGAGGCCGTAGGCGGTCGCCCAGGTCAGGCCCATGAGGAGGTAGACGGATACCGCTCCGGAGATGGTGTCGGTGGTGATCCGGCGTTCTCCGAGCACCTGCAGGAGGCCGATGAGCGCGGTGAAGGCGTAGAAGAGGAGCGTGAATATGCTCTCGGCGTCTCCGAGTGCGGGATTTCCGGTGATGACGTAGAGCCAGCCGAAGCCGAAGGCGGGAATCGCAAGGAGGACGGCGATGACGACCTGACGACGCCGGTTACTCACGGCGTAGACACCGGTGATCAGGACGAGGGACGAGAGCACCTTCAGGACGATCTGGCCGGTCGGCCCTGCACCTACGTAGGGGTAGACGGCGAGCAGGAGGATGAGCGATACGAGCAGGTAGTGGAACCGCATGGCCCTGGCGCGGGCGAGGTACCGGGCGAGAAGGCTCTTCACGCTCGCTCATCCCCTGCGTCGCCCATCGCGGTCTCGATCGCATCGAGCACCTCTCCGGCGGACCGGTAGCGATCGGCGGGGTCTTTTGCGAGGCACCGGAGGATGATCGGGTCGAATCCTGCGGCGTCCGGATTGATCTCTCCGGGGGGGACCGGCTGCTCGTCGAGAGTTGCTTCGGCAAACCCGGCGAGGCTCTCGCCGGCATTGGGGGTCTTTCCCGTCACCAGTTCGTAGAAGACGGCGCCGAGCTGGTAGATGTCGGTCCGTGCATCGGTCCTGCCGAACCGCTCCGGGGCGATCTGCTCCGGGGCTGCATACGCGAGGGTGAACCCGGCAATGGTGGTATCCCGGCTCGCCGCCAGCGTCGTGCTCATGCCCCAGTCGGTGATCTTCGGCGTCAGGTCGTCGGCAAGAAGGATGTTTCTCGGCTTGATATCGCGGTGGATCACGCCCCTCCCGTGGGCGTAGGCAAGCCCGGCGGCGATGCCTGCAGCGATGCGGGCGGCGGTCTCCACCGGAAGGGGTTTTTCCAGTTGCTCGAGGGTCCGGGGCAGATACTCCATCTCGACATACGGCACCGGGAGGATGTTGACCGAGTGGACCGCCACGATGTTTTCGTGGGTGAGGTCTTCCCAGAACCGCATCTCTTTCATGAAGGTTTTCCCGGTCGCTTCGTCGTAGGCGACCGGGATCTTCACCGCTACGGTTCGACGGTCATCGCGCCTGACCGCCGAGAAGACCTGCCCGAGCCCGCCTCTCCCGACGAAGGCGACCTGGCCGTACCGCTCTGCAAGTTCCGGCGGGAACCCGGGCGGATGGGAGAGCACGGTCCGGTATGCGCCGGGCAGGATGGTCGTGCCCGGGGATGTTCCGGTGGTATCCGCTCCCCCCGGTCTCTTCAGGTACCGGGCACCGAGCACGAAGGCTCCGGCGAGCAGGACGAGGGCCAGGACAACCCCGGTCCAGGGGAACGGGTCCGTGACCGTCCGGCTGTTCTCCGTGGGCGTTTCACCGGCCGTCCCGGTAGCCGTCGCCTCCGCCGTTGCTTCTGTCCGCTCCTCTCCCGGGGTATCGGCAGGCGTGACGGTCTCTTCGGGCGAGGGCTGGGGGGTGGGCGTCTCTTCCGGTGTATCCCTGCCCCTGTTCTGGCCGGGAGCGGTGCTCTTATCCTCGGTTGGCGTCTTGACGGCAGACTCGATGCCCTGGGGGGAGGCGCTGGAGTGCTCCGGCGGTCCCCCCGCGCCCGAAACGGCGGGACAGACGGCGGCGAGGAGCAGGGCAGAGATCAAGAGCAGGACGGCCGCCCGTCCGGCCCGTTCAGGCGGCATCCGGCACCGGCACCCCCCCGGGAACAACGAAGACAAGCGTTGCCCCCGGCGCGCCCTTCGCGAGTTCGATGAGGTCACCGTCGTGGAGCTCCCGCCGCATGCCCCGGTCCAGCGGCATGCCGTTCACGAAGGTGCCGCCCGTGCTGCCGCAGTCCTCGATGAGCCAGGCACCGTCCCGGCGGCGGGTGAGCCGGGCGTGCGGTCTCGAGACACGGGTGACCGCCGCGTACTCCTCGCCGAGGACGATCTCCCGCTCGGGCCGGCCGGGCGTGCCCGGGTCCGCCCGCCCTATGGCGACGCTGTCGTGCCCGAGGGGGAAGACCCTGCCGTCCTCCGCTCCCCCGAGGAGGATGACGACCGGGGGTTGCCCGGCGAACTCTCCCGAGAATGTCTCCCGGACACCGGCAAGTTTCTTTGCGAGCACGGCATCCGTGAGCGTCAGTTTCAGGTTCGAGAAGAGTCCGAGGCTTCTCGTGATCGCTTCGAGACCGCCGGGCACGAGCGAGTATTTCCAGACAGGATGGATCCCCTTTGCGGTCGGGCGCGAGAGACCGGCCTCTTTGCGGACGACTCCTATGCTCAGCAGTTTGTCGAGGTGCTTTTTTGTGTTCTCGTAACTCGTCTCGATCTCGGCGGAGATCTGGCGGACGTCTTTTGGCCTTCGTTCGATGACCTTCAGGATCTTCAAGCGTGTGCTGCTGCTCAGCACGTCCAGGTACTCGGAGAGTTCCTGCAGATCGTCGGTGTCTATATCGAGGATCAGTGTCCTGGAGTTGTCGTCGGTCATAGTCTCTCCTGCCGTGCCTTGCGTTGCTGTATGTTTTCACGAGGTCTCTGATGAAGGTTGTGCACTTCACCGGGCGGCCCCCCTCGCCGGCATGAGCATACGGGCTGCAATCCCCGGACTGTTACGTCGGGACGGCATCGCAGAATGCGCGGTTCGTCTCAGGATCCGGCCCCGGATCATGTTTTATACGAGGGGACCTATCGTGGGGGCCATGCTCGGAGATATCGAGACCATGCAGCAACGGGCTGTGATGGTGGAGATCGAGGAGATGATCCAGTCGACGCCCGACTATGCCGACATCAGGGAGGCCCTCCGCTCGTTAAACTTCATACCGGAGCAGGATGATCCCGATGTCGCGATCTGGGTGCATCCCGGCCTCAGGATCTTCGTCCTGCTCCAGATGAACCTCGGGGGCGGGTATGCAGGGTACAGGGTGGCCGCCTACGATGACCTGAAAGGCCGTGAGGGGGAGTTTGCCGGCTACAACGCCCGGTAACGGTTTTTCCCCCGTAGCCCGTGATGCCTCCTCTTCTCAACCGTCCCTGCCGGGTCAGGTTTATCTGGGCGTATGCGGTATGGTCTTCGCATGCGTGAACAGATAGAGATTGACCGGGAGGAGCAGGAGGCCATGAAGAACCGGGTCCGGGAGATGATCGTCGCAAACACTACCTACGACGGGATCCGGGAGGGTCTCGAGGCTCTCGGGTTCCGGGCGAAGGAGGATAAACCCGCCCTTGCCCTCTGGGAGAACAGCGAGCACGAACTCTTCGTGATGGTCCATATGGACCCGGGGACCGGCCGGTTGGGGGACTGCGAGGTGAAGACGTTCGAGGAGACGGAAGGGTTCGAGTAGTCCCGGCTCGCGCTCAGCCCGACGGAGGATCTGCAAAGAGTGCGATGTATCCTCCGATGAGCGCGACGATGAAGACGAGCAGGTAGACCGGGAGCGCAGGCAGCCTCTCGAAGAGGGCAAAGAGTTCGACGCCGGTGATCTCCCCCACGAGCGAGAAGAGCCGGAAGAGGAACATTACCAGGAATACGGCACCGACGGCGCCGAAGATCGGGCCCGGCAGGTTCAGGGGAAATGCCAGGGCGCCGAAGAGGTCCCCGACGAGGAAGATGACCGAGATCATGATGAGCAGCCCGAGATTGGCATTGAGGAACTCGACGATCTGGAGGAAGATCGGTGTCTGGACGTAGGCGCCCGAGAGGATATTCAGTATGCCGAGCACGATCAGGAAGACGACGATCCCGATGGTCCTTGAGATGAGGACGCCGACGACCGATTCCTTCCTGCGCTCACCCATCCGATCCCTCTGAAGAAGGAAGGGTATTCTATCCTTATGGAGTTGTCGGCGGGGCTCAGGTTCCCATCGAAACCAATTGTAGGGGTCTTGAAGGGTTTTAAGGCCCTTATTCCCCGCCCGCCGGTTCCGTCACCCGCGTCTGCGCCTGCTCGCGGACGAACGAGAGGAGGTAGTGGGGCCCTCCTACCCCCCTGCCCGTCGACCCGCTCGCTTTCCAGCCTCCGAAGGGCTGGGCGCCGGGCCAGGCCCCGGTCGTCGCCCCCCCGCGCCGGTTGGCGTACACGACCCCGAACCGGATCCGGTCGAAGAAGTACCCGATCTCCGCCGGGTCCTGTGCAAATATCCCGGCCGTCAGGCCGTAATCCGTTGCGTTTGCAAGAGCGAGTGCCTCTTCGAGGGTCTCGAAAGTGCCGACGGTGAGGATCGGGACGAAGAGTTCTTCTGTAAAGAGGCGGTGGCCGTGCGCAAGATCGGCGATGACCGTGGGCCTGACGTAGACGCCCCGGCCGTAGAGTCCGCCCTCGAGCACCTCGCCGCCGGCAACGAGCCTGCCGCCGTCCCTGAGCGCCTCCTCGACCGCCTTCTGGAATGTCAGCCGTGCATCGTCGTCGATCAGGGGTCCGAACGCGACCTCCCGCCGCCGGGGGTCGCCGATCTCCATCCGGTCCGCCCGGTCCCTGAGCGCCTGCAAGAACCTTTCTGCAACCGACGAATGGACGTAGACCCGGGAAGTGGCGCTGCATTTCTGTCCCGCAAACCCGAAGGCCGCCCGGGCCACGCCCTCGACGGCTTTTGCTATATCGGCGCTCGCGGTGACGATCGTCGGGTTCTTGCTCCCCAGCTCCGCCACCACCGGCTTGTGGTAGGGCTGCACCGTGGCAATCTGCCGCTGCAGCCACGTCCCCACGGCCTTTGAGCCGGTGAACGCGATCCCGGCAACGTCCGGGTGGGCAACCACGGCCTCGCCGAAGGGGCCGCCGGGCCCGGTCACCAGGTTGATCGCACCGGGAGGGACCCCGCCCTCCACGAAGAGCCGGTAGAGGTTCATCCCGGAGAGCGGCGTCTTGCTCGTCGGTTTGAAGACAACCGTGTTTCCGGTGAGGAGCGCACCGGTGATCATGCCCGCGGCAAGCGCGACGGGGAAGTTGAACGGGGAGATGACCACCCAGGCGCCGTAGGGCCGCATGACGCTCCGGCACTCCTCGCCGGGTGCCGGGGAGCGCATGGGGAAGACGTAGCCGTTGTTCTGCTCGTAGACCCTGCAGTAATACCGGAGCATATCGACCGCCTCGCCGACCTCCGCCAGCGCCTCGTAGCGGGTCTTCCCCGCCTCGTAGGTCAGCAGGGCCGCGAGCAAAAAGAGCCGGTCCTCCATTGCACCAGCCGTCTTCCTGACGACCGCGATCCGCTCCCGCCAGTCCCGCCGGCTCCAATCGAGGAAAGCCTCGTTCGCCGCGGCGATACCCTCCCGGGCATGGTCCTCTCCCCCCTCGGGAAAAATCCCGAGCAGGATGCCCGGGTCGATGGGGGATCTCGCCTCGAACTCCCGGGGGGCGGTGACCTCCCGTCCGCCGATGTACATCGGATGGCGCTTCCCGAACTCCTGCTCGATCTCGATCAGGGCGGCTTCGTAATCGCCGTGAAAACTCTCGTCGGTTTCAAGCGAAACATAGGTGACTTTTCCTGACTCCTGCATACCATCAACCTCCTCAGAACCCCTCCATGACCCGGTCCAGGATATCGACGCCCGTATCGATATCCTCCTCGTCCATGATCAGGGGAGGGCTGAACCGGATCACCGATTCCCCTGCGGGAAGGAGGACAAGGCCGTGCTCGAACGCGTGCCGGAGGATCGTCTCCCGCTCGGCCCGTGCCGGCTCCTTCGTTGACCGGTCCCGGACCAGTTCTATCCCGATCATGAGCCCGAGGCCGCGGACGTCGCCGACGATCGGGTGCCGTTCCGCGAGCTCGCGCAGGCGCTGCAGCAGGTACCCACCCCTGGCTGTCACCCGGTCCCCGAACCCCTCTTCACGGAGAAGATCCATCACGGCGAGCGATGCGGCACAGGCAAGGTTGTTGCCGCCGAAGGTGCTCGCGTGCGACCCGGGCGGCCAGTCCATGACTTCATCGGAGGCGACGGTGACGCCGAACGGCAACCCCCCGCCGATCGCTTTGCCCAGGCAGACGATGTCGGGGGTGACGCCGGCGTGCGTGGAGGCGAGGAACCGCCCGGTCCGGAAGCACCCCGACTGCACCTCGTCCGCCACCAGGAGGATCCCGTGCTCGTCGCAGAGCCGCCGCAGCCGGTGAAGAAAGCCCGGCGGCGGGACGACGTATCCTCCTTCCCCCAGCACGGGCTCGACGAAGATCGCGGCGACCTCCTCAGGCGCGACCTCGGTGCGAAAGACCGTATCCTCGAGGTAAGCCACGACGGCGGCGTCGCAGGTCCCGGGATTGCCGCCGAACGGATGGTAGGGGTCCGGGTAGGGGGCGTGGATCACCGGCAGAAACGGCCCGAAGGAACGGCGCTGGATCACCTTCCCGGCCGTGAGACTGAGAGCGCCGTAGGTCCGCCCATGGAACCCTCGGTGGAACGCTATGAAGTAGTTCCGGCCGGTGTGGCGCCGGGCGAGTTTCATCGCCGCTTCAACGCTCTCCGCTCCGGAGTTGGAGAAGTAGACCCGGTCGAGCCCTTCCGGGAGGAACCCGACCAGTTCTTCGGCGCACTGTACGGGGACTTCGGAGCAGAAGTCCAGGAACGCCCCGTGCGAGAGGTATTTCGCCTGTTCTCTGATCGCGGAGACGACTTTCGGGTGGTTCCAGCCAACGTTCATCACGGCGATCCCGGCCGTAAAGTCGAGGTAGCGGTTCCCATCGACGTCCCAGAGGTTCACGCCGCTCGCCTTCTGGAGCACGAGGGGATACTCCCGCATGGTCGACGGGGAGATGATCGCCGCGTCCCGGCGGAGCACTTCACGGGCTTTCTCGCCCGGAGGTTCGACCCGTATCAGGGGTTCCATGCACCTACCACATCGCCGCCGATGATAAATCCAACCCCCGGGGACGCATACCGCAACGTTCAAGTAGCGCCCGGCAGTGAACAAACCAGGTAATCGTGACATTCGCAACCCTCGCCTCATGTTTCGAGCGGCTCGAGGCGACATCGTCCCGGAACGAGATGATCGCGCTTCTCGCCCGGCTGCTGGCCGGGGTGCCGCCGGACGAGATCGGGATCGTCTGCTACTTTGTTCTCGGGGAGATCGGGCCCGGGTACAGCGAGGTGAACCTGGGCATCGGGGAACGGACCGCGGCGGCAGCGATCGCCCTTGCGGCCGGCACCGATCCCGCGTCGGTCGAGGCGGCGGCGCGGGAACTCGGCGATTACGGCGACGTAGCCGTCCGGCTGATCGCGGCCCCGGCCGGAGAACCGCTCTCGGTCGCCGACGTCCACCGGACCCTCTCCCGGATCGCCGGCGCGTCCGGTCCGGGTTCGGCCGACCGGAAGGTGGGGCTTCTCGCGGGGCTGATCGCCGCCGCCACGCCCCGGGAACGGCGCTACCTCTCGCGCCTCGCCGCCGGGGAGATGCGGCTCGGCGTCGGGGATATGACCATACTCGATGCGCTGGCGGAGGCGTTTCTGGGTTCGAAAGCACAGCGCCCGTCCCTCGAGCACGCCTACAACATATCCTCCGATATCGGCCACGTGGCCCGGACGCTCCGGGAGGAGGGCCTTCCCGGGGTCCGGGCGATCTCCGTCACCCTTCATAAGCCCATCCGGCCGATGCTCACCCAGCGCGTCGCCCGGATATCAGAGATCCTCGAGCGGATCGGCTCCCCCGTCATCGCCGTCGAGGAGAAGTACGACGGCGAACGGATCCAGGCGCACAAGGACGGCGACGACGTCACCCTGTTCTCGCGGCGGCTGACCGACGTCACCGGCCAGTACCCCGATATCGTCCGCCACGTCCGGCAGCATGTTACGGCCGATACGGCGATCCTCGACGGCGAGGCGGTCGCGTTCGACCACGAGACCGGCACCTACCGTCCTTTCCAGACGCTGATGCGGCGGCGCCGGAAATACCGGGTCAGCGAGGTCGCCGGCGAGATCCCCGCAACCTACCGGGTCTTCGACCTCCTCTACGTAAACGGCGATTCCTATCTCTACCGGAGTTACCCCGACCGGCGGGCGAGGCTCGAGGAGATCCTCGGCCGGGATAAACACATCTCTCCCGCAGACCGCATCGTAACGGGGGATACCGACGGGATCACGGAGTTCTACCTCGCCTGCATCGAGCGGGGGCTTGAGGGAGTCGTCTGCAAGTCGTGCGCAGAGGACTCGTTTTACCGGGCGGGGGCGCGGGAGTGGCAGTGGATCAAGTGGAAGAGCGATTACGTCCCCGATCTATCCGATACGCTCGACCTGGTCATCGTCGGCGCCAGCGCAGGTCGGGGGAAGCGGGCCGGGACCTACGGTTCGGTCCTCTGCGCCGCCTATAACCACGAGGATGATCTCTTTCAGACGGTCTGCGGCATGGGGACGGGGTTCTCAGACGTTGACCTCTCGGACCTTCCCCGCCGGCTTGCCGGTGCGAGAGTGGACCGGCA
This sequence comes from Methanoculleus oceani, assembly GCF_023702065.1. Classification (NCBI taxonomy): domain Archaea; kingdom Methanobacteriati; phylum Methanobacteriota; class Methanomicrobia; order Methanomicrobiales; family Methanomicrobiaceae; genus Methanoculleus; species Methanoculleus oceani. Next base: position 630,508 of record NZ_QFDM01000002.1, on the reverse strand, counting down.
GCCGGCGCGGTTGATGGTGAACCCGCAGGCGGCGCCCGACTTCTGGTTTGCGCCGCGTCATGTCGTCGAGGTGCTGGGGCTCGAGATCACCGAGAGCCCGGACCATACCTGCAACTGGGACCCGGAGCGGCGGCGGGGGCTGGCCCTGCGGTTCCCGAGGTTCGTGCGCTGGCGGGACGAGAAGAGCCCCGAGCAGGCGACGACGGCCGCCGAGGTCGCGGCCATGTTTCGACGGCAGCGGGAGGTGTGACGTTAATGGAGAGTCTTTCACGGGTGACCAACATCGAGGTCGCGGCGATCCTCTACGAGGTCGCCGATCTGCTCGAGATCAAGGGCGTCCGGTTCAAACCGCAGGCATACCGGCGGGCGGCGCAGGCAGTCGAGACCCTGCCGGAAGATATCGGCATGGTCGCAAGGGAGGAGCGCCTCGACGAGGTTCCGGGGGTCGGCAGGGGTATCGCCGGAAAGATCCGCGAGATCGTCGAGACCGGCAGCCTCGCGTATCTCACCTCCTTACGCGAGGAACTCCCGGAGGGCGTGCAGCACCTGACCCGGCTGGAGGGGATCGGGCCGAAGAAGGCGATCGCCCTCTCCCGGGAACTCGGCATCCGGACCGTCGACGACCTGGAGGCGAAGGCGTTGGCCGGCCGGATCCGCGACCTCCCGGGGTTCGGGGAGAAGACCGAGCAGAACATCCTCGCGAGCATCCGGGTGAGCAGGACCGCAAAAGAGCGCCGCCTTCTCGGATACATCCTGCCCGTCGCCCGGGATATCGAACGGCGCCTCTCGTCGCTTTCCACCGTCGGGCAGGTGAGCCTTGCCGGCTCGATACGCCGCAGGAAGGAGACGATCGGGGATGTCGACATCCTCGCGACCTCAATGCGTCCCGAGAAGGTGATGGAGGTCTTTGCCACCCTCCCCGGGGTCGAGCGGGTTCTCGTCCGGGGGACGACGAAGACCTCGGTGGTGCTCGCGACCGGGATCCAGGTCGACCTCCGGGTGGTGGAGGACAGGCACTTCGGGGCCGCCCTCCAGTATTTCACGGGGTCGAAGGAGCACAATATCGCCCTCCGGAAGCTCGCAATCGCGAGGAACTGGCGATTGAACGAGTACGGGCTTGTCGACCTCGCAAGCGGCAGGACGGTCGCAGGGGAGACGGAGGCGGAGGTCTACCAGGCCCTCGGTCTCGCCTGGATCGAGCCGGAACTCCGGGAGGACCGGGGCGAGATCGAGGCCGCCCGGATCGGAAACCTGCCCGATCTCGTCGGCTACGACTCGATCAAAGGAGACCTCCACGTCCATACGCGCTGGAGCGAGGGCGCCCATTCCATCGAGGAGATGGCGGAGGCGGCGAGGGCGCTCGGCTACGAGTACATCGCCATCTGCGACCATGCGGAGAGCCTCCATATCGCCCGCGGCCTCTCCCCCGGGCGTCTGGCCGACCAGGTGCACGAGATCGAGCGGATCAACCGGGAGAGCGACGGCGACTTCACCATTCTCTCCGGTACCGAGTGCAACATCGGCATGGACGGCAGCGTCGACCTCCCGGACAGCATCCTCGCCGACCTCGACGTGGTGGTCGCGAGCGTTCACTCCGGGTTCAAGCAGTCCGAGGGGGAGATGACCGAACGGGTGCTCACGGCGATGCAGAACGAGCACGTCGACATCATCGGCCACCCGACGGGACGGATCCTCCTCTCGCGGGAGCCCTACCGGATCGATCTCGGCGCGATCTTTGATGCCGCGGCATCGCTCGGCGTCTCGATGGAGATCAACGCATTCCCGTCCCGGCTGGACCTCTCCGACGTCAACTGCCTCTCGGCCCGCGAAGCGGGCGTCCGGTTCTCGCTCGGATCGGACGCGCACAGCCGGGAGAATCTCCGGTATATGGAGTTCGGCGTCGCGACAGCCCGGCGGGGATGGCTCTCGGCGGACGAGATCGTCAATACCCGCCCGCTTCCGGAGTTAAAGGGGTTACTGAGGTCTTAGGAATTACCCGGTTACCTGTTCCCGTGCAGCGGCGACGATATCCACGAGCCGGATATCGAATGTCAGGGGCTGGCCGGCCAGGGGGTGGTTCGCGTCCAGCGTCACGGTCGATTCCGAGACGTCGCTGACGGTGACGACGGCCGCCCTGCCGTCCGGCTGCTGGACCTGAAGTTGCTGGCCCGGTTCGGGGTTGATCTCCTCGGGGAACTGTTCCCGCTCCACCGTAAGCGTCATGTCCTCACGGCGTGGCCCGTACGCTTCTTCTGGCGGGATAGTGGTGGTCTTTATATCGCCCGGTTCCATGCCGACCACGGCCTGTTCGAACCCCCGGATGATCTGCCCCCCGCCGATGGTGAACTCCAGGGGGTCTCGTTCGTCCGATGTATCAAAAACCGTCCCGTCTTCCAGTTTTCCGGTATAGTGCACCTTGACGGTATCGCCTTCCTTTGCCTGTGCCATACTGCTTCACCGGCGGGGTGGTGATCCCGGGTTCCTATTTATGTGTGCCGGCCCTGCCCGGGTTGCCGGAATCTCCCGGTATTCCAGGGATTTTCCGGGGGCGGGGGAGGGAGTCCCCGGGCGTCACCTGCCGTTCTTCCGGACGGCGTGCAGGACTCCCATCACGCCCTTCACGTCGTAACCGGGTGTCCGTTCGATCTCGAAATCGTAGTGCTCTCCGATGTAGTCGAGGAGCGCCCTGTTCATCGGCCCCCCGATCGGGGGCACGTGAAGTTCCATCTCGATGCGCCGCACTCCGTCGAGATCTCCGGGCCGGATAGACCATTCCGCCCCCTCGCAGTCGCACTTCAGGAAGTCGCATCCTCCGGCCATGGCGGCGATCTCCCCGAGGGTGTGAGTCGTCACGGTGACGGTCTCGCCTCCCCAGGTTATCCGCCCCACGCTCCCGTCGCCGAGCGCCCCGTCCACCACCGTGACGCCGGCGCCGTTTGTCCTGACATTCTCCCGGAGAGCCTCCGTGAGGATGGGTTCGACGGCCAGCACGCGCTGCGATCGCCGGGCGGCACGGATGCAGAAAGCGCCCACGTTGGCCCCGAGATCCAGGACGACGTCCTCCGGCCGGATGTCGTCGAACCGGTACTCGCCGACGACGTAGACGGCGTCGGCCCCCGGCGGCATCCTCCTGAAGGTTACGCCGTCGTGGGTGGTGACCGGGGGCGGGGAGCCCGGAACGTCTTTTGGGTACATGGCACCTGTTAACGTTAGGATTCCGAAATATATGGGCGTTCCTCCCCGGGGTTGCGGCGGCGCTCCGCCTCAACGGAGCCACTGCGCTCTCCCCTCTGGGACCGTCCGGGAGGCTCCGATTCATGCCATCTTATTAACCTTTTTTGTATCGTCCTTCCCCGATGTGCATGGCGTGTTCCCATTTAATACCTCTATAAATTGGCGTATGGGCTAAATAAACGAGGAAAATTATTATTTTTTGATCGACATATTTATAATCTCGGCATGCCGATGCTGTACCTGGTAAGTTTCCACAAACCTACCGAGGGGAGATCTGCAATGGCGTACATGGACGGAATAACCTGCATATGCGACAACGGCCGGACGCTCGAGGACCACCGGCCCATCGTCGGCGACGATGTCATCTCCGGGATCTACCGCAAGGCGGCGAGCCTTCAGGGGAAGCGTGTCCTCCACGTGAACTCGACCTACCAGAGCGGTGGTGTAGCGGAGATGATCATCTCGCTGGTTCCGCTCATGAACGACGTCGGGATCAAGACCCAGTGGAACATCTTAAACGGCGACGGCGACTTCTTCGCCATCACCAAGAACTTCCATAACGCGCTCCAGGGGCAGGCGATCGCGTTCTCGGATGAAGAGAAGGGACTCTATCTCAGGACGAACGAGTTCTTCTCCGGGCAGATGAAGATCGACCACGACCTGGTGGTCATCCACGACCCGCAGCCCCTGCCACTGATCCGGTTCTACCAGAAGACCCAGCCCTGGGTCTGGCGGTGCCACGTCGACCTCTCGAACCCGAACGCGGATCTCTGGGAGTTCCTCAAAGACTTCGTCCGGGACTATGACCGGATGGTCATCTCACACGAAGAGTACCGGCGCAGGGGGATGGCGATGGAGCAGTGGATCTGCCGGCCGGCGATCGACCCGCTCTCGGAGAAGAACCGCGACCTCTCCGACGCAGAGATCGCAGGTCTTCTCGCGAAGTACGGCGTACCGACCGACAAACCGCTGATCACCCAGATCTCGCGGTTCGACAAGTGGAAGGACCCCGAAGGCGTCGTCGACGTCTTTGCCAGGGTACGCGAGCACGTCGACTGCAGACTGGTCCTCTGCGGGAGCATGGCCCCCGACGACCCCGAAGGCTGGGCAATCTACCGGCAGGTCGAGGAGAAGGCCCGGGCCTTCATCGAGTCCGGCGACGTCATCCTGATCACCGCCGAGGATCACCTGCTGGTCAACGCCCTGCAGCGCGCCTCGTGCGTCATCCTCCAGAAATCGCTCCGCGAGGGGTTCGGCCTGACCGTCACCGAGGGACTCTGGAAGGGGCAGCCGGTCATCGCATCCCGTGTCGGGGGCATACCGCTCCAGATAGAGGACGGCGAAACCGGGTTCCTCCTCGAACCGACCGATACCGACGGGTTTGCCTGGAGGATCCGGCAGGTCCTCGAGAACCCGGAGCTCAGGGAGCGGCTCGGGCGGGCCGGTAAAGAGCATGTCCGGCAGCACTTCCTGATCACCCGTCTCCTCACCGACTACCTGGACATGCTCAACGCCGAGCTCGCTGTCCAGAATACCTGAAGGGCAGGGCCCGGTCGGCAGGGAAACGGCCCAAAAAATAGAATATGACCTCAATACATCCACGGGCGGGCGATACCGTGCATGGCGGCTTCACGGCCGCCCGCTTCCCGGCAGAATCGTGCGGGATTCCGGAGATCCGGTGAGACGTTTCGGGTCGGGTTGCCCCGTCGCGTCCCTCGATGCAGGGCAGGTGGCAGAGATGGCCGGCGGAACCCGGGCAGGGGTTTGCAGCACACCTTCTTATGAATATACTATTGTGAATATGCGGGTCGTAGGGCAGATAATCCTCAATTTTTTCGATGGCGATGAGACTCCGGAAGATTTAGAGATTGCATCCATACCCGTTGACGCCACCACCCCCAGACGGTGAAGAATACGCATCAAGGTATATAGTCGTTTCTCCCGGCAGGGGCCGGTGCCGCTACCGCGGAGAATCCTCCCGCACCCCCGGGTTGTCGTGAGGTACTCCCACCGGTTCGCATCCGGGGAGGTCCTGGTTTCAGGAAAAACGTTCCGGATGCACGACTGTTCTGCTCCGCGCCCCCTCAGGCGCGCCTCAAGTCTTCCGGTGCGTTGAACCGGCGCGATAACATGGATCCCGGGAGCCGGCTGTGCTCGCAGCCGGCCTGCGTGCTCTTACCGCCCGCCCGGAGACGCGTTGCCCCCCGGCGCTCCGACGATCTCGATCGGCCGGGTCAGCCTGACCCTTGCGATGGTCTTTCCTTTCATCCCTTCGATGACCCGGTCGGCGGCATCAAGGGGCACGTCGACGGTGGAGTAGGTATCGTAGATGTTGATCGCACCGATGGCGCTGCCGGGAATCCCGGTCTCGCCCGCGAGTGCTCCGACGATATCCTTCGGCCTGATCTGGTGCTCTCTCCCGAGCGGGATCCTGAGGAGAGCCAACCCCTGGGCCGGCCCGATATCCTGCGGCAGACCCTGGCCCCTGTCGGCCGGGCCGGCCCCGCCAAGTTCCAGTTTCAGGAGGGCAGCCGCGACCTCAAGCGAGGTGTAATCTTCGGATATGATCCGCTCGATGAGATTCGCGTAGTGCTCGAGGTTGCCCTCGTTGATGACCTGCTGCACCCGGTCGATGAGTTTCCGCGTCCGGCTCTCCTCGACGTCTCCCTGTGTCGGCAGCGGAATGCGGGCGATCTTGATCCTGGTGTAGTCCTGGATCGTCCTGAGTTTGAAGTACTCCTTCGGGCCCACGAACGTGACGGCCCGTCCGGCTCGTCCGGCGCGTGCCGTCCGGCCGATCCGGTGGATGTAATAGTCGATATCCTGCGGGACATCGTAGTTTATGACCAGGTCGACGTCCTCGACGTCGATACCCCGTGCGGCGACGTCGGTGGCGACGAGCATATCGATGTTTCCTGCGCGGAACTTCGCCATCACCCGGTCCCGCAGGGCCTGCTTCATGTCCCCGTGGAGGCCTTCGGCGAAGTAACCGCGGGCCTGGAGGTGGGTGGTCAGGTCGTCGACACCCCGTTTGGTGTTCGAGAAGATCAGGGTCAGTTCCGGATCGTACATATCGAGCAGCCGGGTGAGGATCTCGAGCCTGTCCCTGCTCCGCACCTCGAGGTAGAGTTGTTCGATCTGCGGGACGGTCACTTCCTTGCGTGCGACCGAGATGAACTCGGGGTCCTTCTGGAACCTCTTTGAGATCTCGAGGATCGGTCTTGGGAGCGTGGCCGAGAAGAGGACCGTCTGGCGGTTCCGCGGGGTCTCGTCGAGGATCTTCTCGATGTCTTCGCGAAAGCCCATATCCAGCATCTGGTCGGCCTCATCGAGGACGACGAATTTCACCCCGGCAAACGAGAGGGTCCCACGGTCGAGATGGTCGAGCACCCTCCCCGGGGTCCCGACGACGACCTGAGCGCCGCGTTGCAGTGCCCTGAACTGCCGATCGATCGCCTGGCCGCCGTAGATCGGGAGGATGTTGATGCCCCGGTGGTGTTTCGCCAGGCGGGCAAACTCCTCGGCTGTCTGGATGGCAAGTTCCCGGGTGGGGGAGAGGACGAGGACCTGTGTCTCCCGGCTATCGGGGTCGACACGCTCGATCGCCGGGACGCCGAACGCCGCCGTCTTCCCGGTCCCTGTCTGGGCCTGGCCGGTCACGTCGCGTCCTTCGAGTATCGCCGGTATTGTGCTGACCTGGATGGGCGTGGGCTCCTCAAAGCCCATATCTTCTATTGCACGGAGCGTCTTTTGCGAGATATTGAATTCCTTAAAGGTGATATTGTTCTCCATTCGTTCATCTCTTGGTGCTGCTCCCTCTTTATATGTCGCATCACGATGCCGTCCGGGGTGCATGCGGCATCGCATACCCCGGGGTCCGCTCACCTGCAACACATATCCGTCCTGCGGGCGAACCTGCAGGGATGAACCTTCGGCATTCCCTGCCGGTGAGCGCCAGAGAGATCTACCGGAGGTATTCTGCCTGCCGCCCGGAGCTCCGCGGCGTCCTCCTGCCCGGACTCCTGCCCCACGATGCCTGCGGGGCTGCATGCCGGAGGGCCGACCGCGTAGCGGTCCTCTTCATCGCCGAGTCTCCGCCCTGGACCGCCGGCCGGCGCGAAGTTGCCGGGCCCGCTGACTGCTGCAGCCCCGACTACCCCTACTTCTGGAACGACCGCTACGACGTGCGGCATCGCCGGGGCACCGCACCGCTCTCCCGCGGGCTCGCGGAGAACCTCTTTTCGCTGCTCGGACTCGACGGAGAGTCGCGCCGGGAGAACCTGGAACTCTTCTCCGAGAACTTCTTCCTCGTCGACACGGTCAAGTGCGTCTTCCGTAAGAACCGGAAGGCGGCCATCCCGAAGGACCTCGTCAGGCTGAGCGCCCGGGAGATCCTTGCCCCGGAGATCGCCGGTCTTGCCCCGGATTACGTCGTCGCCCTCGGGAATACGGCACTCACCGGTCTATCCGGGATCGAGCCGTACGCGAGCGCTCTTTCCGGCGTCGGGACGATCACCGGGATCAACGGGAGTCTCCGGGAGAGCCTCTTTCAGGAGAGCCGCCTCCTCTGTCTGCCGTATCCTGGCGGGCGCAACCGGCGCTACCTGGATATGATCGAGTCGGGGTTCGAGACCCTCAGGGACCTCGTGGGATGACGTGTTCGACCGCCGCTCCGTGGCCTCCTCGCGATGGCTTTTTCGTATCGCCGTCTACTCTGCCAGCTTCCTCTTTCCTTCCTCGTACATCATCTCCTTCTGTCGGCGGAGCTCTTCGGCCGTCTTTTGCTCTTCGGGGCTTCCCTTATCTTCGATCTGGATCTTCTGCGCCGCTTCCTGTAGGTCGCGGGGGCTCAGGTACCCGGACGGCTTCACCTTCTCCCTGTCCTCCCGGTACTCCTCCTCGATCTGTTGCCGGCGCATCTCTGCAACTGACTGGCCGGCCTGCTCGGCCTCTGCGCCCACAGGGATCTCCCTGCCGCGAGCCTCGGCGACCTTCTTCAACCGTATCTCGAGGACACCATTCTTGAAGGTGGCGCGTGCCTCCTCGCCCCTGACGTCGGTGGGGAGGGAGACCGTCCGGGAGATCGTGCCGATCCTCCGCTCTCGCATGTGGTATCCGGCCTGTTCCTCCTCTTTTGCCTCCTCCCGCCGGGCGGTGATCCGCAGCGTTCTCGGGTCGAGAAGCCGGACCGATATACCCTGCCTCTCCACGCCCGGGAGGTCGGCAACGACCACGATATCCGCATCGTGTTCCAGGACGTCGACCACCGCTCCGGTTCCGCCAATCAGGGGTACCTGCTGCGTGGCTCCTGAGAGGCGCTCCATCACCTCGCCAAATTGTTTCTGCATATCCCCGAGCATCTCGTCGAATTCGCTCCAGAGTTCACGCGAAGATCTTCTCCATGCCATGGTTACTCCTGCCTCACTGTTCTGCAGTATCGGCAGGCTCACAGGGTATGAACACTTCATATAGGTTCCTGTGCAGGACCCCGTCCTGCCGGAGCACCGGAGTGCCGGGGTTCATTCCTTGTTATGGGGCCTGATAGCGCGTGCCGGAATCGTGCCGGCCGGTGCGCCGCCGTCCGGGTCCCGGAAGGTGAGGTCCGGCGGATTTCAGGGGTTGGTCCGGAGAATCCCGCGAGTCTTCCTCGCTCTCCCGGCCACCCTCTGGTTACATATAGAGAGAGTTTCCAGTGGGCGGTGCTATGAACCCCCAGACCGCAGAGATGGTGCCCCGGAAACGCTCAGGATCCCTGCCTGAGATCGGGGTTATGACCGTTATCCCGCTGGAGAACCTGAGGATACACACCTACGAGGCGCCCGAGGCGGCAGTCTTCGTAAACTCCCATATCCTCGAGACGGAGAACAGATTGATCGTCGTCGACACGCAGTTTCTCCGTCCTCACGCAGAGGAGTTCCGCAGGTACGCCGACAGCCTGGACAAGCCGATCGACCGCGTCATCGTCACGCACAGCCACCCTGACCACTGGTTCGGGTGCGAATACTTCAGGGACGCCGCGATCTACGCATTAAGCGAGGTCACAGACCAGATCCGCGGGGGCGGGGAGGCCATGATCCAGGCATACGCGCCGACCTTCGGCGACGCGATCACGGAGACGGTGGTGGTGCCGGAGCATATCGTCCGGCCCGGGACCGAGACCGTCGACGGCGTGACGCTTGCCTACGAGAAGGCCGACGGGGCCGAGGCCGGCGTCAATCTCGTCATCGAACTCCCGGAGAACCGCGTGCTCATCGCCCAGGACCTCGTCTACAACCGGGTCCACGTCTTCCTGCAGCAGAAGGAGATGGACCCCTGGCTCGCCCACCTCCGCCGGTTCCAGGAGAAGGAGTACGACGTCGTCCTTCCTGGCCACGGGCTGCCGGCGAACATGCAGGCCCTCGCGGATATGGCGGGGTATCTCGAGGACGCAAAGTCGGCGCTCGCCGCAAGCAGCGACGTAGAGACCTTAAAACAGCACCTGGTCGGGAAGTACCCGTTCTACCGGGGCGATTACATCCTCGATATCAGCGGGAGGTACCTCTACGGGACCGGGGGCTGAGAAGCGGTTCTTCGATTGCAGGGCGCTGTAGCCGGTGCTCATTACCGGCAGGATATGGTGAGCAGCCACCAACCCTTTGCTCCCTGCCGCCGTCCGGATGGTGCGGATGGTTCCGCCTTCAGGATCGGAAGGGGGCTTCGGGCTTTTCGCGCACGTAGACGACGGTTCCCTCCTCGAACCCCTCGCCGGCGGGAGCCTCGCCGGCATGGACGAACCCGTTCTTCTCGAGCACCCGGATGGACCCGAAGAGGTCCGGGTAGGTCGTCGCGACGATCCGCCGGACGCCGGGGAGGGAGAAGATCGCGGGGATGAGGTGGCGGACCGCCTCGGTTGCATACCCGCGGCACTGGAACTCCTCGAGCACCGAGTAGCCGATGAGCACCGTGCCGGGGACGGGCGACGAGGCGACCCCCCCGCTGCCGACGAGGACCCGTTCCCCATCTCTCGGGTCGTCGCGCACCCAGTACCAGGCGGCGAAGAGCGGATCGCCTTTCTCAGAGACCATCTGGATGAACGCCCCGAGCGTTTCGTCGTCGAGGAGCGGCGGCGGCCACGATCCCGGGACGGCGGCGGAGAGGAGGCGGGCGAGTTTTTGACGGTCGTCCCGGTCGCTCTCGAGGATCTCGAGCGTTGCCGGGATCAGGTCCAGGCGTTCGGTACGGATGTAGATGGTTTTCATTACAATCACAGCCTGGTTAAGGGTTATTCATGGGGTGGGTCTTATCTGTTGTGGGTTGGTTTGTGGGAGGTGCCGGATTAAACACCTCTCAATACAGCCCCTTCTCCCGGATCACCCCTCCGCACCCCCACCCGCTCCCCGACAAACCCCGCCGCCTCCCCCGACAGGGAATACCGGACGTCTCCCCCTATCTTCTCCTGAAGCACGATCCCGTCGGCCCTCAGCCTTCGCAGATGCCACGAGACCGACGAGGCGGTGATCCCGAGCCGTTCCGCAAGTTCCCTCCGCGACGCCTCCGGGCTCTCCAGCAGGATGGCGAGGAGCTCCCGGGTGTTGGGGTTCCGGAGGTGGATGAGCACCTTCTCTTCGAGAACCGAGTACTTCTGCCGGTTCTCGAAGTATCCCGTCCGCCCTTCGACGGCGGCGGTGGCGATCATCCCGAACTCCTGCAGCCTCCCGAGGTGGTACCTCAGGGTCCCCCGGTTTATTCCGAGGTCTTGAGCGAGGGTGCCGAGGCGGATGCCCGGGTGGGCGCGAACGTGGTCGTAGATCGCCGTCCGTGTCTCGTGTTCGAGTGCGGCGCGTTTTGCAATACGACGGTAGCCGAAGAAGAGCCAGACGTTCAACAGGAACAGGATGTTGACGACGATCAGGAGTTCAGGGGATGTATCCATGAGAAGACTGCAGATCAGGATCTGGGGCGGGACCTGCCACCACTCGATAGGTGTCATATCCTGTGGCGGACGGTCGGGTACGTAGTCGCCGGCCGGCATGACCGTGTACCCGGCGGCTGCGCAGGAAGGGAGGGCGGAGAGAAGAATGATCAGGAGTACAACAGCCGTCCGGCGTCGCATACTACAGCAATCGGAGTGCGGAACCTTGACCTTTGCGTTTTGTCGGCGGCCTTCCCTGCCCGGGTACAATCCAGGGCTTTAGAATAGACGGTCGGCACAGAAATCGTATATAATCTCGCGTCCCAGCTCCCACTATGGTGGAGGAGCAACCGTCTGTAACAGGACGGCGGCGAATCGTCGCCGTCTCGATCGGCACGGCGGACGGCGGCCGCCTCATTGCCGGGAGCGTCGCCGCATGAGAGACCGGTGGCTCGCGCTCGGCATCGTTATCGTGGTGGTGTTCGTCCTCTGGCGTGCCTCCTATGTCCCACCCGGCTACGAGACGATACACTACGAGGCCGTCCCGGTCCTCCCGGTGGAACAATACAACCCCCCGCTCATCGAGACCTGGGAGGCGATGGAAGAGCAGATCCCGTTCGACAACCGGACGGCGAGGTCGCCGCTGCTCGTCATGGATTTCGACGCGAACGGCTCGTTTACCTGCATCCAGTTCAGTTTCTTTGCCGATATGGAGGATGAACCCTGGGTCCACTCCGCCTTCGTCCTCAGAAACGGGAGCGCCTACCTCTCGTCCCAGCGGCTCGATTACCGCCCTCCTCACGCGCACCCGCTGGCGAGCCTCGCCGCTGCCGATGACATCCCGTTCGACGAGATCTTCTACGGCAAAAAGGGAATGAGCCTGAAGGTCTTTTACCACGAGCAGAACAGGACCTACGACGACACCTACAAAAACATCTACGCCATCGAGAACGGGACGCTCCGGCCGCTGGAGTTCATCTCCTTTGCCACGACGGAGGTCTGGAACACCATCGAGATCTACCCGAGGGACCCGCCGGACGAAAACCGGACGCCGACCGCCATCGACGAGGACCCCCGGGCGCTGGTCGTCTTTGCCCCCCGGGAGATCGCCCTGGCGGAGAGGGTTGTGTACGCGGAAACGGACGGCACAGAAAGGGTATAAACGATCCCTCCCCATCGCTCTTTCAAGGAGCCGGACTATGACACGAAATATTCTGACGATCCTCTGCATCCTCGTGCTGCTTTCTGCGGCCGCAGCCCCGGCGAGCGCCGGGGAGGAACCGGTCGAGACCTCGACGTTCCTCTCCGTCACCTCCCCAAAGCAGTACGATACGATATGGAGCGATCTCGTCCCGCCCGAGGTTACGGTCACCGGCAGGGCCGAGGCCTCGAACGGGATACGGGACGTGGTGGTCGAGAGCAGCGCAGGTACGGTCTCGTGCGGGAACGCGACCAATTTCGCCTGCACCGTCCCGGTCGCGGAGGGGAACGAGACGATCACCGTGACCCTGATCGACAACCTGGGGAAGACTACCGAGGCGGCATTGCGGATCTACGTCAACGTCGACATCCCCCCGCCGCCGCGGATCTATGTGATCGGGACGGTGAGGGACACCGACGGCCACCCGGTTCCGGGCGCAACGGTGAGGTTCGAGTCCACCCTCCCGCTGTTCGGCGCACCGTACCCCGTGACGACAGAGACCGCCGGCGACGGCGGTTACCTGATAGCGAACGCGTTCGGCTACGGACAGAACGTATCGGTCGAAAAGGACGGCTACCTCCCCCTGCACCGGGAAATCTCCTTTGAGAATACCACCAACAGGCTCGACCTGGAACTGGAGCCGGAGCCGCCCCAGGCCCAAACCGCGCCCGGGTTCTCCGCCTGGATGGGCATCCTCGCGCTCTCGGGCGGGCTCTCGGCCGTCCGTGCGGGGAGGAGGCATAAGGGGTGAAAGCCGATCCCATGAAACATCTACGAGCCATCCTCTGCATCCTCCTCCTCTCCGGCCTGTTCGTCCTCACCGCGGCGGCTGCCGAAACCCCCCGCCCGGCCGGGAGCCCGGTGAAGGCGCCCGTCGGCCGGATCGAGATCGACGACGCGGTGAAACAGGCGACACCCTACTACGTCATGCTCGTCGGGACCGATGACGAGCGGGAGAACCTGCTCGACTACATCGACTGTTCCCCCCGCTCCGCTGAAGAGAAGGAGGCGCTGAAGGAGTCCCTCCGTGAGATCTGGCGGAAATACCCGGTGGTGCGCGAGATCGAGAGTGCGGTTACCCGGATCGCGTTCGACCCGGCGGTGGGCCGGAGCCCGACCCTGACCAATGAGGAGAACGCTGTCCTCGCCGGGATCTCGGGGGCCATGGCGGAGGCGTTTGCCGCCACGCCCACGGGCACGCAGGCAACCTGGTATGACCTCTCCATCTGGCTGATCAGGACGGACGGGCAGGGGAACGAGGTCTGGAACCGGACCTGCCCCGCCGGGGATAGTGCGGACGTCGCGTCAGTGCTCCAGGTGGACGACGGGGGATACCTGATCGCCGCGAACACAGGGTTCCGGGATGCCCTGCTGCTCAGGACGGACGCCGACGGCAATGAGGTCTGGAGGAAGACCTACGGCGGGCCTGACTGGGACAGCGCGCGTGCCGTGGTCGCGACCGATGATGGAAACTACGTCGTCGCCGGGAGCACCGGCTGGACGCCGGAGAAGGATACGCGCAGCGCCTGGCTCTTCAAGGTCGCGCCGGACGGCCGGGAGGTCTGGAGCCGGACGTTCCCGGGGGACGGGCTCTTCTCGACGGTCGACCTGACCGCTGACGGCGGGTTCATCCTCGGCGGGAAGAGGACGTCCGGGACCGACAACGCCTGGCTGGTCAAGGTCGACCGCGATGGGTTCGAGGAGTGGAACCGGATCATCGGTGGCAACGGTTCCGGGCTCGTGGACAGCGTCATATCGACCCCGATCGACGGCGGCTACCTTGTCGCGGTGAGAAAACCCTGGGAAGCGGCACGTTCCGGGACCGTGCCGGTCCGGGTATTCCAGACCGATCCGTCGGGGGAGGTTCTCTGGACGAAGACGCTTGACGGGATGGACGGCGGCACCGGCGCGATTCTTCTTGAAGTGCCCGGCGGAGGTGCCGTCGGCTACCTCGTCGCCGGCGGGGCGTTCCGCCCCGGAAGCGATCTCCCTGGCCTCTGCCTCATCATGATCGGCGGGACCGGGAATGTCGCCTGGACCGTGATGCCGGGGATTCCCGGCGGCCCCCTCCTGGTCACGTCGGCGGTCGCGCCGTCTCCGGGCCGGTATGCCTTTACCGGCACGGTCTACGCCGGCGGGCCGCACGACGGGTGGCTGGTGCTCCTGGACCATACGGGGAATGTCACCGCTGCCCGTTCGTTCGGCGGTGATGCGACCGACGACATCTCGGCCCTCGCTGCGACGGCCGACGGCGGCTATATCCTCGCCGGCACGACCCGGTCGTTCGGGGAGAACGGGTGGACGGCGCCCGCCCACGCCCCGGGATTCGGGGCGCTCGCGGCGACGGCCGCCTGCGGTATCGGGCTCCTGCGCCGCGGGGGGAAGCGGGGATGAAGACCGGCCCGCTCATCGCCGCGAGCGCGGTCTTCTTCTTCCTCTGGGCGGTCATGCCGGTGACGCTCGCATCCCGCGGCGCCATCGGTTCCGGGAGTGTGATTATCCTGCTCTCACTCGTCTCGCTCGCCGGGTCGGTTCAGTTCCTGCGGGCGATGCGGCGGGAGTCGCCCCGGTGGTTCTGGGGCATCCCGTTCGCGGCCGTCTGCACCGCTCTTGCGCTCTGGACGGGAATCACCCGGTGGGTCGTGACGGTTCCCGATATCGGGAACCATGTATTCCTATTCCTGCTTCCTCCGGCGGCAGCATTGTTCTTCTACTCTTTCCCGGACGACTGCCGGAACGGGGTGCGGATGCCGATCGCCGTCTCCGCCCTTGTCAGCGTGCTGCCCCTCATCCTGGCCGCTAACGCGTTCTGCACTCTTGTTCCCGGGACGCCTGTGCCGGGTTTCATGGCGATTGCCATGGTCTTGTATACTCTCCTCCTCATGCCGCTCGTCGGGCTGCTCCTCGTCGTGGCGGGGGTGGCCTGTAAATGAAGTATTTAGCAATCGCGCTCCTCCTCGCCCTCGCCTGCACCGCCGGGTGCCTCGGCACCGCCGCGGATCCGCCGCCGGCGGACGAGATCGCCGCCCGGTTCGTCGCCGCGGAAGAGCAGGCGACGGACTTCTCCGCCACCGTAGCGATAACGGCCGGTTCCGAGAACGTCACCGTCAGGCTGCTCCGGAAAGGCCCCGAGAACTACCGGCTGGAATACCTCGAACCCGCGGACCTCGCGGGAACCATCGTCGTCTCGAACGGCACCCGGAAGTGGCGCTACGACCCGGTAACCCGGACGGCGCTGACGGTCGCGGGGCCGTATATGAAAGCCGCCTTCTCCGAGCCGCAGTACCCCGGCTGGGCGGAGGGGGTCCGGGGGTATATGGAGACGGTCGCGGAGTCGCTTGCGGAGCGGAATGCCTCGTACCTGGGCACCGAGACTGTCTGTGGGCGCACCGCCTATCTCCTTGAGGTTGCGGGCGGATCAAGACTCTTTGAAGCGCCCACCCGCTACCGGGAGGCGGTGCACCGGTTCACGGCATGGATCGACGCCGAAACCTGGCTCCTTCTCAGCGTGGAGATGTATGGCAAAGACGGGAACCTGATCCTCTCTGCCGAATACACCGATCCCTCGGCGAACACCGGGCTCCCGGACGACCTCTTCGCCTTCGATCCACCGACAGGCGTCGAGGTCCGGCCGATGCCGACGGCTGCGATCACACCGCTCTTTTTATGGAGCACCGACGACGTCCGGCGCTATGGTGCGGCGATGCCGTCCTACCTCCCGGAGGGGTACGTCTTCGCGGATGGGACGCATCTCCCCGGCGCCTACACCACACTCCGGTTCACGAACGGCAGCGACGAACTGGAGTTCGTGCAGCGGCTCTATGACCCGTACCGGGCGGAGGCAGTCCTTCCCGGCACGCCTGAATCGGTGCCCCTCTCTGGGGGCCGGGAGGCCGGGTATGTCTCTGCCGACGGGAGGGATCAGCTCCGCTGGAGTGCTGGCGGTTACTCGTACCGGATCACGTGCGGCATGCTCGGCCGGGACGAACTGATGCGGGTGGCGGAATCGGTGGGGATGTAAGGGCTGCGGGCGGTTCTGGGGGCCTCGTGGAAATTCAGTTGCGTTTTCGATTGGCAGGCACAATGTGCGTAGCGCCAAACCCATAAGGTCCCCGGCACTCTCCGGGAGTGACGAGCCCTTTCCGGCGCGCCCCTCATGATGGGTAGCCTTCCCCTGGATGAGTATTCCGGATGAATGGATTTCCCGGGAGTTTCAATCACAATAATCTCTTAAATGAGTCGGTCTCCCTTCAGAGCAAATAGGAGAAGTAATGTAGGAGTTCAGAAGAATAGTTACCTGTCTCCAATGGAAATCTCCCACGGCATCGAACTGTTCCTTCGCATCTTTCTCGCGTACTTGCTGGTGGAGTTCGTTCTCCGGCCCGCATTTCCGGCAAAGGATCGGTCCGGGAACAGCTGGCGCTCCGGGCACCTGGTTTGCCATGCCTTCGCAGCCGGTTTACTGACGTTTCTCTTTGTCAATCTCTGGAACGTCATGTTTGTTCTGAGAGATCCGTCGTCACTCCCGGAGTTCCTTCCTCAGTTCCGGAGCACCCTCCTGTACGCCTTTGTCCTTGTTACGGCAGCGCATTTCGTCATCGACGGCGTACTGCCCGACCTGATAGCGAGCCTTCGAAAGAGGACGGCCCGCGTGCGAGATCCGGATGATGAGGGCGCAATGCCTGAACCTGTAGGGTGGCTTTTTATCGCCCACCTGGCCGTTCTCTTCATCGTTCTGGCGCTGCTTTCACAGACTCCGGTCCCCTATCCGTCCGACAGCCCGGGCGGGGTTATCCGGATCTGGGTCGTCATCGTCGCGTATCTCCTGGTCCTCCGGCCCGGCGGGATCCTGGTCGGGAGCGTAACCCGGTCCTGGCGGAAAGATATAGCCGCTTCGGAAGAGGATGGATTGGATCATGCCGGCCGTTTGATCGGATACGTCGAGCGGGTCCTGATCGTGACGTTTATCCTGGTGAACGAGTACACGGCTATCGGGTTCCTCATAGCAGCAAAAGGGCTTTTCAGGATCAACGACGCGAAGCGATCCGAGTACATCATCGTGGGAACGATGGTGAGCTTCGCGATCGCGGTCCTTATCGGGGCGGCCGTCGGTTACCTGGTGTGCCAGGGCGGGATCGAGCAGTTCGTCCAGTACCTGTCAAAACTTTAGACCTGGACCCTCCGGCTCCAATCTCAATCGTGGGGTTGCCGGGGGTGCATGCCCGGACTATGAATACGGATCTTGTATGAGTATAATTGCTCATTCTGGTAATGTATGAGTTAATATACTGATAATTTCTTATTATGAGTAGATATCTTCATATCTGATGGCCGACAAGGAACCATGCAGAGAAGGCGACGATGGCGCCATGACGGAGAGAAGAGTTTACGCGGTCCTCACGGGGGATCTGGTCCGTTCCCGGGAGATCAAAAACGCATACGGTGAAGAGTGCATGCGCCGCCTGAAGGAGACGCTGGCGGAGATCGGGAAAGACTACGTAGCGCCGTTCTCGATATTCCGCGGAGACAGTTTTCAGGGCGTCTCTTCAAACCCCGGGGAGGCGCTCAAAGATGCGGTCCTCCTGCGCCTCAAGTTCATCGCCGGGTTCGATCGCGACAACAGCGCTCTCCGGCTGGATGCACGAATCGCGGTCGGGATTGGAACCGTCCGCTACCTGCCGGGGGACGGTTTGGCCGGAGAGGGGGACGGCGAGGCATTCCGGCTCTCCGGCCTCGAACTGGATGCCATGAAGAAAGCCGGGCGCGGTATCATCGTAACAACCCCCTGGGAGGACTTCAACACGACGCTGTCGATCTTCTGCGACGTTCTGGACAGGATGATCGACGGCTATACGAAGAGACAGGCCGAAGCCGTGATGCTGACACTCGAGGGGCTCACGCAGAAGGAGATCGGGGACCGGATCGGCACCAGCCAGTCTGCGGTGTCGTATCGCCTGAGGGGGACGGGTTATGATACCATCCAGAAGATCATCGAATGGTATCGGTTGCAGATCCGGGAGCAGTTGGACTAACTGTGCTGATTCTCGGAATATAGCATTACAAAGACGTAATGCCTGGGACTGCTCTGAAAAAGAGGTTTTCTTGGGATTTTCGGTACGCACAGATCATCGAATTTACTATATTGCTCCTGCCGGTACCGGGTTAAGTTGTACTAGAGAAGTCTGTACCGGAGCAGGCGACGGACCCCCAGGCACCTCCGCGGTATAGATCTCCCACGGGCCGGTGTTGTTGCCCATCCAGACGATCGTTCCTTCGGAGATGTCCGGGTAGGTCTGTTGATACGGGTCCTGGGTGACCGGCGTTTCGACTCCGGTGCTGATGTCGTACAGGTAGATGTCAAGGTTTCCGTTCCGCCAGTCCGAGTAGACCACGTGGTTCCCGTCGACCGCGACCGCATCAGGATTTGCGGATTCACTGGTTATCTGCGTCATGTTCTCTGCCAGTACGTCATAGAGGTACACGGCGGTCTGATTACCGCGGGCGTTGATCCAGGCGACGTAGTTGCCGTCACTCGAGACATCAGGAAAACCATCGTCACCCGAATCGCCCAGAAGCCTTGTTCTTGGCTGCTCAAGGGTCAGTACCGCGATGTCAAGGTCTCCTTCCTCGGTTTCATTATCCCCCCAGATTATCGTGTTTCCACCAATGTCGGCCCAGAGCTGCAGATAGGGATCGGCGGTCACGGTCGAGATGTTCCCGCTTGTAATATCATAGATATATACGTCGCCCAATTCGTCTCCATCTATCCAGACAACGTAGTTTTGTGAGACACCCGGGAATCCGGGCGCCCCTGAACCGTCCGTCACCTGTTGCAGATTTCCTGAGGCGATGTCGTAGATGAACAGAATATCCCCTTCTGCCTGCGGACTTTCGCCCGTCCACACGACGCTGTTCCCGTCGGTGGCAAGTTCGTACGGCAACTCGAGAGGAATCGACGCTGCATCGGATATGGTTGAAGTGTTTCCCGATGTGCTGTCGTAGAGCTGCACCGAGGCCGAACTGTCGTCAACCCAGACGATATAGTTCCCTGATATCGCTGGGAACAGCTTATCCCCCGGGCCGCTTGAAACCTGCACCCCGGCACCTGTCGAAGCGTTCTCCTGAGGCAGCGTCGCTGGCGTTTGCACAGGTGCGATTGCCGGTGGTTGCGGTTGTACAGGCACGATCGTCGGCGTTTGCGGTTGCGCTGGTTCGGTCGTTGGCATAAGCGTTGGCATTGGCACCTGCGTGGTTTCAATTGTCGGCGTTGGTGCAGGCGGTTGCGTGGGCCCGGCCGTTGGCACCTGCGGAGGTTCGACTACCGGCGGCTCCGGAAGTACGCCTACCGGCGGTCGCGTAGGCGTTGGCGTAGGCGGTTGCGGAGGTTCGACCACTGGCGGTTGCATGGGATCCACAGGAGGTATCTGTGCCGAAGCGAATCCCGTCACAAAAATAATGGCGACGATGGCGGCGATCATCGCCCTCAGTGCTACACGTTTCATACACTTCACCTTCATTCGATTGCTGCCCGCTGTTCCTATCCTGTAAGATAGGAGGGCCCTGTGCATGCGACCACGAGCCCGTGTGCGGCCTTCAGCGATTGATGAACGGTGAGATCACTGTTTCCCGGGAATCTTCTCTGCGCCGGGTATGCGCATCTCTCGTGACGGTTTTTAAATGAGATGATCTGTCCTGCAGGCGATGCCGGATGAAATTATCCACGGTATTGCTGGTCCCACGCCGCGGCGTGATGGATGGAGGGATATATAAGGGTGACTGCACCTGCCTCACCCGTCCCGGCACACGGAGGAATGCAGGGGAGGGGCTGGAGAGTACGGGTGATGTGGCCCTGGAGAATCCCCGATGGGCATCATACTCTCTGGCAGTCGCCCCGTGGGCTCAACCGCGGCGCTGGTTCCGGCCGTCCCGCCGACAGACGGCCCTTCGCACTCCACCGGGCATTCCGGGAGCCAGCCTCCGTACCCGAAAAAAGTGAACCTCGCAATCCTACTGAGCAAGGATCTTCTGCTTCTCCTGCTGGAACTCTTCCTCCGTCAGGGCGCCCATCTGCTTCAACTCGGCGAGTTCCCTGAGTTGAGCCATCTTCTCCTCCTGGGTTATGCCTGTTCCGGCAGGCGCCTGCACCTGCTCCTCGTATGACGCCGCCTGCACCTGCTCTTCGTATGGTGCCGCCTGCTGCGCTTGCGTTGCTTTCTGCATCTCTTTCTGCTGTATCCGCTTATTGACAGCGTGGGAAGTAGCGGTGGCCGTTCCCGCGACCACTGCAGTACGGGCTACGGTGCCGATAAGGCCCGGGCGGCCGCCTCTCATGGTGCCACCTCCAGTGCTTCCTGCTCTTCGGGCTTCCATGCCAGCGCGGCATCCACCCTCTCTTTTTCGATACGTTCGCCCGCGATCACCCGTCCGTTGGCGTTCAGGACGGCGTCGCGGAACCTCGTCGCCCATACGTGCTCGAAGAGGAGCAGCGCCACGGAACTGTTGTTCTCCATGATCCCGCTGACCTTCTCGATATCCTCTTCAGCGAAGAGCGTGCTGGCATCCCGTGCGAGCGGGGCGAACGCTTCTGCCGCATCCTTCTGGAGATCCTTGAGTTCCATCACGCTGACGTTGCCCCGATCGTCTTTCCTCACGAAGACCTGGTCGATGATTCGGATGACGCCCGCGTCGATCACTTCACGCAACGCCGGGATGATCTCACCTTTGAACTGGTTTCCCGGAAACTCGATGACCATGTATTCTACCGGACCAAGAGACATAACGCACCTCGAGAGCAGGATGCCGGTTCGACTATATAACTCAACCTGCTGCATGACATCTGTGTGTATCGCATCCGCGCACCCTCATCCGAGGGGCGAGAAGAGCCGTGATATCGACTCCTTGATCCGGATCCGGCGGGACCGCTCGCGATACCACTCCTGTGTGATCTCGGTGCTCAGGGCAAGATCCTGTAGAAAGCGCTTCTTCACCTCCGCCCCGACGGCCGCATCGTAGAAGAAGGCGTTTGCCTCGAAGTTCAGCCGGAAGCTCCGCACGTCCCAGTTCGCGCTCCCGACCGATCCCGCCTTCCCGTCCACAACGATGGTCTTGGCGTGGATGAAGCCGTTGTCGTAGGTGTAGACCCGTACGCCGCTATCGAGCAGGTCGGCGGCGAAGGAGAGGGTCGCCCAGTAGACGAAGGGATGGTCCGGCTTGCAGGGGATCATCAGGCGGACATCGACGCCGGAGAGGGCCGCGAGGCGCAGGGCATCCGAGATGCTGTCGTCGGGGATGAAGTAGGGGGTCTGGAGGTAGACGGACTCCCGGGCGGCGTTGATCAACTTGATGTAGCCCTCCTTTATCGGGCTACGGCGGGTGTCCGGGCCGCCGGAGACGATCTGGACGGCAGTGGTGCCGCCGCCGTCCTGTTCGGGAAAGTAGACCGGGTCGGCTCTCAGGTACTCGTTGGTCGTGAAGTTCCAGTCGAGGAAGAACCGGAGTTGCAACATCTTCACTGCCTGTCCCGTGATCTTCACGGCAGTATCCCGCCAGTAGCCGAGGGGGCCTTTGCCCAGGTACTCGTCCCCGATGTTGAACCCGCCGATGAAGCCGATCCTGCCGTCGATGACCGCGATCTTTCTGTGGTTGCGGTAGTTGACCCGATAGATCGAGGGGAAGAAGACGCCTATATAACCGCCTGCATCCGTCAGTTCCCGGAATGCCGCCCGCGACCCGCCCCCGGCCCGGGCTCCCAGGGCGTCGAAGAGCAGCCGGACCTCAAGGCCTTCTTTTGCCTTCGCGGCGAGCGCGTGCACGACCTCCCGCCCGAGTTCGTCGTTGTTGACGATGAAGTATTCCAGGTGGATGTGGTGGCTTGCGTTCCTGATTGCGGCGAACAGGGCCTCGAACTTCTCTTTTCCGTCCGTGTAGATCTCGATCCGGTTGTCCTGTGTCAGGAGCGCACGGTTGCTCCGGAGAAGTGCGAGAATTACGTCGCGGTACTGTTCCGCTTCCGGATTGGAGAGCCAGTACTGCCCTTCGAGAAGTCTCCGGTGCTGCTCCTCGAAGATCGACCCGAGGGTGGCGTCGTCCTTCTCTTTGAGGGTAAACAATCGCTGCCTGGTGTAGTTCTGGCCGAGGAACAGGTACAGCACGAACCCGATCAGCGGCAGGAAGAAGAGCACCATCAGCCAGGCCAGGGTCGCAGTAGGGTTTCTCCGCTCAAAGAAGATGACGACGACCGCAAAGATGGTGTTGAGGAGGTAGATGATGCCCACAACAAACGACCAGTCCATACCGACGACCCCGGACATGCTATCCCGCTCGCATCAGAAGACCACCCGGACGAACCCGAGCGCCACGAGCAGGAGGAAGCCGGTGACGAGAATCCATCCCAGCGTGACGAAGAAGAGCGACTGGAGTTTGTTCCAGCGCAGAAGCCACCCGATGACGACGCTGGAGTAAAGGCCGATCACCGGGAGCGCGGGGAGGACGATGAGCGTGACTGCGCCGTACTTATGTAGAATAGGGTACCTGGCCATCTTCTCTTCCGTGCTCTTCGTGAAACGCCGGACTCTCTCCGACTGCTCGGCAAATACATCCAGGATCTCGTAGATGGCGAGGACGATCCCGAGCTCCACGAATATCATGACGACCAGAATGAACACGGGATTCAGGCCGAGCCCCAGGCCGACAAAGGCGGCATTTGCCTGGAGAAGGAGGGTGGAGACGATCAGAGAAAAGACTCTCCCGGTCGGGACGGAGAAGAGAAGGCCGAGGAGTACGGGGATCAGGGTGGCGAAAACGAACGCGATGGCGATTGCCCGAAACCCTTTCCGGATTCCATCAATCGCCTTAGATCTATCCATTGTTCCACCCGGACGCCGGGGGAGGGACGAGCCCCGGAGTTCTTGCAATTCCGGCATGCCACAGGATGCGCACTCCGGTATATGAACCTTGCTCCGGAGCGTATCATCACCGCACGTGTCCGGGAGCACGGCGCCCCCTGCACCGCGGGGCAGCGTATGCACCGTCTCCGGCTTTGCGGGAACGCAGCCCCCTATGGGGTGGCGCAGGTTTAAGTACCTGAATTGCAACTGGATGCGATGCAATCTCCGGCAGTCTCCGATGACGGAGCATCCCTGTTGTTTCACGAAACCCCGCTTCTCCCGGGGGCGGGGTCCGTCCTCATCCCTCTCGACGACCCGATGCTGAACCCCTCTCATCCCGGCCCCACATATCGGGTTCAGCAGAAACCCCGTATGTCGCGGACCCACAGCCGAGGGGAGGATCCCTATGGCGCCTGAACCCGACCGGATCACAGGGCTCGTCCTCGTCGTCGCCGCAATTGCCGCCGTTGCCGGGATCCTCTTCGGGTTTGATACCGGCGTCATCTCCGGGGCGATCCTCTTCATCAACGAGGAGTTCAGCCTTACAAGCGTCACGACCGAGGTGGCGGTGAGCGCCGTGCTGATGGGTGCGATCATCGGGGCGCTCTTCGGGGGGCCTCTCTCGGACAGGGTGGGGCGCCGCAGTTCCATCCTGGCCGCATCGCTGATCTTCATCGTGGGCACGTTCGTGGTCGTCCTTTCCCCTCTCTTCTCCATATTCATCGTCGGCAGGATCCTGATCGGGATCGCCATCGGGGTGGCCTCGTTCGTCGCTCCTCTCTACATCTCCGAGATTGCGCCTGAGAGTATTCGGGGCGCACTCGTCTCGCTCAACCAGCTCCTGATAACGGTCGGCATCCTGATCGCCTACGGCGTGAACTACTACTTTGCGGCGGCCGGCGACTGGCGGGCGATGTTCCTCGCGGGAGTGATACCGGGCACCGTTCTCTTTATCGGCATGTTCCTGATGCCCCGGAGCCCCCGGTGGCTGATGTTTGTGAACCGCCGCGACGCCGCCGCAAAAGTCCTGCAGAAGATCCGCGGCACCGCCGACGTATCGGAAGAACTCGATGAGATCGAGAGGGGCGTGCGCACGGAAGGGGCGGGCACGTGGTCGGACCTGATCGCGCCTGCTGTTCGGCTCCCGCTGCTTCTGGGGGTGGGCCTCGCGATCCTCCAGCAGGCAACCGGGATCAACACCGTCATCTACTACGCCCCGACCATCTTCCAGTTTGCCGGCCTCGCGGAGGCGACCGCCTCGATCGCCGCGACGGTCGGGATCGGCATCGTGAACGTCCTGGTGACCCTCATCGCCATCTGGCTCGTCGACCGGGCGGGACGCCGCCCGCTCCTCCTCTGGAGCCTTGCCGGCATGGGCATCGCCATGCTGATCCTCGGGATCGGGTTCGCCCTCGAGAACAGCGGCGCCGGAGGGGCGGCCGTCTCGCTGGGGCAGATCACCGCGGTGAGCCTCATCATCTATGTCGCCTCCTTTGCGCTGGGCCTCGGGCCGATCTTCTGGCTGCTTATCGCCGAGATCTACCCGCTCAGCGTGCGGGGACTGGCCATGAGCCTCGCGACGGTTACGAACTGGGCCGCGAACTTCATCATTGCAGCGACGTTTCTCTCGCTGGTGGATCTCATCGGGGAGTCGGGGGTCTTCCTCCTCTACGCCCTGGTAGCCCTCCTCGCGTGGCTCTTCGTCTTCAAGCTCGTGCCGGAGACGAAAGGGCTGTCTCTCGAGCAGATCGAGGCCTACTTCCGGTCCCGCGGACGTCCGGGCGGAGGGAGTGGACTGAAGAGATGATCCCTCGGTAATCGCGCCCGATGAAGGGTTGATGATCTCCCGCACTATCTGCAGGTCCGCCCGGGGATTGACTGTAAGAGCCCTTATTTTTGCGAGTCCCTACAATGGGCTACGGCCGGCAAAAACGGAGGGCTCCGACGAACCCACCCTGCCATGCCCCTCTCGGATAGCCAATCAGGCGAGGTCGGGTCAGGGCTCCGGGGCCTCGGGCACCGGGGTGGCGGGCAGCATGAACGCGGCTACGAGGCCTATACCCGCAAACACCACCAGAACCACCAGGGCGAGCGCGT
Source organism: Methanoculleus oceani (assembly GCF_023702065.1). NCBI lineage: Archaea > Methanobacteriati > Methanobacteriota > Methanomicrobia > Methanomicrobiales > Methanomicrobiaceae > Methanoculleus > Methanoculleus oceani. Next base: position 605,199 of record NZ_QFDM01000002.1, on the reverse strand, counting down.
AGCCCAAATTCCCGATGACCAGGCTGGAGACGATGACGGTTCCTGCAATGGCCACGCCGAGCGAGGAGCCCAGGTTCGAGACACTGCGTGACAGGCCCGAGATCTCCCCCTGATCCTCTTCAGGAAAGCTGGACTGCACGACGGTGACCGAGGATGTCAGCATGACCCCTACGCCCAGACCGACCAGAAAGAGGCCCGGCACGAACGTAAGGACGGGGGATGTTTCTCGTACCAGCAACAGCAGGAGGAAGACGCCGGCTACCGTCACGATAAACCCCGCCCGGATCAGCGTTGCCTGGGAATACTTCCGCGCCAGCCTGCCCGCGGCCATCGAGGAGAGCAAAATACCGATCGTGGCCGGCGTAAGGATCAGACCGGTCTCGATCGCGTTGTAGCCCCGCACGGTCTGCACATAGACGGAGACCACAAAGGAGAGGCCTAAGAGGACCAGCCACTGGATGTTCTGCGTGATGAGGCCGAGGTTTGATGTGCGGTTCTTAAACATCCTGGTGTGCAACAGAGGCTCCTTGCCTGCCCGTTCCATGGATCGGATATGCCAGAAGAACCAGATCAGTAAAATCGCTCCGATAAGCACGAAAACCCATACCGGCGAGATGCCGCCTTCCGGGATCACGACCGTATTGCCGATGACGAAATCCTGGCTGGCCTTAAACCAGCCGTACGTCGAGGCCTGCAGGATGCCGACCACCACAAAGAAGAGTCCCGCCGCCGAGAGGATAGTTCCGACGATGTCGAAAGCGGGTTTCTCGCCCTGCACTCCCGGATCAACGATCTTCCGGCTCTGGATGATGATTATTCCGACAACAAGAGCCTGCACGACAAAGGCTGCCCGCCAGCTGATCGCGGTGGTGATGATCCCGCCGACCAGGGGACCTGCTGCCGCCCCCACGCCGCCCGCCGCACTGATCGCACCGAAGGCGCGGGCGCGTGAGGTGAGGTCGGGAAAGAAGACGGTTGCGAGGATATACACGGGCGGGATCAGCAGCGCGGTCCCGATGCCTTCGAGGAGCGAATAGCCGAGGATCAGGATCCCGAGCCCCGGCGCCGCTGCCGCTATCAGTGCTCCCACCCCGTAGACGAGGAGGCCTCGCCTGAAGAGGTACGTGCGGCCCAGGATATCTGTCAACTTGCTGCCGGGGATCATGAGGGCTGCCATGGTGAGCGTAAAAACGGCGATGGTCGTCTGGACGCCGCTGACCGTCGTCCCCAGGTCGGTGGCGATGTTGGTTATGGCCACGTTCATATTCGAAGCAGCGTAACTGCAGATGAACTGGGCCAGCGCAAGCGGCAGGAGCACGCCCTGTGGGGTTGCCGTTGATGTCCGGGGAGCCGGATCTGGTTCACTCTCCATTCTATCAGCCCTCGAATCGAGTGCATCAGACGGACCCGGTGTATATAAATGTAATCGTCCGGCATTTTGCCGGGTAGTGTACCCTTCGTACGGGAAAACAGGGGGCCGGTCCGGCGGCAGCGGCAAAGGCTTCTTGCGGTCCGCCTGCCGTACCGGTTAAGGTGTCCTCCTGCCCTGCTTCCTCATCCGGCATTCCCGGACGGGCCGTGGGTCATGAGCTGGAACCGCCGGGTCTCACGAAAACGGGAGATCCAACGCTGTATAGTGCCATCGGGGCAACTCGAAATTTGATTCTTCGAAAAATATATTATGTACCGGATGGTCTGGCCCACGCATGACACCTGTGACGTTTGTGGCCAATGTACCTGAGGGACAGCGGCTGCTCGAGATCCGTAACAACGGCGTGCCCTGGCGCCGGTGGGGGCCCTACCTGAGCGAACGGCAATGGGGAACGGTGAGGGAGGACTATGGGGGGGACGGCAATTCCTGGGCCTACTTCACGCACGATCAGGCACGGTCCCGCGCCTACCGGTGGGGGGAAGACGGGATTGCCGGCATCTCCGACGATACCCAGCTCCTCTGCTTTGCGCTTGCCCTCTGGAACGGTGCCGATCCCATCCTCAAAGAACGGCTCTTTGGTCTGACCAATGCCGAGGGGAACCACGGCGAGGACGTGAAGGAGTACTACTACTACCTCGACAACACCCCGTCGCACTCCTACATGAAGTACCTCTACAAGTATCCGCAGGCAGCATTCCCGTACAACGACCTCGTTGCCACAAACCAGCACCGGAACCGGTACGACCTGGAGTACGAGCTCATCGACACCGGCATCTTTGCCGACGACCGGTATTTCGACGTCTTCGTGGAATATGCCAAGGAGTCTCCCGAGGACATCCTGGTGCAGATCACCGTGCATAATCGCGGCCCACAGGAGGCGTCCCTCCATCTGCTGCCCACCCTCTGGTTCCGCAACACCTGGTGGCAGGGAAATGGTGTGGAGAAACCAACCCTTCAAAAGACGGAGGGCCCGCCAGGGACCGGCGTGATCGCGGCCAGCCATCCGGCGCTGGGTGACCGGTATCTCTACTGCGAAGGTGAGGTCCCTCTTCTCTTCACCGAGAACGAGACCAACACGGAGCGCCTCTTCGGGACGCCGAACTCCTCGCCGTTCGTGAAAGATGGTATCAATAACTCCATCGTCGAGGGACGCACCGATGCCGTGAACCCGGAAGGTTCCGGGACCAAGGCTTCTGCGCACTATCGGTTAACTCTCGGTCCGGGAGAAGTGCAAACGGTACGGCTGCGGCTGAACCAAACCCCGCCCTCCGGGGAAAGCCCTCTCTTCGGGAGCCCCTTTGAGAATCTGCTCTCACAGCGAAAGCAAGAGGCGGACGCATTCTACGACAACATCACCCCTCCGTCGGTCGGCCCCGATGCGGCGAACGTGATGCGCCAGGCGCTTGCCGGCATGCTCTGGACGAAGCAGTACTATCTCTATGAGGTCGACCGCTGGCTGGAGGGGCACGGTTCAGGCCAGCGGTCCTCCATTCGGAATAACTCGTGGTTCCACATGGTGAACGCCGACATCATATCCATGCCCGACAAGTGGGAGTACCCGTGGTATGCGGCATGGGACCTGGCATTCCATACCGTTGCCCTTGCCATGGTGGACCCGGACTTTGCCAAAAACCAGCTCGACCTGATGCTCCGCGAGCGTTACCTGCACCCGAACGGCCAGATCCCGGCCTATGAATGGAACTTCAGCGACGTCAACCCTCCCGTGCATGCCTGGGCCGCCCTGTTCATATACCGCACGGAGAAGGAACTTCTCGGCGCGGGGGACGTGGAGTTCCTGGGGAGGATGTTTCAGAAACTGCTGATGAACTTCACCTGGTGGGTGAACCGCAAGGACCGCACCGGCCAGAACGTCTTTGAAGGGGGGTTCCTCGGCCTCGACAACATCGGGGTCTTCGACCGCAGTGCACCCCTGCCCACGGGGGGATACCTGGAGCAGGCCGACGGGACGGCATGGATGGCCCTTTTCGCTCAGACCATGCTGGATATTGCCGCCGAACTCGCGGTCCACGATCCGGTCTATGAAGAGATGGCGACCAAATTCTACGAGCATTTCGTCTGGATCGCATCGGCGATGAACAGCCTGGGTGAGAACCAGGAGGGGATGTGGGACGAGGAGGACGGTTTCTACTACGACCTCCTTCGCCTGCCCGATGGGAGCGCGACACGGCTGAAGGTGCGGTCCCTGGTGGGGCTGCTGCCTCTCGCTGCCAGCACGGTCTTCACCCGGGAGATGATAGATCAGATGCCGGACTTCATAGAGCGGGCACGATGGTTCAACCAGTACCATACGCGTATGGCGTCCACCGTCTCCAACATCGGCCAGCCCGGCGTCGGAGGACGACTCCACCTTTCGCTGCTCACCGAGGAGAGGCTGCGAAGGGTTCTTTCGCGAATGCTGGACGAGAACGAGTTCCTGAGCGACTACGGGATCCGGTCCCTCTCCCGTGCACACCTGCACGACCCCTATATCTTCATCCAGAATGGGCAGGAGCACAGGGTGCAGTACCTGCCGGCGGACTCCGATTCGAGCATGTTCGGGGGGAACTCCAACTGGCGGGGGCCGATATGGTTCCCGATGAACATCATGCTGATCCGGGCGCTGTTAAACCTGTACGCGTACTACGGGAACGACTTTACAGTAGAATGCCCGACCGGATCGGGGAACCGGATGAACCTCTACCAGGTGAGCGAGGAGATTGCACGGCGCCTGACCGGGGTATTCCTCCGCGATGAGAGCGGCCGCCGCCCGGTCTTCGGCTACGCCCGGAAGTTCCAGGACGACCCCCACTGGCGCGACCACCTCCTCTTCTACGAGTACTTCCACGGGGATAACGGGGCCGGGATCGGTGCCAGCCACCAGACCGGGTGGACGGGGCTCGTTGCCCGGATCATCCAGTTGTTCGGGTATATGGGCCCTGAACAGGTACTGGGGGAGGAAGCGCGGAGGCTCGTCTACCGGAAGGAGGGATCTCCTCCCCGACCGGTAGAGGGGCCTGCTGCCAGATAACAGGTGCACCGGCCCGGAAAGACGGCCGGCCCGGCGGATGCGGGCAGTACTCCGCCGGACCGGGCCGGGCAGATGAGGGGAGATACCTATATAAGGTGGTAGCGAGCCCTCCGCACGGTGTTGTTATGGTTAACATGCAGTTCGGTGCCGGCTCTCCCGAGACCGGCGCTGCTCTGGCTCCGCCCCGCTGGCTCGTGCTGCTGCTCGGCATTATTGCGGTCCTCTTTGGCGTTCTCTTCTTCATCTACCCGATCCCGACGTTGGAGTTCCTTATCATCCTCCTCGGCTTCTACTGGTTGTTCAACGGTATCGTCGTGTTCATCAGCCTGTTTACGGACAAAACCGGCCGGGGCTGGAAACTGCTGGTCAGTATCCTCGGCATCGTTGCAGGAATCCTCGTGCTCGCCTATCCTCTCTACAGCGCAATTCTCATCCCGACCGTCTTTGCCATCATCATCGGCGTGGAGGGGCTCATCATCGGGGCGGTCTACATGGTGCAGGGGTTCTCCGGTGCCGGGTGGGGTACGGGGATCCTCGGCATCTTAAGCATCATCTTCGGGCTGATCCTGATCGCAAACCCGCTCGTCGCCGCTGTCGGCCTGGTGCTGCTCCTTGCGGGGCTCGCCATTGTCGGCGGCATCGCGGCGATCATCCTTGCTCTTCGGATGCCGGGGTGATGGAAGCGATCCGGGGAGGAGCCGGATCAGTGTTCCGGATGTGCAGGCACGACCTCCCCTTC